>NZ_BAABRO010000019.1 GCF_039545035.1 Novipirellula caenicola
TACACAGAACGACGCTGACACAGGAGCCCCCCTGCGTCCTTCAGTACTGCGCATCGGGGGCTTCCATCGAATCAAAATTTAACTTTTTGATAAGCGGCTATTGCCGAATTCTAACACGGTCGCTCCCAGCTGCGCTCGGGAGAGGTGACTCGTATCGGTCACCTCTTGCCGAATACAGAAAACCAGAGGCTTTGCCCCACGCTAGATTCTGTCGTGCCTTCGGCTCTTCAAACGAACGCAACTTCAAAACTAACGTGCGAGCTACGAAGCTCACTGACCCTTGGTCAGCTCGTCCAACTCAATCCGAGTGACTTGCGATTCGGCGAGGCCGTTGTTTTTCTTGCGGTCGCCAGCGCAGTGGCCTAGTAGCATCGCGTCTGCGGTGAACTCGATCGCGGTGTAACAGTACCAGCCGTTGGGATTGTTAAATAGAGTGATCGATGGTCCCCATGTCTTGCCTTCGTCGTTGCTGACGGCGAGTGACAATGGAGTGCGTTTCCCTCGTAATTCTGCTGCAATGTTGGTGTGATCATTCCAGACGCAAACCAAGCTATCCGTTCCAGGAATTCGCTCGATCGTGGCGGGCGACGTGGGGGAATGCAGAGTAGAGGGCACCAGCGGCGACCAGGTTTCGCCGCCATCGGATGAATGACTGATGAGCTGGCTGCCAGCGTCTGAGCGTACGAACATCATCACGCGACCACCTCGAAGCTGGACCACGCCAGGCTCTTGCGTGAAATGCCGCTTGCCGCTGCTTGAATCGTGAGCTTGCAAGACGGTTTTACTCGGACGCCACGTACTGCCTGCGTCGTCGCTGAGGTGACACAGCACACGGCCAGCCCAATCAGGCTTGTCCCATTTTGGCGAATGGTGCAGCGCCACCGGCATCACCAACCGGCCACTCTGCAGCTGTATCACGCGATCGTTGTTCAATACATAGTAGCCAACCTCGGAATCGGGAATGATCGTCTGTGGCAGAGTCCACGTCGCGGCCTCATCGCTGCTAAATCGGACGACGGGGCGACAATCTGCAAGTGATTGCTTGCTCAGATAGAACATCGCAATGCGTCCGTCGGCCAGTCGCAGTAGCGATACCGACATGATGTTGAACCCCGCCTCGTTCTCCAAAATCCGCGTGTCCGTCGCGTCCCACGTTTTACCGCCGTCCGCTGAATACCGACCGGCAAGGTGGGCAGAGGCATGGTCGCCGCCACCGCCCGTGAAATGCGTATAGACAAATAGCATGCGGCCATCAGCGAGCTGGATGAAGTCACCTTCGCTGTTTCGCGGATTCTCGGAGGTCGGCGGCAGACGTAGCGTGACCTCCAGATCAATCGCCGCATCGTTTGCGAACGTTGGCAGGGCGAGCAGCACCCAAGCCCAAAGTGAGATAAGCAGAGGGGAAAGCGAAGAGACAGCCGGGTGGGAATATTGCATATTGGGAGACCTTGTTCAAAAAGAAACTTTGGTGAGATGGGGCAGGTGACGCAGGTCGCAGTCGTTGAGGCGGGGGCGGGACGGGGATCATCATACTGTTTTTCCCATCACATCGGGTAAAATGCCGAAAAACCGCTTCCCCCACTCCGCTGACGAGCCGAAACGTTGCTACGCTCCGGCTCCCATCCCCCCGCCCTTGTCTCCCATCCCCCCAACAATCAAATGCAAACATCGGATACGAAACCAGCAGCCTCTCGCACCATCCGTGTTGCCTCGGTTCAGTTCGAAGCATCACCCGCGGACAAGGAGGCGAACTTTGCAAAGATCGAAGCGTTCGCTGGCCAAGCCGCCAACCAAGATGTGCGACTGGTGGTGTTTCCGGAATGCTGTGTCACCGGGTATTGGTTCATTCGCAATCTGTCGCTTGAGCAACTTGGCCAACTTGCAGAATCGATCCCGGATGGCCCCAGCACTCAACGATTGATCAGGTTGGCACGACAATACGGAATCAGCATCGGTGCGGGGCTCGTCGAAGTCAGCGAGCGTGGCGAGTTCTACAATAGCTATGTCGTCGCCTTGCCCGATGGAACGGTCCACTGCCACCGCAAACTGCAGGCGTTCGAGCACACCGCGATCCGCAGCGGCACGGAGTACACGGTGTTCGATCTGCCCGATGGCTTTCGTGTCGGCGTCCTGATTTGCTACGACTGCAACTTGATCGAAAACGTACGCATCACCGCTCTTCGTGGTGCAGAAATCTTGTTGGCTCCGCATCAAACCGGAGCAGTACGCAGCAAGAACCCGAACTTGATGGGGATCATTGACCGGCAACTGTGGGACAACCGGCACGCGGACCCTGAGACGATCGAAAAAGAATTTCGAAGCGATAAAGGACGAGGCTGGCTAATGCGTTGGTTGCCAAGCCGGGCTCACGACAACGGCATTTTCTTGATCTTCAGTAATGGTGTGGGAGTCGATGATGACGAGATCCGCACCGGCAACGCAATGATCCTGGATCCTTACGGCCGTGTGATCACGGAAACTTGGAAAGCAGACGACGCGATGGTGATCGCCGACCTGGACGCTGGTCTGATGACCGATGCCACCGGCCGCAGCTGGATCCGCGCTCGCCGCCCCGAACTCTATACGCCGCTAACGGTGCCAACGGGGATGGAACGGGATACGCGGGAGATGAAGTTTGAGGAGTGAAGGGGAAGTGAGGAGTGAGGAGAGGGGAGAGGGGGAGACACGGAGACATGGAGACATGGAGACATGGAGACATGGAGACATGGAGCGGGATAAGGGGGTGGCGATAGATTTGCCACGGCGTTGGGGCGCGATTGTGATTCGATTGAGGCGGCAGAAAGGCCCCTGCTTAGCTCCACCTTGGCTTGCTCGAGCGACAGCAGCCATCTCACCTGAGTCCGCTACTCTCTCTTCGGTGTCAGGGGAAATTGGGTGCCGGAAATTAGGTGCCTGGCACCGATCGCTCCCCTTTTCGGCGAACATGCACGAGACAACGGGCAATTCCCCTCCCTTGTCTTCCATGCTGAGCTCCAGAAATTCACCACGCAAATTTCTCCGATGCACTGTATAGAATTCCGTTGCATTGAACTTTGATGATGATAGGTTCATCGGTGCCAGGTACAGCATAAATTTTTTTCGGGTGCAGCAATCGAGGATCAGCCATGTTTGATCGAAGGACCGTCACACTTGCACTTCCTATCATCTTAGCGATGACCATCACACCAAGTTCTTCGATTGCTGAAGCCGCTTCGGATGCGCCGGATTCGATTGAGATTGAAGTTTTCGGGCAACGCGACGATCGAGTCCCAATCGTCGACCTGGGCGAATACCGTCCCGAACAGACAATTAGTTTCAAAGTGACCGTGCACAACCGGACGCCTGATGCTTTAGGTTTTGATGGGCTGGATATGACTTGCGGATGCACGAAAGTGACCCCCGTGCGGGGCCGTATCCCAGAAGGCGGCAGTCAAGACTTTCAGGTGTCCATTTCGACCAAGCGTCAGCCAACCTCACAAAATCAACAAGTGGCATTCCGAGGCTTGCTGGACGGCAAGTCTCAGTTTTTCGTGAAGCTGAAAATTGCGTACGGTGGATTTGTGAGCTTCCGCCCAAGGATAGTGCATGTAGCACACTCAAAGGGGGAACAGCACTCGATACCGATTACGGCAGGCAAGCGTGCTTCTTCTGATAGCGTCGACATCCGGTTTAGCGAACCATTAAAAGGCTTAAAAGGAGCGTTGAATCTCGAAACAGGAATGATCACCCTCTCAATACCCGATGACTTCGATCTATCAAAATCAAAAACGGGTCTGATAACCGTTGAATCGATGGAGACAGGGTACGAGGACAGCATTCCCGTTATTGTCACTGCAGCTAAATCGTTTGACGTCTACCCAAGACTGGTTCGCTTTCATCCGATCGACGAAAGTGACCGGGTTACTGCGAGCGTCATGCTAAGACTAAACAAAGATAGCCGCACTAAAGTTAGCGACCGAGTAAAAAACTCATTAGATATCCGTGCTGGCGAAATGCAACTGGACACTGAAATCGCGACGGTCGCCCCCAATATTTTTCGACTGGAAATGTTTTGCGGGAAAGACGAGATTGCCACCAAATCCAGCGTCGAACTATCTTTCCTTGACCCTGTGTCTGGAAAACGAGTTTCGGAATCCATGCGGATCTTCATGCCTAGCCGTCATTAACGCTTTAAGGAATGAATCATGTTAGTAAACCATTCGACTGGCTGTGCAAAATGGCATGACGTGCATTGTTCATTGGAACGAGGCTGCACTGGTTACACCGAATGTCCGCCGAGCGAGACAAGTGGCGATAACACGGCCCCCTTTGACTGGGGTGTCAAAAAGGAGGCGTATTCCGCAGATGGAGCCCCATGCCCGGAACTCACACCACCACCGTTGTAAAAAAAGATGGAGTCCTTCACTACACCACGCCTGACGACGGCTTTTTAATGAATAAAGCAGCCTATTTCACGACCATCCTTCTGCTTCTTTCTGGGATTGGGTTTGGCCAGAATCCTACCGAGCGTGAAGATGCGTTGAGCTATGTTTCGGGTCATCTAGCGACGTGGAATTCAATTCCAAGATACGATGTGCGAATTCGTCTGACGGAAACAGAAAGCACGTTCTCTGGAAAGAATTGCTTGCTTGCAACCACCAACCTGAGAATCCAGATGGACCGGGACAAGGAACGCTGCTTGTACGCCTATCATCGAGTGAAGGTTCCGTTTGAATTGGCGTTGGCCAATCAAACGGAACGAAAAGACCTCGACGTCGTTGTCTGCGAGGTGAATGCGAACGGTTGTCGATTTAAGCGGATAGGTGACCGATCAGCCAGCTTTCAAGCAACTTCATTCGATCAGGCGTTAACAAAATCCCCGATTCCAAATCTTGCTCTGGTCGGGTTGGAGCAATTTCCGACGGCATTTGAGGGAACCGAACGCTCGGTTGCTGAGTTGACCACTGCCATCGGATCGGGCTCTTATCTGTCGATTGATGAGAGTGATAAAATACTCACAATCACGGCAATATACAAAATCAAATCAAAGGGACGACGACGTCTGCGATTTGACAAAAAGCTTTTAGTTCCTGTTGGATTTAAAAGCGAGGTGGATCACGGTTACGGAGATGAAGGATTCGTCGACCATACAGATCAAGATGTCATCTATTCGCACTTCGAGGGCATGCCGCGGCCCGAAATGGTCACAACGAACTCGGCAAGAGTTCGTCAAATTGATGGGCAACTTCAAGCCACGAAGGGAAGAATTGACGCCGAGTTCCAATGGCTTGGAATTGACGCAGCAAACGATGCATTTCCTAAAGCCATGCAGGACTTATCCAAAATGACCGAATTGGAAGAATTTGTCGGTCTATCCGATTCCAATTGAAACAGCAGGGTGCCCGGTACGAACGGTACGGCCGGAAACGTTGGTGTACAGGCTTTTGCTGCCCCTTCGGCACTCTTAAAAACGACTCGAGGCCAGACATCGATAATTGTTTGCGTATTGCCAGTTTCATTCGCACCTGAGAGTTTGTCGCATCTAGCACCTCCGAGTCTCGGAGAGACGTCGGCTACGTGCCACGTACGTCGGTCTTTCCAAGACCGACATCCAGATCGCTCAGCGATGCGATACGGATGAAGTCCCTTGCAACGCAAGTCTTGACGGACTGTTGATTTAGTCGTACGACGGACTTCCTAGTCCGTCCAATACACCATTGACGGACTAGGAAGTCCATCATACACCCTTGCCGCAGGAAACTTCACGAAATCAACAAGCCGCCCGCGACTTTCGCTACGGTTTGGCGATGGCTTTTTCGCAGCGTTGGGGCGAGATTTTGATTGCGGTGCCGAGCGGCTGAGCAAACAGGCTGACTCGCAATTCTTCGATCATCCAGCGGACTTCGGTTGCCGATTGATCACGCGGATTTCGCTCGCTCTCTGGCAGCGTCGCCATCCACCGCTGACGCAGATTCTCGACCGTTTCGGTTCCCTCGCGATCACGTGGCGCCGAGCCGCTGGTCAATTTATCCAATCGATAGGCAATTGCGTTGAAGTACCGCGGATAGTGCTTGAGCCATTCCCAGGGGGTGGCGGCAAGAAATTGATCGTGAATCAACCAATCCATCTGCTGCCGGACATCCCGCATCGCTTGATCGAAACGGATTCCCGTGGTCGATTCGATCTGACGTCGTGCAGCAAAATAGGCGTCCGCCATTGCCGACAACCACGTGGCAACCTCTTGCGTCGCTTCGGCGATCCGTCGTGCTCGTTCGCCACGTCGCTGATCGAATGCCGCTTTGTTGCGAACGACCGGTTCGTTTTCGACGAAGGCAATGCGGGCTAACAGGTCGATCAACTGTGATTCGACTGAGGCGGCCGACACGACTCCGCTCAGCTTTACCTTCGCTTGCTCGAGTGACGGCAGCCATCGCACCTGAGTCCGCAACTCTTTCTTCTCCGTCAATGCAAACAGTCGCGTCAATCCTTGACGCGACATCGCTTCGGCGGTCGCTAAATCCGAGACGAGTCGGATCGCCACTCCATCGCCCTTGTCAAAGAACGCCGGGTATTGTGCGACTTTCACTCCGCCTCGCGTCCTCACCACCTCTTTGGGCAACGATTCGATACCAAAGGTGGTCATCGACTCACGAGCCCACGACTCATCGGAATCATCTGCTTCAGCGGCCTCGGGTTGGTCCTTCGCCGAGCCTAATTTTTCTTTTAGCGGTTGAACTTCACGGCCGCTGGCGATCGTTTTGCCATCGTCATCGACCACGGTGACCAGGAACTGCAGATAGTCATCCAGTTTTTCAGACTGAAAATCATCCGCCGTCACTGGCATTTCAGCATGCCGCGAAAACGCGGCACACACCGACGGCATGAATGGCACTTGGCCGTATTCGGGAGCCAGTTCTTGGGCGACTTTCGCGGCAACGTCAGCCGCAGGCACAAGGTTTCGCCGGATACGCTTGGGCAGCGATTTGATCATCGCGACCAGCTTGGTCTGCAGCAATCCAGGAACCAGCCACCCCAGTCGCTCGTCACTGACTTGCGGCAACGCGGCTTGATGAATTTTCAACTGGATGCCGTCCTCGACGCCGCCCGGTTCAAAACGATACTGCAACGGCAACCGCGAACTGCCGATTTGCAGTTCGTCCGGAAACGCTTCTTTGGTGATCGCTTCGCTGGCGGCTTCGATCAAATCGCCAGGCTGCATGTACGGCGTCGCGTTTTCTTCGAGTGTTGGCGGCGATTGCAACCACGCGGACAAGTCGGCGGCATCGCGAAGCTGCTTGGTCCACGCGGGGGCTTCGACCGAGCGATCGAATTTCTCTAAGCGGCCACGATCACACACATCCTCGGGCAGGTGCGTTTGATAGAAACGTTCCACCGAATAGGGATCGACAACCAAATCGCGGCGGCGTGTCTTGGCCGCCAACGATGCGATCGATTCTTGCAATTTTTGGTTGAACCGTACAAACCGAGCGGTTGTCTTCATCTGCTGCTCGACCAAGCCGTGCTCGATCAATAAATCGCGAGCGGTCGAAGGATCAATCGGAGGCAACGGAACCCGGCGGCGGACCACCACGGGCAATCCAAACAACGATTGGCGTTCATAACAAAACGCACCACTCGACTTGGAACTCCAGTGCGGCTCGCTATACGAATGCTTGATCAGATGGGCGCCGATGGTTTCGACCCATTCGGGCTTGATGCGAGCCACGGTGCGTGCGTACTGCTTGGCGGTTTCAACAAGCTCGGCAGCAACGATCCACTTCGGCTTGCTTGCCGCCACACCGCTGCCGGGCCACAGATACAAACTTAATCCACCGGCACCGGTGTACTCGCTCTTTTCTTTGATCATTGCGACACTCGACAACAGCCCGGTCAAAAGGGCTTGGTGTAGCGAGTCGTCCAGGTTGGCGTCGAGCAAGCGTTCGGGATCATCGGCAAAGCGAATCGCACCGATCTTTTTGCGGGCTCCTTTGCGTTCGCCCAGCGACGTTGCGACCATTTCTTTGAGCTGACGATAGACATCGGACCATTCACGCATGCGATTGGGCGACAGAAATTGCTGACGCAGCACCCGCGTCAACTTGCTGCGTGAATGCTTTTCACGAGCTTCTTCGTAGTGCCGCCATAATTTCAAGTACGACAAGAAATCGCTGTTGGGATCCTTGAACATCGCGTGCGCTTCGTCGGCCGCCTGCTGTTTTTCTTGCGGTCGATCTCGGGGATCTTGGATTTCGAGCGCCGCGGCAATCGGCAGAATCTCGGGCAACACCCCGAACTCGTCTGCCGCCAAAATCATGCGTCCCACACGCGGATCGACGGGCAACCGGCCGAGCTTCTTGCCGATTTCGGTCAATTCATGCTTGTCATCGATCGCGCGTAGTTCCATCAAGGTCCGAATCCCTTCGCGGATCGACTCAGGACGTGGCGGATCGAGTAGCGGAAACTCTTCCAATCGTCCCAGCCGCAGCGTTTTGGTTTGCAAGATGACCGAGGCCAAATTGGTACGCCGAATTTCGGGCGTCGTGAACGCGTCACGCGACTCGTAATCCTCGAGCGAATACAAACGAACACAGACCCCAGGTCCGATACGACCACAACGACCGGCGCGTTGATTGGCACTCGCTTGGCTGACCGGTTCAATCGGCAATCGTTGCAGTTTGCTGCGCGGACTGTAGCGGCTGATCCGCGCGGTCCCGGTATCGATCACCGAGTGAATCCCCGGGACCGTCAGCGAGCTTTCGGCCACATTGGTAGCGAAGATGATCCGCCGTTTGCCTGCGTCGGGATGAAAGATTCGCTGTTGTTCCTTTTGCGGCAGCCGGGCGTACAGCGGCAACAGGTCCACTCGACTGGGCATCCCTAACCGCTTGTAGTGGCCAGCGACCCGGTGGGTGACTTCACGAATATCTCGTTCGGTGGGCAAGAAGACCAACGTGTCACCGGCACTGCCGCCTCGCGACAACGATTCGATCCCCGCGATCACATGACGCGCCAGGTCGTAGCCGCGATCTTCGTCATCGACGACCTCTTCCCAAGGCAGATAGCGGAGCTCGACCGGATAGCCGCGGCCTTCGACATTGATGATCGGAGCGGGGCCGGATTCATCCGCAAAGTGTTCGGCAAACCGCTCGGCGTCGATGGTTGCCGAGGTGATGATGATCTTCAGATCGGGTCGCTTCGATTGCAGCCGTCGCAGGTAACCCAACAAAAAATCGATGTTCAGCGATCGCTCGTGCGCCTCGTCGATAATGATCGCATCGTAGGCATCGAGGAAGCGATCGGATTGTGTTTCCGCGAGCAGAATCCCGTCGGTCATCAGTTTGATCAACGTCTCGGGACCGGTTTGATCGCCGAAACGAACGTGGTAGCCGACGGTTTTGCCGAGCGTGGTATCGAGTTCCTCAGCCAATCGGGTGGCGATGCTGCGGGCGGCCAAGCGACGCGGCTGGGTGTGCCCGATCATCGCCTCGCGGCCAAGGCCGGCTTCCAGACAAATTTTGGGCAGCTGGGTACTTTTGCCGCTGCCGGTTTCACCACAGACCACGATGACTTGGCGATCGCGGATCAATTGGATCAACTCGTCGCGATGCGACGTGATTGGCAGCTCGTCGGAGTACTCGATCCTTGGCGTCGCGGCCCGGCGTGCATCACACTGCTGGACCGATTCGGCCAACCGTTTTGCGTACGCTTCGGGGCTGAGTCGTTTTTTATCACGGCGCAAGCGAAAACGATCGATCCGCATCGCGGCATCAAGCGACGGAGTCGTCTGACGGTTGGATTCCGCAGGCTCTTCCGACGCTCGCGAATCGCTAGCGGGGGTGGATGGAATCGGTTCGAATGTCAGTTTCGGACTGCTTGGTTTTGCATTCATCGATACCATCTTACTGAGAACGCGAAATGTGTCGATCCGAACCAATTGCGGGCAAAACAACCTTCCCGTTTATTTGACCGCGTTGCCCACGCGGTTTGCCGCGAGATGGAAAAACACTCGATGCCAAAGTCAGCTCATTTCGTCCGTCGGAATCGCAATCGGCTTGACACCAAAAGTCTCGACCAGGATCGCGTAGAACGCTGGGACCACGATCAGCGTCAGGAATGTCGTCAAAAGCAATCCGACAATCATGCACCATGCGAGCCCTTCCCACAGCGCTCCGCCACTGAGTCCCAGCGGGATCAAACCGCCCACGGTGGTCGCGGTTGTCAAGAAGATCGGCAGCATCCGCTGCTTTCCAGCCTCGATCAAACACTGCCGAAACTCAGCGACGCTGAGACCGACGATCGGACCGTCGACCGTTCCCGCACTCGCTTTTTCGCTCACCCGTTGGGTGATCAAGATGTCAGCGAATTCGACGAAGATGATCGCGGTATTCAGAACGATCCCAAACAACGCCAAGATTCCAAGCTGGGGCATGAAGCCGAGTGATTCGTCAAACAAAAACAATCCCAACCACGCTCCCGCCAAGGCCAACGGCAGCGTCGACAAAATGATCAGCGGCTTGGACCAACCGTTGTACTGGAAAATCAAACACAACACGATCAGCACAAACGAGATCGCAAAGGACATCATCATTTGCCCGCCCGCTTCTTGGCTCTCCTCAAACGCTCCGCCAGGTTCGATCCAATAACCGACCGGCAAACTCGCTTGCAGCGTCTTCATCGAATCACTTTTTAGCAACCGCGAAACGACGTCGTTACCGGTCACCCCCGGTTCCATCCGCGAACTGACCTCGATCGTTCGATTCATGTTTCGGCGGGCGATCTTGGCCAAGACAAACGTGGTTTCCAGGTTGGCGATCGACGTCAACGGCACCTTGCCAAGATCCCCTTCGACGAACGATTCTTGCAGCCCACGAATCGATTCACGTTGGTTGGGTTTCAGCCGGAAATAAACGGGAACTTCGTGATCGCCTTCGCGAAATGTGGTCAATTGCAGCCCCGAGTAGTACGAATTCAACGTCCGTGCGACCTGCGAGTTTGTCACTCCGGCGAGCACCGCGCGATCTTGGTCCACGTTGACGCGGACCTGGTAACCGTCGACGCCCCACGAATCGTTGACGTCCCATGTTTCGGGCTGGGCTTCAACCAGTTCCTTCAAACGATTGGCGGCGGAACGAAGAACCGTGGGATCGGCGAATCCGTTCCCGGCAATCCGAAACACCAACGGATCCGCCGGCGGGCCCAATGCCAATTGCACCGGAACGACACGTGCGCCGACGATCGGATCGATCCCCAGCTCGGCATCGCCACGTTCGGCGATCTCACGCACGCGTTGGGCATAATCGGGCGTCACCGAGGCATCCGTCGTGCGAACCAAAATCTCAGCATACGACCGCGTCTTCGGCTCGGGGCTCCAACCAAGATGCCAACGCGATCCGCCACCGCCGACCATCGTGCGAAAGGCACGCAGTCGAGCGGGATGTTCATCGCTGGCGGCCCCCAATGTTTGAATAATCGTCTCGACTTGCCGGGCCACTGCATCGGTTTGTTTGATCGTGGCCGTTTCGGGCAAGATGATTTTCACGGCGAACTGAGTGCCATCGGCCTCGGGAAAAAACTCGGAACTAACGGGCAACGTCATGATCCCAACGATCAACAGCAATGTGGCTAACGCCGTCCCCCATTTCGCTCGCACCGCCAACCCTCCGATTCCCGCATAGATGCGGTAAGCCCAATTCTCCGAGACGGTCTTGGACGCAGTGTTATCGGTGGAACGCGCGTTATCCGATTTTCCTGATCGGGGGCGAATGCGTGAGATCAAACGACCGCTTGCCGCAAACGCATTGACCACCGGTGAACCCGACTTATCCCCCCGAGGCGGACGGATAAACAGCCCGGCCAAGATCACACAAAACGTCATCGCCAACAACCAACTCAGTGCCAAGGTCGTGGAAACCGTGACCGGCAAACTGTAGACGTATTCTTTGCCGCCTCCTTCGAGCGAGAACAACATCGGTATAAACGCCGCCATCGTCGTCAACGTCCCGACCAACATCGGAATCGCCAACGTATTGGCTCCGTCAATCGCTGCTGGAAATGGCCTCATTCCCGCGATCTGATTCGTGCGAGCTTGATCACAAACCTGGACCGCATTGTCGACCAACAAACCGAGTGAGATGATCAACGCAGCAAGCGAGATTTGCTCTAACTGGACTCCAAATGGAGCGATCACTCCGACCGCGATCACCACCACGAAGGGGATGTTGGCGGCCATCACAAACGAAGTGCGAAAACCAACAACCAAATAAACCACGGCCACGACGATCAAAACGGCCTCGATCACATTGATGATCACATCGCGAATTTTCTTCGCCACGCTTTCAGATTGATCCGAGACCGGGGTGACCGCGATATCAGGCGGCAGTCGCTGCTCTGCATCTGCCAGCATTCGCACCCGAGCCTTGGCTGCGTTACAAACGTCGATAATATTCGATCCCGACTTCATCGTGATCCCCAACATCACTGCGGGAGTCACCTCGGACGCATCACCAAAACGACAAAGGTAATCAGCGGGATCCTCGAGACCTCGTGTTACCGTCAACCCAAGCTCGGCAAGCGGGACACTGTTGTCGCCACCATTGGTGCGAACGGTGCTGGCGATCTGTTGGATCTCTTGCACCGCATTGAATTGGCCGCCCGTCTTGACGGCGTAGTGGCCCGATTCGGTATCCAGTTCGCCGCCGGCTTCGATGATGTTTCGTTCGCTGGCCAACGTTTCAAGCTGTGCCGTGGTCAAACCAAGCTGCGACCAATTGGCGAGATCGGTTTCGATATAGATCGCTTCCTCTTGCTCGCCAAACATCTCGACTTTGGCGACCCCTGGTAACAATCGCACCGCGTCTTGGACCTCTTCGGCATAGATCTCTAATTGACGAGGCGAATAGAGATCCTGCGGGCGAACGTGATCACGCTCATGCGAGGGCGTTTGATGCACCGCCAATAACAACACCGCAGTATCGCCAAATTCATCGTTCACCACGGGCGTGATATCAGGTTCAGGCATCGGCACGGTTTGCACACGTGCACGCACCTTGTCCCAGACATTCTGAATATCAGCGGGTGCGACATTGTCTTCCAATTCGACAAAGATCGTCGACTGCCCCGTCAATGTCGTCGACCGAGTAAAATCCACCTCCTCGATACTAATCAAACTTTGTTCGATCTTGTCCGTGATCAGTTCCTCGACCGTTTCCGCGGACGCGCCGGGCCACACGGTCGAAACGACACAGACGCGAATCGTAAACTCGGGATCTTCGCGGCGAGGAATGGTGACATAGGTCACCGCGCCACACACCATCGCAAGCATCACGACCGAGATCACGATGGGGCGATACTTGACCGCCAATGCAGGAAGCGACATTACAAAGACTCCGATTCATTGACATTCGCTTCGGACACGTGCGAACGGGCACCGCCGGTTGGGGTTTCCGCTAACGCGGACTGCACGATTCGCACCGCTTCCCCGTCACGCAAATAATGCACGCCGTTGACGATGACCTGCATCCCATCGGTCAACGCCGGTGACTGGATCTCGACTAACGAGCCCACATCCAAATTGCCGGCTTGCGTCAGCTGAACCGCTAACTTTTTCGCATGACCGTCCTGAGCGACAAACAAAAACGTTTCGCCCGATTCCTCGTAAATCGCCTCGATTGGCACGTAGAAACCCGAATCCACGTCATCATTGGACAGATCCACCATCACTAAATCTCCAGGACGCAACATCCATTGGGCCCCCGCGTCCAACACGACCGATTCGCCGTCCCAGCCGGATGCCGAGACCGAGTCGTCGACCAGTTCGCCGACATAGATCGTTTCCTGGGGAAGCGTTTGCCGACCGCCATCGTCGTCCACGAACGAAACCGAACGAAAAACCCAATTACCCAGAAACGGAATCCGCAAATCGTTTTCGATCAAACGTTGGCGTTTGACCTTTAAGATTTTTGGCAGGATGCCGTCGAGCGTTGCATTGGTGACTCGGTAAACGAACGCTCCCTCGTCATCGTGATGGATCGACTTCTCCTCCACCAGCGTCACCTCGGCGGGAGTCCCCATCATGCGATTAAGTTTTAGCGGCCAAATGTCTTCGGACCTGGCCACGCGGTCCTCGGAAATGGATTCCGGCAAAGTGTCGCGAAATTTTTCGTTCAACAACAACAGCGTCATCGTAAAGGTTCGCGTGGTTAGATCCGCACTTGGTGCGATGCTGTAAACAAACGCATTGACGTGTCGCATCGTGCCATCGGGCAACTCGAACGAAGCTGGCAAATTTCGCCGCTGGCGGATCTGGCGTGATTGTTGCGACGACAGCTCGACTTCGACTTTGATCGGGTTGGACATCTGCAATTTCAACACCGGTGAACCTGCGGTCACGACGCTGCCAGGCACCACCATCACCTCGGCGATTTGCCCTTGGTAGGACCCGTACAATGTGGTGTTTTTCAAGTCGCGTTCGGCGTCACGCAGCAGTTGTTTGGCGCGTCGCACCTCCGATTCGGCGGACTTCAATTCCGCGTGAGCCTGTTTCTCGCTCGCTTCGAGCGATCGCAAC
Source organism: Novipirellula caenicola (assembly GCF_039545035.1). NCBI lineage: Bacteria > Pseudomonadati > Planctomycetota > Planctomycetia > Pirellulales > Pirellulaceae > Novipirellula > Novipirellula caenicola. Next base: position 14,546 of record NZ_BAABRO010000019.1, read on the forward strand.
GCTGCCTTCCGCGTTTGCACCAAATTCTCGGCTTGGTCGTACTCTGAGTCCGACGCGGCCTGTTGAGCTTTCAGCTTTCTTAATCGATCGAATTCGACTTCGGCTAGTTTCAAATCCGCTTCTGCCGATTTGATTTCCACAGGCAATGCTTCGAGCACGCGAATCTCGATACTCTCTTTTTTACGTTCAGCCACTTCGACATCGGCCTCTGCCGATTCGACCGCGATGTCGTATTGAGCGGTTTCGATTTGCGCAAGCGGCGTCCCCGGCTGAATCAATTTGCCATCGGGATCCACGATCCGTCCGTCCACATCCAACCCCGGTTCAAGCACCCACTCGAGCCGCCCCGAAACCTCGAAACCAAGATCCTCGGTCTTCCAAGACTTGACGCTGCCGGACGCCATAAAGGACGACGGAGGCGCCGCATTGACCAACGTCATCACCGTCACCGGTTGAGCCGGCTTTTCGGCGAATTCAACTTGCGGTTTCTGACACCCCAGCACTAGCAGGCAACTGCAAGTCGACAGCAGCAGCCCCGCTCGGATGCGTCCCGCTGCCATCAATTCTTTACGATGCATCTTGGCTTCCTTTTTCAGTGGGCTGCAGCAATTTGACGAGTGTTCGTTGAAGTAACGCGTAGAAATCGATACGAAACTCGCGGTATTTCGCTTCTTGAAGGATCGCGGCGAGTTGCTCGGTCGGGTGCGCCATTGGCCACAGCCCCGCGACCACGGCATGGTACTGAAACAAAAAATCCTTGGCGGCAGTATGGGAAAGCTGCGGCAGCGATTGGTGAATCAACGTCACAAAGCGATCGGTCGGTGCCAAGAGAGACTCTTTGAATTCCGTGATCGCTTCGTCCGACAGATTGCGTTCGAGCACGAGCGACAAGACCACCTTCAAACGACACAATCGAGGATGCAACTTCAATTCGTCCACCAGCGCCGCGGCCACTCGCGTGGAGGTCGGTTTTCGCAACCGACCGACCCGCTGTTCGAGCCCCCCAAGCCAGGCCTGCAACTCATGTCCGTACAGCGACAGAAACACTTCTTCTTTGGTTTTGAAGTAGTGGTACAAACTCGCTTTGCCCACGCCCGCTCGCTCGGCAACATCCCGCATCGAGATATCCGCAAGTTCTTTTTCATCGAAAAGTGACGCAGCAGCATCCAATATCGCGCTCGTTCGCTCGGCTTTTTGCGACGGTTTCCTTGCTCGTTGCCAATTCATCCCCAACCTCGTTCGTTCTCTGCCGTTTGCAATCCACCCTTTCGCCGGCAATTCCGACCGTCGGTCGGCTATTTATCGACCACCGGTCGACAATAGTTTAGTCAGGTCTCAAGGATGCTGTCTAGAGCAGCGTCAAAACGCACGACGGAGGTGTGCTGTGGGCCGCAAGACACCGGGCAATGCGTGGGATCCTGCCGCTCACGCGTCACGGCTCACTAAATCAGCAGTCTCTCGGAGTGGGTGAAGAGGCAACCGAAAAGCCGCGAGACCAAAAACGACGACACGCCCAAAGAACCAGCAAACAGGGCTTCGCCCAACGCGATCCATACCGAAAAGAAGGGTGGCCAAACCCGCCACAAAACTAGGGCGTCGGCAGCGCGACCGGGACAAACGGCCAGACTTGAGGGATGATCAGCATCGAAACCACAAACACGATGATGCTTAGCGGAAAACCAAATCGCACGTAGTCGCTAAAGCGATAACCACCGACCCCATACACCATCGTGTTGGTTTGATAACCGATCGGCGTCAGAAAGCTTGCCGATGCCGCGATCATCACCGCGATCACAAACGGAGCCGGATCGACCCCCAATTTCCCAGCCGTGCTGACCGCGATCGTAAACATCAATACCGCGGCAGCGTTGTTGGTGATCAGTTCGGTACAGATCATGGTGGCGATAAAGATGGCGGCGAGCGAACCGAGGTTGCCCCCTGCGATGCTGAGCATCCCGTTGGCGATGGCGTCGGCCGCCTTACTCTGCTCGAGTGATTCCCCGATCCCGATCGCCGCTCCGATCACAATCAGCACCGACCAATCGATGCTGCGACGTGCTTCGGACGTGGTGCAGCAGCGGAACGCGATCATGGCGATTGCAGCGATCAGCGCCGACGTCATGATCGAAACGGGAGTCAACGTGGCGGCGACCACCATGGCTAGCATGACACCGATCGACAACCACGCCAGCTCGGGACGACGCACGGCTCCTTTTTCCACCGTGCTAACCAGATAGAAGTCATGCGACTCGCGACGGCGATGCAGGAACGAAGGCGACGCTTCCAACAACAACACATCGCCGACCTCTAATCGCACATCCCCGATTTTGCCGGTCAACCGTCGACCGCCACGAGCCACCGCGACCACCGCCGCGTTGTAGTGCGAGCGAAACTTGCCTTCGCGAATGGTCTTGCCCAACAGGGCACAGCGTGAACTGACGACCGCTTCGACCAGCGTCCGCTGCCACGTCGGCACTCGCAATTTACGCGCTTGGTCGTCGGGAATCGTCAAGCCGCGAATCTTTCGCATGTCGACAACGCTATCGAGGGCCCCAACCAAAATCAAAACGTCATCAGCGCGCAAGATCTCGTTCGGCTTGGCTGCGGCGATGATCCCGTCTTGCCGCTGAATCTCGGCAACGTACAGTCCTGGCAAATGCCGCAGCCCGGCCTCTTGCAGCGTTCGCCCCACCAGCGGTCCGGTGGGATCCACTTCCATTTCGACGGTGTATTGCCGCGGGTCATCTGAAACGCTGACGGCCGCTTGCCGCTCGGGCAGCAACCATCGAGAGCAGCCGATGATGTAGATCAGCCCCACGATGGCAGCAGGAACGCCCACCGCCGCAGGCTCGAAGAACGCCATTTGGGCGCCGTTGAGCTGCTCGTACTTGTCCTTGATGATCAGATTGGTGCTGGTCCCCATGATCGTGCACATGCCACCCAAAATCGCGGCGTACGACAACGGCAACAACAATCGGCTGCTACTGACCGAGACACGTTTGCTGAGGTCAGAAACGACCGGCATCAACGCGGCAACCAACGGAGTGTTATTCAAAAAACCACTCAGCGTCGCGACGGGAACAAGCAGTCGCACCTGCGCCCCGAACAGATTCCGGGCCTTGCTAAGCAGCCACCCGGTGGCAAGCTCGGTACCGCCAGTGAACTCGAGCCCCGCGACCACAGCAAACAGCAGCGCTACGGTGATCAAGCCTTTGTTTCCGAAGCCTGCGACTGCTTCTTCGGCGGTCGGCAGCAGCGGCGACCCACTGATCTCTTGGGCCAACATGATCAGCCCAAGAAACATCAAGGCGAGCAAATCGGTTGCCGCCACACGCATCGCGAGACACACCAGCAGCGAGCCAGCGACGATGACGGTCAACCACGCTTCCCAAGTCACCATAAATACGGACTACGCTCGCCCTGGAAAAAACTTCTGTAGCGTTGCCTCGGTCGGCGGTTTTGTCATCAGCGAGACAACAATCGTCGCCACCGCCGATGCGATGAACATCGTCGCCACAGGCATCGTGCGAATCACCTCGTCACCCCAAGGGATATCAACAGACCAGTTTTCGATCTTTGCGAAATCCGATTGGGCAAACAACACACACCATGTGACAAACGCGGTGACGACTCCTGCATAGGCACCCCATTTGGTCAGTCGAGGCCAATAAACCGCAAGCAAGGCGAGCGGGAAAAGGCTACTGAATCCACTGAAGCACCAAATGCCAAGCTGGAACACACGTGCTTGAGCTACGTCCGTCAAACTTAGAACATACGTGATCGCAACCACGGCCACGATAAAGCATCGCGAGATCAAGACAATTTGCCGATCGCTGAACCGGTCCTTGCCGGCATAGTGGACGACAATGTCGGTGGTGAACATCGTTCCGATGCAAAGGAATTGACTATCCAAGCTCGACATGATTGCCGCCAAAATCCCGGCTAACAAAAACCCGCCCAGCACGTCGCCTGAGAGCGATTTGACCATGAATCCTAATACCTTGTTGGGCTCTGCCGCGATCGGCGGCGGAATATTGATCAGCCCGCTGGTGGCCCAGACTCCGATCAACACACAGGGAATCCAGACGATCAAAATGAACACCGGGTGCACGACAACTGGCAACTTGAACGCGCGACCACTTTTGGCGGTCAACCAGTGCTGGAACAAGTGCGGGAACATGCCGACCGAAAAAGGAATCAGCATGTAGGTAAAAAACAGCCACGGATCCATCTTTTCGCGGGTGCGGAATTGAGCGGGAGCTTCGACCGACTCAATTTGATCCGACAGCGTCACTTCGGCACGAACACGTCTCGCCCGTGGTATCTCTTGGCTGACAATATGTAATGAGTCAAAAAGCCCGCTCGGAGGTTCAGTGCGGACCACCCGTTCACCGTTACGCGTTTCGTGAGCCCGCCCTTCGGCGACCGACTTTTCGGCGAGGTTCGTTGCGATCAAATAGAACGCGACAATACCGAGAATCATGAACACAATCGTTTGAAACGTGTTCGCCCATGCGGTGCCTCGCATGCCGCCAAAGAAAACGTAGATCAATACGACCACGCAAATCACCAGCTCGGTCAACCACGGAGGAATCCCGCCGTTTTCGGTTAAGCCCGGAAAATCGCCACGTGTGGCTCCTTCGATCGCCTTTCCTGCCGACACGACGCCGACCAATAGATAAGGAACCACCAAGGCAACCAGGATGGGGAACAACACCAAACCGATGTTGTTGCTTTCCAAACGGTCGCGAAAGAATCCGACCTGAGTGGTGTATCCATATTTCTTACCCCACGACCATAGCTTCACGCCTAAAACGAAAAAGCACAGCGAGTGGATGATGCCTGAGGACGAAGCCAACATGGCGTAGACTCCCACGCCTTCAGAAAACGCCTCGCCAGTAGAGCCGACCAGCGCAAAACCGGTCATCGTCGTTCCAAACAGCGACATCAGCAGCAGGAAGGGGCCAATCGAATGGCTCGCCAACATGTAATCTTTCGACGTTCCCTTGAATAAACGCGACGAAAACAGACCTAGGAACAGCAACATTCCCAGGTAAACACAGATAATCGTGACTTTGATCATTCCTGGACTCATACCGCACTCTCCTCGTTTTCGGTGGCTGCCATCGCGTCATCTTCGAGGTGCTGGGGCCACGCAAACGTTGCAGCGAGGAACCAAACCACGCTAGCGGCAATCGAAATCCCCGCGTGATAGGCAAGCGTGAACGGCAGGAAGCCGAAAACTAATCGGTCGTTGCCCCAATTCCAAACATCTTGATGGATCACCACCAAGAAGAGAACGAGACCCCAAATGAGATATTTCATGACACGCACTCTAGGTTGGATGGGCAACGAGTACAGAAGGAGGGTGAATTTGAGCTTCGCATTGTAGTCAAATTCCGAGCGGGAATAAGATGCCGTCGCGGAGCCCTATTTTTTATCCTGCAATGTTCGACCGCTGAGTTTTTCCGCCGACCGCTTCGATTGCACAGACCGCGAAACACCGTGGCCCCATAATCCACCTCCATGCGGGGTACACCTTTGGCAAAAGGTGGCCATTCTGCATCCGCTGACGCAGGACTGCGGGATTCAATCCGGTGAAAAAATTGCGATTGGCAACGGCTTGATGCACCAGCGATTGAAGCGAGTCGGCAGCGACTTGTTGCAACTCGGGCAACGTATCCGAAGAGACAAAATCGGTGATCAGCAGCATTTTCCCGCCATCATCGACCAGTGCATCCAATTGGGCCAAGTGACCATCGCGCACCGCTAATGCCAACTCGGCGGCCCGCGGATGGCTTGGCCCAACCGCAATGAACACGGAATCGATCAACTGAGACAATAGACAGGTCGAAACCACCACATCCCAGCAGCCAAGATCAATTTGGCGTGGTAAATCGCGGGCCTTTACCACCAATGAATCCAGCGTTTGCTGAGCCGACGAGGGTTCGGCGCGAAGCAAATCGAGATCCGAAAGGATGTACGACAAGTCGATGTGACCATGCGGCGTCACCCGGCGGGCAGCCGCGGCCGACAAACCGCCGACACACTGACGAATCGCGGCGTCGTCGAGATCCACCAACGCAATTTCGTCAAAATGGCTTGCCAACACCTCTAAGTCGACGTCGTTTCCGTTGCCGACCCCAAGCAAGCACAGTCGACGATGCGACCGGCTTGCGGTGTTTGCGATGATGCCCGTGACATGTTGTCGATGCGTTGAGAAAGCATCCCAGTCATCGCGGGTGCGTTGATTTCGTTCGAAATGAACGCGAGCGATTGGCGATTGCGAAGAAGTCATATCAGAAAAATGGGCCAGCCTGGGCAACCGCGTGAAACACTGTCATCGGCATCACGCGCCAAAACGACAACACGACGCCGTTTAGCGAAAGTATACTAGCCTTCATCGAGCCAATGGCCACCTTACTTGGCGGCCGTGCCACCTTGCTTGGCGGCGGTTCGGGGCGATTCTTCCCGAACGCCCATTTCCCTCCTGACACTCCTCGACAAATTCCCTCCCCAAAACGTTTGCCTTGACCGACATGAAACGCCTTGCCATTCCATTCGTTTGCTTCCTTTTCCTGTGGACATTCCTACCGGTTCCGCCTGCGTTGGCTCAGACGCAAACGGCACCCCCGAACATCGTTGTGATTTTCATTGACGACATGGGATACGCCGACATTCAACCGTTTGGCGATACCAAATACCCAACGCCGAACCTGGACCGGATGGCTGCCGAAGGCCGTCGCTTTACCGATTTTGTCGTGTCCTCTGCGGTTTGCTCTGCATCACGGTCGGCCCTGATGACGGGCTGCTACCACCGCCGCATTGGCATCTCAGGTGCACTTGGACCTAAATCTGAAATCGGCATCAGCGAAGCGGAAACCACGCTGGCCGAGGTCTGCAAGTCGAAGGGATATGCGACTGCGATCTTTGGAAAATGGCACCTTGGACATCACCCCAAGTTCCTGCCAACGGCGCACGGATTCGACCACTATTACGGCATCCCCTACAGCAATGACATGTGGCCGCTTCACCCTGATTTCCTTGCGAAACGCCGAAAGAATCCCGCCGCGAAATCACCGTGGCCCAAGCTGCCGATGATCTCGGCAACACGTGGCGAAGGCTACGAAATCGTGAATCCGGACATCCAGCCTGAGGACCAGGAACAGATGACCAAGCAATTCACGCAGCGAGCGGTCGACTTCATCCAAACCAACGCCAAGCAGCCATTTTTTCTGTATTTGCCGCATCCGATGGTTCATGTTCCGCTGTATGTGTCAGACGACTTCAAAGGAAAAAGCGGGCAGGGGATCTTCGGTGACGTGGTGATGGAAGTCGATTGGTCGGTGGGCCAAATCATGAACGCCATCGAATCGATCAATGCAGCCGAAAACACCCTCGTGATCTTCACCAGTGACAATGGCCCTTGGCTGTCCTACGGAACCCATGCAGGATCCGCAGGGCCGCTTCGCGAAGGCAAGGGAACGATGTTCGAAGGCGGTTATCGCGAACCGACGCTGATGTGGTGGAAAGGAAAAATCCCTGCGGGAACGACGTGTGACAAACTATGCAGCTCGATCGATGTGCTGCCCACCATTGCTAAATTGATCGGTGCCGAAGTGCCCAACGATGCATCGCAAACGATCGATGGCAAAGACATCCGGCCGCTGATGTTTGGCGAAGCCAATGCTTCGTCGCCTCACGATGCGTTCTACTGCTACTACAGTGGCGGCGAATTGCACGCGGTTCGCAACGAGCGATTCAAGCTGACGTTCCCTCACCGCTACCGCACGCTGGCGGGACGCGATGGTGGCGACGGCGGCACCCCGGCCGCGTACGAGATGACAACCATCGGATTGTCGCTGTTTGACCTGGACAACGATGTCGCCGAGACCACCGACGTGAAAGACAAGTTTCCCGAAGTCGTCAAGGAATTGCAGGCCGCTGCAGAGCGAGCCCGCGACGACTTGGGCGACAAGTTGACAAGCCGCAAAGGAAGCGGGCTGCGATCACACGGAAAACTCGATGCTGGCGACGAGCGATTGCCGCTCGATTGGAACTAGAGTACTGCCGGCACTCCCTGAAAAGCTCGCATCACTAGAGGTTGCAAAGCCTTTTAGTCGTTAAGCAGGTCGGCAGGTGTCTTTCGGTGCATTAGCCGTTTTGGCCAACGCGATGAAGCATTCCAGAGTCGTGTGTCGCCAGGTCACCACAACCGGAGCGTAAGTTTCGAAGTTGCGTGTTTGTATTTAGGGGCAAAGCCCCGGACGTTTACCTAGCCCAGCCCAACGGGCTGGGACCAAGAAAACCAATGAATTGTAGGGCCAACGGTCCGGCCGTTTACTCGGATCTACTGACGTCGGCTGGTAAATGGCCGGGCCTTTGGTCCGAAGAACGTCTAAACGCGCAACAACAGAAAGCGTAAGCGAGGGAATCTCGATATTTTCTCGGTCCCTCGCTGACGCGTCGGGTTGGGATAAATGCTTCGCAGCGTTGGCCGAATCAGCTAATAGGATTTCACCCAACTAACCCTGCACACCTGCTTAGAAGCCGGCAATTTAGCGAGACTCCCGCCGCCACTAGAGACACCGGAAGCGGTGCGTGTCTTGGTGGCACCGTACGGTTACCTCTCCCAAACACAGTTTGAGAGAGGCACCCCGTCTATGCCACCAACGCAGCCCGATTAGATGAATACCGGGCTTATGACTCGTCACCAGCGGGCTCACCCGAGTCGCTTGCATCGTCACTGGAATCCGATGGCGGCTGAACATCAGTCGCTTCGGATGCTGATGCGACCACGGTTCCGTCGACCACGCCTGCAACCTCGGCTTCAGAAGCTTGTTCTTCGGATTGCTCTTCAGGTGGAACACGCACGACCGCGACAAGACTATCGCCGCTGTCGACGTTCATGATTCGTACGCCTTGCGTATTTCGACCGATGACATTGATGTCGGCGGCCTTGATCCGCTGCAGCTTGCCTTTGGCCGTCATCATGAACAACTCATCTTCGTCCGTGACCCGAGCGATTCCGATGACCGGTCCATTCCGAGCACTGGTGCGGATGTCACGAAGCCCCTTGCCGCCACGTTTTTGCGTGCGGTACCGAGCCCCCGATGCGCTGCTCTCTTCTTCGCCGGCTTCGCTGTCGGCCGCTTCGCCATCGGAGCCAGCCTCGCCAGAATCGCCGCTGTCGGCGGGAGCATTGGGACCGAAGTACGTCCGTTTGCCGTAGCCGTTTTCACAAACGGTCAACAACGTCGCTTCGGGGTCGGCCACGACCATGCCAACGACGCTGTCGTCGCCCACCAGCTTGATTCCTTTGACGCCCGAGGTGTTTCGTCCCATCGGACGGGCATCGGATTCACGGAACCGGATCGCCATCCCGGAACTGGTGACCAGGATCACTTCGTCGCCAGGGCCGATCACGGCGGCACCGACAAGCTCATCGCCTTCGCGTAACTTGATTGCAATGATTCCGCCCTTCTTTGGACGACTGTACTGCTCGAGCGGCGTTTTCTTGACCAAGCCACTGCGAGTGGCCATCACCACGTAATAACCCGCTTGGTCGAAATCGCGAATCGCCAAACATTCGGCAATCTTCTCGTCTTCGCTCAGATTCAGCAGGTTGACGATCGCACGCCCCTTGCTGTCTCGCGCTAGCTGTGGCAAGTCGTAAACTTTTTGCCAGCGGACTTTGCCAAGCGTCGTCAGGAACAACAGGTAGGCATGCGTGCTGGCGACAAACAGATGCTCGATCGGATCCTCATCATCTGTCTTGGCCCCCTTCAACCCTTTGCCGCCCCGACGCTGAGTGTTGTAAACGCTGGTGGGGGTCCGCTTGATATAGCCGCGATGGCTAATCGAAACGACCATCGTTTCCTCGGTGATCAGATCCTCGAGGTCGATATTGCCGAGTTCTTCGTGGCTGATTTCGGTTCGACGCTTGTCACCAAATCGACGCTTCATCTCTTCGAGATCGTCTTTGATGATCCCGTTGATTCGCTCTTGGCTGCTAAGGATATCGAGGTAGTCGATAATCTCAGTCAACAACGCCGCGTGTTCGCCGGAAAGTTTCTCTTGTTCGAGATTGACCAATTGGCCAAGCGTCATTCGCAGAATCGCGTCGGTCTGCACACTCGTGAGCGTGTAGTTTTCTGCTTCGCCACGCTCGAGCACAAATTGAGCAAACCCACCATCACCGAGAGCTCGCTTTAGCATCGACGCCGGACACTCGATTTCCATCAAGCGTTTCTTGGCTTCAGCTTGGTTGGTACTGCTGCGGATCGTCTTGATGATCTTGTCGATGTCAGCGAGCGCCAACAACAAACCTTCGACGGTGTGTTTACGGCGACGTGCACGTGCCAACAAGAATTGCGTTCTGCGACGGATCACCGTCACACGATGTCGCAAGAATTCCTGCAGGATTTCCTTGATCGTTAGCTCACGCGGCTTACCATCAACCAACGCCAAGAAGATCAGCGAAAACGTGTCTTGCAGTGGCGAATACTGATACAGTTGATTCAAAACGACATCAGGATCGCCGTCGCGTTTCAGCTCGATGACCAAACGAACCGGCTCGTTCAAATCGCTCTCGTCGCGAATCCCCGAGATCCCTTTGATCTTGTCGCCGTTGACCAGTGCAGCAATCTTTTCGATGACGCGGTCACGGTATTGTTGGTACGGAATCTCCGAGACAACGATCCGCGTACGACTGCCCTTCATCTCTTCGATGCGGCATTTCGCTCGGACCACAATCGTACTGCGTCCGGTCTTGTACCCGCGACGGATCCCGGCGCGACCACAAATGATGCCTCCGGTCGGAAAGTCAGGACCGGGAATGATGTCACAAATCTCGTCGATCGTCGTTTCCGGATGATCAACCAAGCGGATCAACGCTTCACAAACCTCGGTCGGATTGTGCGGCGGAATGCTTGTGGCCATCCCAACGGCGATCCCGCCGCTGCCGTTGATCAGCAAGTTGGGGAAGCGGCTCGGAAGGACCGTGGGCTCAGTGCGAGCTTCGTCATAGGTCGGAATAAAGTCGACCGTGTCGAGCTTCAAATCGTCCAACATGGAAGCCGCTACCGCGCTCAAGCGAGCTTCGGTATATCGCATTGCCGCCGGCGGCAGGCCCGCGATACTGCCAAAGTTCCCCTGCTTGTCGATCAGCAGCGAACGCATATTCCATTCTTGAGCCATCCGCACCAACGTCGGATAGATCACACTTTCACCGTGCGGGTGATAGTTACCCGAGGTATCACCAGAGATCTTAGCGCATTTGACTCGTTTGCTGCCGGGGCCGAGGTTCAAGTCGTTCATTGCGACGAGAATCCGTCGCTGACTGGGTTTTAACCCGTCGCGAACATCGGGCAACGCGCGGCTGACAATCACGCTCATCGCGTACGTCAGATAGCTTTCACGCAGCTCGTCTTCGATCGGCAAGTCGATTAGGCGAAACGCGCCCGCACCGCCATCGATCCCGTCCTGAAAACCCTCAGGGCCATTGTTTTCGCCCTCGCCATCTTCTTTGTTAGTTTCGTCTTCTGCCAACGTCGTGTCCTAAGAGGAGTGCTGGGTGCGAAATGCTGTCTTTTTGGGAGCTAAATTGTTTCGTAAAACGGGGACCGCCCCTGCTTCCTTCGAAGGGCCAGTCCCCGTTTTAGAAAAGCTTGATTCGAACCCCGAATTCAGCCCCAAAGTGTACCCTTTTTTGCCTTGCGTCACAACGACCCAAGCGGCTGGAGGCGTTGTCGCAAATCCTTACATATCAGATACTTGCGACCGATTCATCGGAGGGGAGCGATTGCCAGCCGCGATTGCCACGTTCCACGCCGAATTCGTGAAGGCTCTGCCTCGACAGAATCTCGCTATTTCAACTTGGGCAAACTAGCAAAGCGGGCCGTGGATGATGCATGACAAACACCCCTGCAGAGGTGCACCCTGCGGATACACGTTTTTTTCGATTACGCGTCTCGTACTTGTCGGTGTGACGCTCCGTCACGGCGATTGAGCCAAGCCATCAACACGCCGCCGGCCATCGTCGAAAGCGATTCACCCAATGTCCACCACAGCGGCATGCCCGCCATCGCGTCGACCACGAACTGGGCCGCGCCGAATGCGATCGTGCCGGTGGCCAAGTAGCGAACCAATGGCCGATAACGCACTAGATCGCTGGCCAAAACCAACAACCCGATACCCACAAACCCGTACAAGATCGACAGATGACGAGCCAGATAAAACGTCAGCGGCGCTGCGGGAAACGAGTCAATCCCCAGCACTTCGGCAATCTCGATCATCCATTGCTCAGGCATGACCGCGGCCGGAAACGCCAACAATGTCACCATTCCGACGAACCGCAAGAACCATCGAAGCGGCACTAGGCGACGGTCCAGAGGAAGGGGATTCGAATCTTGTTCAGACATGTTCACCGGCACTCGGTTCAAGTTCTAGATGAGGTTCATGGTCCCGCGAATGCTTGCGAGCTAACAATTTGCCGCCTCTGCTGATTGCCCTCCAAAAGAAACATCTCAAGCGGTCGATCACGCCCAAGGCATCGGCGGGGTTTGCGAGATCTGCATTTTTTCTCGCACCTGATCGGGGATCGCTACCACCTTGTGAACTCGCAGATCGACATAGACCCAGCGAGTTTCTGCCCGTGCCAAGACGCAGCGATCTGCGGGGCGACAAATCAAATACTTTCGCGTCGACGCATACCGATCAATCTCGCTGATCCACGTCCGAATCACCAATTCGTCGCCAGCCAGTGCGGCCGCGCGATAGGTAATATCGTGTTTCCGCACCACCCAACCGAGCCCCTCAGCCGCAGCCGCTTTCGCATCCCAACCATTGGCGGCGGAATGTTTCGAGGCGGCCCAAAGCGTCCATTGGACATAACGCAAGTTGTGCACATGGTTCTGGGAATCGATTTCGTCGGGGAGCACAGCGTGAGCGACATCAAAATAACAGTGCATCGTTTGCGTTGAACCTTTTTCGTAATCATTTTTGCCTTGAACGATCAAGCCGCACGCTCAATCGCGTTGCCCCCCGTCGCCGGGATCCACGTTGGTGCGTGTCAAAAAGCTTATCGTTTCGAGAACTAGCGAGACGCAGAATTGCCGTGCCAAGGAATCGCCGTTTGCCTATGATAGTACGTGAGGCGAATTGGTCACGCCGTGGGCAGCCACTGAAACAACGCCCCCCTTCGACAATCGACCCCGAAAAGCCATCCCCCCCTTTAGCGAAACCGAACGATGAATCACCGTCCTTTACCCTCTAACGCTCTGTTCTCTGTTCCTGCGGCCGCCGCAACAGGGTTGCTGCTCTTCGCTTTGACCGTCAGCCAAGGGGTCACGCCGCCGAAAAGCGTTGCCGACGAGCCATCCGCCGACAAGGCGAGCGAGAGCGACAAACCGACAGAGGCCGTGGCGACACTTGCGGGCGGATGCTTTTGGTGCACCGAAGCGGTGTTCGAGCGAATCGACGGGGTCAACGATGTTGTGTCGGGCTACATCGGCGGCACCGACCCTAACCCCAACTATAAAAAAGTATGCACCGGGCAAACCGGGCACGCCGAAGCGGTCGAAGTTTACTATGACCCGAACAAACGCAGCTACGAAGAGATCCTGAAGATCTTTTTCAAGACCCATGATCCTACAAGCTTGAACAAACAGGGTTACGACGAGGGGACTCAGTACCGCAGCGCGATCTTCTATCACGACGAAGCCGAAAAGAAGGCCGCCGAAAAGTTCATCGAAAAACTAAACAAGTCAGGTGAATACAACCGCCCGATCGTAACCACCTTGGAAAAGGCCGAGAAATTCTTTCCCGCCGAGGAGTACCACCAAGACTACTATCGACGAAATCCGACTGCGGGATATTGCAAAGCAGTCGTTCGCAATAAAGTTCGCAAAACGAACCGTGAATTTGGCGACATGCTGAAAAAGTAACCTCGATACCCCGAGTTGAACCATGGCGTCCGCCCGACTTTCGTTGATGATCGCAATCGTCGCGTTTGCGATCTTGCGTCCGGGCGGGACCGCCACCGCACAAACGGTTCAACTGCCATCGATTGAAACCTTCTCTTACTCGGGCAGCGTCTTGGTCCCCGACCGTGGAACCACTTACCTCGGTGGCAATCGCTCGGCGTCTTTCGGATCCAATCGCAATGGACTGCACCACGGATTCGGCTCGTCACAGAGCATTTCCCAGGCCACTGCTTCGGCGACAATCATCGATTTGGCCGAGATGGATCGTCAAATTCTAGGCGGCACTCCCGAACAGTTTTTAACACGCGAACGCGAACGTGAGCGTTCTGCAGCGGCACCGCCGACGAATCGAGATCCGGATTATCACGGCAAAGCATTGGTGCGTCATGCACGCACGCAATACCGCCAAGGCAACATGTCGAGTGCGTTCGCCGCGTACCAGCAAGCGATCGCCGTGCTGTCGCCGCATTTAAAGAACTTGGCTACCGCCGAATTCAAACGCGTCTTCGGTACGGCCGCCGAGCAAACCCTGCATATGGCAACGCTTCGCTAAGCGATACTCAGTGAGATAATCTTTCTGTGAGATAACCTCTCGCAGCAAAACTCGCCAATGGCTTGCTGCATTTGGATCAAACCAGTAAATCGCCAAGCGTTTCGTCCAGCTGAGATGCATATTGAATTCCAGGCTGGCAGCCTGGACTACCTGGGCACGCCATCAAGGATTTGCTGCGGCACGCTTTCCGACGATTGCAATGAAGCTCGGTACCAGGATCGTCCGGACGTAGAACGTGTCGATCAGCACCCCCAAACCGAGCGCGAACCCGAGTTCGACAATGCCTCGCAGCGCCGCTCCCGTTTCACTTGGAAACCCAAAGAAGGTCGCGATCGGTGGAAACCATACCGACGCGGTCATGCTGAAAAACGTCGCTGCCATCACCAACCCACACGCGGTGATGATACCTCCGGTGCGAGAAACAGCGCGTCGCAGTGCGGCTAGCCACCCCAACCGCTGCTGTTCTTCTAACACTCGCGTCACCAGGTACACGTTATAGTCCTGCCCGACTGCGACCAAAATCACGAACAAGAACAACGGCAGCTTCCAATCCAACCCAACGTAATCCGTGCCATAGGCCGCACGGAAAAACAGAATCGTCAGCCCCAGCGTCGCGTAGTAGCTAATCAGCACCGTGACGATCAAATACAGCGACAATCCGATACGTCGCAGCACGACGACCAAGACCAAAAAGACCGCTACGACCACGGCAATCTTGATCCGCCGGTTATCTGAAAGCGTCACTTGGCGAAGATCGATAATTGACGGCGTGGTACCCGCCAGCAGGACTTTCGAGCCATGCCAAGTCGACTCGGGATCTTCGGCAAGCTGGTTGAGGAAGCGTTCTAGATTCAACACAAGCGATGCTGTTTCGGTTGAAAACGGGTCTCCTTCGATAATGATATCCAGCCGCACCAATCGATGTTTCAGCTTGGGAACCTCGCTGAAAAAGTAGCCTTGAGCAATCCGATGATTCTGCAGCGCGCGACGCCGCCACGCGTCTCCGCTGAGCAGCCCCATGTCACGATCGGGCGGGAAATCCCCCATCGGATCATCCGCGGTCCGTACCGTTGCCACCCCAGGCTGTGCGTACAATTTGGTGGCCAATTGTTTGACGTTCTTCTTGACCGCGTCATGCGGTAAATCATCGGGACGAACGATCAACACCGTGACGGGATTGATCTCGCCAATATTGAAATGTTTCGCCATCAGACGCAGCCCTTGGCGGCTGGCGGCCGAGTGGCTCAATTGGCTGCTCAAGTCATACGTCACCGAACGTTCGTTCAATAGCCCATAGATTCCGGGGACGATCAACAACACGCCTCCGAGCGACAATGCGGTGACCGGGTACCGCGTCAACACCAACGCAATCCATCCCCACAATCCGCCGTGTGCGGAACTGGATGCATGGCTCGAAGAAGGTCCAAGCAGCGATCGACGTGCTGGTTGGCGAATGTCAATTTTGGTGGGCCAGAACACTTTTGGCCCCAAGGCTCGCAACATCGCAGGGGTCAGCGTCGTGCAAACCAACAATCCGACCAACAAGCAGATGCCGATGATCGGCCCGGTGTAGTGAAACTTTCCGAATTGAGCAATCCACAGCGTCCCCAACCCCAATACGGTCGTCAGCGCGCTGCCGATCAGCGCCCCCATCACATTGGAAACCGCGTTGCGGCAGGCCACCGGCCACACCGTTTGACGAGCTTCTTCGCGAAGCCGGGCGATCAGAAACAAACAATAATCGGTGCCTGCACCGAACAAGATCACGACGACAAAAATTCGGCTGGTCGTGAACACCCGTAGATCCAACCCAGGCACCGTGCCGTCCATCGACCACTTGGTCAAAATCGACACCAAGCTCATCGACACCACCACTGCAAATCCGATCGAGATCATCGGGATCGCCACCAACATTGGCGCTCGATACACGACGGTCAAGATCAGCAAGATCATCGCGACGGTGATCCACTCGGTGTAACGAATCGCATCACGAGCAGCGGTCAAGGTTTCTCCGCCTACCGCAGCCGACCCGGTCACCAGAACCTGTAATCCTGGCTGCGTGTAATCCATGCTGTAGCGTTCCACCGATGCAATTAACTGCTGAACTGCCTCGAGCGTTTCAATGTTGCTGGTCGCCGCCAATTCACTAGAAAGCTGCAGCACGGCCAACCGCGCGCCCTCTTTTCTCAATCGCGGCCCGACAATCGAATCCTCCCACGCCAAAACATCCAACAAGGTGCTCCAGCCTCCAAGATCACGATCGGCGATCGGCGTGGCGAGCGAAGGAATGTTGGGCTGCAGGATCAATGCGGCTTCGTAGTCCGCTTCGACCGTTTCAATCGCGTCGCCCCACTGTTCCAACAGATGACCGCGATCCCAGTACGCTAACGCCATCCGCGGCTCGGTCAGCGTCGGCTCCGATTTGGGCAGCTCATCGGCGATTCGCTCGTAGAACCGCTCATCGATCTGAATCGAATTGGTGAACGCTTCGCGAGCAAGTTTGATCCAGTGGCCCGAGGCGGTATTCTCGACAGGCGGGCCGCCGGAATAACCTTCGGCGATCGCACGCTGCCAACTGACTTCGCCCAACCGGTGATACAGCCGCCGCAGCAGATCGAGCCCGACGATTTCATCGGACCGTTTTAGTGCGCCCTCGTCACGACCGATCACAAACACCATCTGGCTGCGGCTGCGAATGCCGGGAAAGGCTTCGTCGAGTAGCCGGCCGCCGGCGACGCTGGTCAGATCCGCGGGCAAGTATTCAAAATCACCGTCCTGAGCGATGTCCTTCCACGCCGGCGCGGCCAAGCGAAGCACCACCGCGGCAACAATCCACGCCACCATCACCCAGCCCCAACGCCGAGTGACGAATTGTGCCCAGCGATGCGAAACAGGACGGTGCATGTGCATCGTAAGTGGAAGAAGGAAGGTAATTTAGGAGGGAAGGGGCAGCTGTCAATCAAATTCGCTGTGCGACAATCCCGACGGCACCAAAGACATTAGCGAGAAAAATGTAAGGTGTCTGCCCCCGAACCGAACTCGCCCCCCACGCTAGGGCCCGAAAGTAATCAAGAGCAGCTTCACGCGTCCCAGCGGCGATTCGGTTGCCGACCGATCCACCGCACCGCAAACATCTTGGCGACTTGTGCGACGCGATCCGCCGATCATTCGCTTCCCTCAGGCGTCACTCATTCACGGCCGCACCGTTGGGTTGGCCGCGACGCTCTCGTTTTTCCTGCTGAACCCCGAAGGCACGCAGGGCATTTTGCACCGATTCGGTGCTAAGGTCGCCCGAAAGCTTGACCACTTGCACCTCGCCACTGGGTTTGGCCGCCTGGTCAAGTTTGTCAATCATTTCACAGACCAGATTCAGCAGCGGTTCCCCCTCGGCACTGACGATCAACGTGTTGCCGACCAAGTCGACTCCCATCGACAATTTGCCTTTGAACGAGAAATCGGCGCCACCCCCGTCTTGCCCGCCTTCGGTTTCGACGAGCCCACTGCCACCCCCGTCGAGACTCTTAGAGGCTTTCTGTTTGTCACCGTTCTCACCACCGCGGCCGCCTGGTTGGCCCTTGCCGCCTTGGAACGTTTTGTCATTGCTGCTGAGCAAATCGCGATAAGCTTCCTTGACCGTTTCGGCGATGCGGTCGGCCTTGCCGTATTTGATCGAGACCAATTTGGTGTAGCGGGATTTGCGTTTGTTCGCCGGTTCTTCGACATCCCACAATTCGATCAACTCTTCGATGGTGCGCAGTTGTTCCGCGGTGGCGCCGCTGACGACAAGCGTGTTGGTATCCACATCATCTACAAACTTTAACTTTGCACCTTTGCCAAGTCCGGTCGGTTCTTCTTTCTTGTCGCTATCGTCACCTCCCCAATACCAACGAAAGAACGAATCGCTTTCGTCTTCGGTGTCTTCATCGTCGGCGAAATAATCCTCCAGGTTCAATCGCATCCAATACGCACTGCTGTGTTTGATTTTGAACACTTGGTAGGGGCGTTTTGGAGGTGCAATTTGCAACATCAAGTTCTCGAGCTGATCGAGCGCCTTGGTATCGGGGCTCATCAACACGAGATTCCCTGACTTGTCGAATTCGATGCGAATCGGCTGCGGTGGTTTTCCGTTGCCGCTTTCCTTTTTCGCTTCGTCGGCATCAGGGAACATGCGATCAAATTCGGCTCGCGACCGCACCACTGGCGGATTGGATTCAGGACGTGTGGGCGCCTGCACCAAGGTCATCGAATCGGATGCAAATGGATTGCGATCGGCAGCCACGTTATCGGACTCTGCGTCGGTCTCTGGCTGTTCTTTTGTCGGATCGGACTGCTCGTCGCTTGACTCATCCGAGTCTTGCTCTTGCGAGTTTCTAAATTGGTCTTCGGTCGGCAGTTCCAGCGGATTTGGTGAAAGTTGGCTCCATTGTTTTTGCAAGCGGCGAAGGTACTCGAAGGTTTCGGGACTTGCCGACGCATCGATCACGCGAAGCATGCGGTCGCTACCACCGGGCGGCGGTAATTCGCCCAGCTTGATCAACAGCGACCGCACCTCTTCCATTTCAAGTTCATTGGCCCACAACAAGACTTGCCGGTAACGATTGTTGGCCGCGACACGGAATTCGTCTTTCGGTTTCTTGTCTTCTTCAGATTGGCCGAAGCCGTATCCGTAATAGGAATAACGGCTTCGGGAACGACTCGAATCGTCGTCCTTCTTTTTGCCCATCAAGAAAGTAATCGACTCGGCAACTTCGCCCGCATCGAGACGGCGTAGTTGTAGGACGTGAAAATTTCGGCCACTTCCGTCCAACCGCTCGATCAGTGATTGGATAATGAAACGATCGGCCGCCGATCCCGAAACGATCAGCGCTCCGTTTTCCTTATCCACCCGGATACGGGTCGCAGGCTCGAGCACATTCATTTCGCCAATGATCTCGACCAATTTTTCCGGATCAATCGACGCTAAACGGAACACTTCGACTCGTGACTGCACATCCGACAGTGACGCCAGCGAACTGCTTGGCACATCGATCCGTTTGATGAATTCGCCGGCGATGACAACTCGATCATTTGGTGCCCGAATGATCACCGAGTTTTGTCGTGTGTTGGCGACAATCGAAATCTCGACCTTCTTTTCCGGGGTCGGAGGTTTGCCGCCGTTTTGTTGACGCATTTGCTGCATCATCTGCATTTGCTGGGGTGACATCGGCGCTTCGCTTTTCTTTTCGACGCCGAGAAATTGCTCAAGCATCCGTTTCGCTTCTTCGGCGGGCAAGTATCGCAGCTTGAACTCTGGTGCGAGCGCTTCGCGACTTGCATTATTGGACTCTTCGCTAAGCAACCGAGCGACCTGTTGCACATTGATCGCGGCATCCATCACCTCGATCCGATTGGTCGTTGACAATGACGTGATGCGACCATTGGAACTAATCATCGGCTTCAACTCTTCGGCCAACTTTTCAGCCGACAACCACTGCACATCCAACGAGACACGGACAAAGGAGTGAGGCAGCAGATCTTGGAGTTCCTCGGTCGTAACGCGAGGCACGATGGCGGGATTGATCGTTTCGGTTTTGGCCACCGTCAACCCGCCGTCGAGTTCTAGGATCGCGTAACCACGCGCAAGTAGATAGCGATTGAAAAGATCGCGTGTCTCGGCGACGGTGTAGCGTCCCGGCGATGAAAGATTGACGCGGTCGCCGGGAAGTTCGAGCCAATCCAAGGGCTGGTTCGAAATTTCAGCGAGCCACTGAACCAGTTCGACCCACGGTTGATTGCGAAATTGAAAGGCGACGCGACCGTCTTCGCCGACCGTCGCCTTCAACTCATCGGGATTCGCCGCGATGACCATGGGCATTTTGCCATCGCTAGCGTCGGAGGGGTCTGCCTCGGGAACGGCTTGGGTTTCCGGCAACTGGTCGCGTCGAATCACCTTGGGCTTTGAATCCTTGGACTCTACAGACTTACCGTCTTTCTTTTCTTCCGTGGTTTCTGGGGGTTTCCCAGGAGTTGCCGGTCGCGCATCATCCGAAAACGCGTCTGCAGCGATAACGAGGTTCAACAGGCAGAGGATTGCCAGCAGAGGAAGGGATTGCGAAGGCACGGGGGAGAACACCTAAGGGGATTGTCATAGACCAAGAAGCCGCCATTATGGCTGACAGCCCGACCTGTGACAAATCAATTCTCCTAAGCCGCAATTTCAGCGCATCCCGCTCATTTCCATCGATTTGCAGCCGGAATGAAGGCATCCATGGGGGCTAATTCCACAGGATTGGCCTGGTCGGCAAAAGCAAAGCCGAGCCGAGCGATGCGGTCTGCGGCCCGTGTCAATTCATCCGAGTTGTTCAATTTTAACTTTACGCTGGCGAATTCGCTGAGGATTTCGTCCAAGACGGGCACGTTGACCTTGGCCGCTACGCTTTTCAGTCTGGCAGCGGCACGGGCCGTTCGCTTTGCCGCTGTGATGCCATAAGTTGCCTTTTCGGTCGCGACCGCGGTCGCTCGCAGTCCAGCTTCCAACTCGGCAATCATGCCAGCGACAAACATCACCCTCAATCGCTCGGGACTGCTGACATCGTTGGTCTTGCCGTCCGTACGGACAAAGTTGTGGCGAACGAGTCCTTGGCTCCAGGACACGAATTCAAAATCGAGGCTTCCGACCGAATGACCGCCGACGTTGACCAATTGCTCATCCGCGGCCGTGTGGCAACGCAAGCAACTTTGTGCGACTAAATAGACATTCTCGGGGTTACGCATTCCAGCATGGATGCTGTTGGCGATTCGCTCTTTGCGATGGGCTTCGGTTTCGGTCAACCGCGTGATCCCTTCACCACCATAATCCTGGTGAAAATCGATCCAATTCTTGGCGGGGCCGTGGCACGATTCGCAAGAGACTCCGGCGATCACATGAGTATGATTGGTGGCCGAGTCGGTTTGCTGGGTGTAGTGACACGCAACGCAGCGGCCTTCGTTTTTGATCGAGGTCAAACCGAGCTTGGCAGCGATCTGCTTGGCTTCGGGTCGACGGTGCAGTTCGTCAAAGGTTTTGGCGTGCGGTGTTGCTCGCCAGACTTCGATTTCAGCCGCGTGACATTTGACACATGCCTGATTGCCGACCACCAAATGAGGCGACGCTGGACTTGCGGGCTGGACCGCAGCTCCCGCGGATGCCGAAGGAGTGGTGGCAAAGGTGGTTGACGACATCAAAACACAAAGGGTCGTCAATACAATCCAGCGAACGAGCATCGTCAAAGTCTCCATCCTAAACAGAGGGGGGATCTGCCGCGTCCACTGAGACTTGTAAATGAGGACGAAGCAAGAACATTGTGCTACTGAAAAACTAGGTCGTTTTTCGCACCTAGGCTGCATAAGCACGCAAATTACTCGGTTTTCCGAACACAAGCAGATCCCCCATCGCAATTCACGCCACAACAAGCCTCGCTCACCAGGGACAGAGCTCTTTCAATAGGGACAGAGCTTGATTGCGGGGACAACGATAGCTCTTTCAATAGGGACAGAGCTTTATTGCGGGGACAACGATAGCATTTGCCGTGGGCGTCAAACGGGCGTTTGAACGAGTTTTTCAGAGCGTATGACATCACGTTGATCATTACACAATCATTAAACATGCTGGCAAGCTCTTCTGATTTTGAGGGATATGCGGGCGTTTTTGCTGAACACGCAAAGGTTCAATTGCCGATGAGCGACAACAGCGAGGTGGAGGGAGATACGCATATGGGCACAAAAGAACCCCAACAACGTCGACGCTATGTCGACATGTGGGCGTTGCCGGGAATACACCCGAGCAACGTCGAACTTTTGCAAAAGCTGAAAACCGCCGACACCAATCACTTCACCACGAACATGGACGTGGTCGGGACGGTGTCCGAGCAGGATCCTGAATCGGGTGACTGGGAAAAGTCACATATGCTGGGGCTGCGCACGGACGTGTGGAAAGCCGACAAAGCGGAGATGGAAGACGCATTGGATGTGCTGCAAAACCAACGACGCACTGAGCTGAAACGGCAGATCAAAAAATCGGGTCGACTGAGCCGCAAGCAGCAAAAGCAACTTGACGAACAGCTTGCCGAGGATTGCGTGATGCAGATGGATGCCGGCGCGATTGAAAAACGCCGGTTGGTTTTAAAACTTTTCAAGACATCGAACGAACGTACCAGTTGGTGTGGCACGATTGAGCAGATCACGACCAGCGAAATCCACAACTCGATCGGTACGGGCAAGAGCTTGCTATCGATGGTGGTCATGCTGCCACGCAGTGAGTGTGTTACCTATATCCAACAAAACCACCGCACGTTTCGCATTCCGTCATTGTTTACGTTTGCGTTTTACCATGACGGTCGCATGCAGCATGTTGTACTGAAACGCCGCTGGATTTCGGTTGGTGCAGATTATGAAATCGAAGTAGGCGGCAAATCGATTGGAGAAATCGATGGTCGTTTATTTTCATTTGGATCGGACAGCTACTTGGACTTGGACCCAAGTGAATTGAGCGAGAACCGCAAATTCGTCGATTTGATGACGCTATTCACCGCCAGCATTGGCTACCACAAAGCGATGCGAAAAAGCATCGATCGGCGGGTCAAGGCGACGCTCTGTGGTGACGCGCATTGCCATGTGATCGAAGACGAAGAGATCCGTCTGTTACATAACGGCCGAGCCGCCGCATAGCCACCCGCACACGCTCTCTTCACTCCGACAGGGACAGAGCCCTTGGTGTGGTCAGCACGTCTTAACAGGGACAGAGCATCATTCCGGGGTCTGAGTGGATGCCACTGAAGCACTAGATCGGAAAGGACCAGCCGACTTACG
Source organism: Novipirellula caenicola (assembly GCF_039545035.1). Classification (NCBI taxonomy): domain Bacteria; kingdom Pseudomonadati; phylum Planctomycetota; class Planctomycetia; order Pirellulales; family Pirellulaceae; genus Novipirellula; species Novipirellula caenicola. The sequence goes on from NZ_BAABRO010000019.1 coordinate 37,910, forward strand.
AACGCGAATCACTCGTGAAACGCCGCAATTGACAGAAACCTGCCGAAATTAGCAAGCTAATACACGACAACGTGCGCAGCTCTCTTATCGGCGACTCGTCGCCATGCCCCGCAGTCAAAAAGAAGGGACGCTCTCAAGCTAATCCACGCGAGCGAGCAGCTCTCTCGCTCGTCGCCGCAAATGATAGCGGCGGTGGGTGCGGAGGCTTCTCAGCGGATCAACACACTCGGGGCGTCCCGCGACCGTGCAAAACAACCGACCAAAGTCGCTGACCAGTTCACACCATGTCGTGCCGTCCAACCCCAATCGCTTGAGCACCGGCGGTGTGTCCACGGGCGTCCGGCCGCGTTTACCGGGGGCGATTTGGCGTGCCGTCCAGTCGAGCATTTCCAGGTAATCTTCGAGCGACATCGGCAGAAAACCTTTGTCGCTGCAGCGTTTTCCCGACTGGCTCACGCACGGACCAATCTGACCAGACCGCTCGTCAATCGTAACCGGAGCCAAGAAACTGTCTCGCCGTTTCGCCGCCGGAACGCAATTGCTGCGATTGGACGTGATGGACTCAATTCGCCGCTGCACCGAGGTGTGGTCGCTCTGCTCAAGCGTTTCGGCCATCGCAGCACGAATCGGATTCAAGTCAACGTAGGCCGTACACGCCAACAGCGAAGCCTCGTCAACAATCCGCGTGGCATGGAATCGGCCTTGAAAGAAATGACCCGATTCTTCGTCTTCGCGGTTCGCTCGCAGCGCGACACGTTGGCAGAGCAGTCGCATCCACCAGCTGACACTGCTAAGCCGTTTGCGAATTTCGGCACACTTAACGGGACATCCTGCGATCGAGCGGATCTCAGGCTCGGTAGGCGGAAGCGGAAGCCCATCGTCATCTCGTCGATGCGGACAAATCATCATCCACCGGCGTGCTACCTCGTTGTCGCTCCAGGTGGCAACGACATCTGGCCGCGTACGCAGAATCAAATGCATATGATTTGATAGCAAACTATACCCAAGGAGATCTACACTGAAATTTTGGGCGAAGTGCATCAAGTGCTGTTCGATCCACGTTTTGCGATGATCGAAATTTTTCCCGGTAAAGGGATCATCGCCCATCAAGAAGCATCGCCGTACGGTCCGACTACAGGTATGAGCGATGGCAACTTCGTCGGGATCGAAGACTTCCGAGCGTGCAAGGCGAACCATCACACACCTCCGTGTCAGTCAGGAGGAACCGAGCCAAGGGCCAATGATGAATCGTTCGCCTGACCTGATCAAAAGTCAACCCCCAACGATTGGGCTCTGTCCCCGAATGAGAGAAGAGACCTGCAACATGCTCTGTCCCTGGGGGAGGAGGGGGGGCTGCGGTACTGAGAAGATTGCTTCGCATTGGATGGGGTTAGCGGAGGCGGACTAGGCGGACTTCGCCACTGTCACAGCGACGAAGACCGTCGGCGGTCTGCACTAATAACGAACCATCCTCCGCGATGCCCTCAACCACGCCTTCGTTGGGGACACCACGGTCACGAAACGCGATCAAGTTGCCCGTCAATAAACAACGCGTACGAAATTCAGCCAAAACCTCCGCAGGCGAATCTTCGATCACTGTGACGATCTCGACCAATTCACGAACGATAGGATCAAGCAACTCAAACCGCGTCGCTCTGCGGCCGGTCGCCGAATACACCGACTGCGCTAACGCGGCCCCCTGAGCGTCGATTGCCGGCTGATCATTGATGTTCACCCCGATTCCAATCACGACGCGGTCAGCCGCCGCTTGGTTGGTTTCAATCAATACCCCTGCGACCTTACCACCAGCAAGGTACACGTCGTTGGGCCACTTCAAATTCGCTCGCACCGGAGCAAACAAGAACTCGATCGCGCGTGCGGTGGCCACCCCAGCGGCTAACGCCAATAGCCCGCGACGGTCGGCGGCGAGCACGTCGATTGCAACGGTCACCGAAAATGTCAACGCATCGTCACTGCTAAGCCACGTATTCCCCTGTCGTCCTCGCCCAGCGGTTTGACGATCGGCAATGTACAACCGCGGAAGTTGGTCGCGTGCCACGACGCCTTGCGTCAACTCTGCGAGTGCATCCGAATTGGTGGACGCCGTGCAGTGCCGATAGACCGCCGACGCGCAAACTCGATCACTCAAAAGCGACTCAACCACTCGTACCCCATTGGGGTCCACCTGTGCATCCACTTTGATCATCCGAGCACCCACAAACTCATCGACGCCAAGATCAACAGAATCACCACAATTTGCCACGTCTTCAATTTTGAGCTGACGACAGCATTTTCAGAAAACTCTTCGCGAACAAACTCGTCATAGTCAAAGTCATCGTCCGCATCGATTTCGTCCGATTCTGTTTTCCAGCCGTCATCGTCACTGCTGCCACAATGCCGACAAAACTTCGCGCGAGCAGGTAAGTCGGCACCGCAGTGGGGACAAGCAAAGGATGATTCATCGTTCACAATAGTGCTGCAACCATCGAGGAAAACAATCAAAGAATCCGCCGTTGCCTTAAAATCAGTCAGCAACCAAAGAGCCTTACCGGTGGCGTCGATCGTCGTGTAGATTAGTGAGTAACGGACTTTCCGATAACCCCGTAGTTTCTCGCAAATGACGCTGTCTGCCGCAGTTTCCGCTGTCTGCTGCGTATTTCCGCGGATTTCCGGCAAACACCATGAATCACGACTCGACATCCACCCCATTGCCTCCCTCTGATCCGTTGGTGGATTCGCTTGGACGCGTTCACACCAGCGTCCGGCTGAGCGTGACGGATCGATGCAATCTTCGCTGTACATATTGCATGCCCGAGATCGATGCGACGTTCATGCCCCGCGATCACCTGCTGACGTTCGAAGAACTGCACCGACTCACTGAACTCTTGGTCACCCGATGCGGCATCAACGATGTGCGATTGACCGGGGGCGAACCGCTGGTCCGCCGAGAACTGGACCGCTTTGTCGCTATGCTCAGCGGGATCGCCGGACTGTCCGATCTTTCGCTAACCACCAACGGCATCCTGCTACCAGCACAAGCGGAAAAACTAAAAGCCGCAGGGCTGAAACGACTGAATATCAGCATCGACACCCTGGATCGCGAGCAATTTAAAAAGCTGGCTCGCCGTGATTCGCTCGACGAAACCCTGGCGGGAATCGAGGCGGCGATTCAGTGCGGTTTCGAATCGATCAAATTAAACGCGATCGCGATCCAAGGGATCACCGAACACGAATTCGTCTCGCTGATTGAATTCGCCGCCGCCAAAGGAGTCATCATTCGCTTTATCGAGTTCATGCCGCTAGATTTCGATCGCGCGTGGCAACGAGACAGCGTGCTGAGCGGCGACCGCTTGCTAAGCCTCATCGAGCAGCATTTCGGGACGCTCACCGAACAACCACGCGAGACGCCCTCGCAACCCGCCGAGCGATTTCGTTTACCCGAGGGCGGAAAGTTCGCAGGGGCCGAAATTGGCATCATTCGCTCGGTGTCGCAGCCGTTTTGCCAAGCGTGCAACCGGCTGAGAATCACCGCCGATGGCTCGATCCGAAATTGCTTGTTCGCCCGTGACGAGTCGCCCCTTCGTGATTTGATCCGCAGCGGCGCCAGCGATGATGCATTGATCCAAGCCGTGCGGGACTGCGTGTGGCAAAAGAAACCGAGCCACGGGATCGATGGTGATGGTTTTTTGCCGCCCCCGCGAGCAATGTACTCGATCGGCGGGTAACGGTCCGCGTCGGCAGATCGCGTGCGAAGCCGTTTCCAATGCTGCTTGGCGCATCGCCCGAACAGCGATCCTGAATAAGAATCCCAAACCGAAAACATGGACAATGACTTACTCCACCACACGCCCTGCAAGTCGCTGACAAAATCTTAAAACCTTCTCTCACCTGTTCTGACACCGCTTGAGCAATTAAAGTATCCCCCCATGAACAAAGACATATTCAAACTTGATGATGATGTGGCCGCGGTGATTGGCGGCACGGGCGAACTTGGTGGCATGATGGCCGAGGGGCTCGGCGCCTATGGAGCCAAAGTAGCGGTGTTGGGGCGAAACCCCGACCGTGGTAACGCCCGGGCTCAAAAGATCATTGACGGCGGAGGCGAAGCGAAATTTTTTGCCGCCGATAGCCTTGATCCCGACGCCCTCGCCACGACTCGCGATGCGATCAAAGCGTGGGCCGGCTCACCAACTTCGGTGCTGGTCAACGCCGCAGGCGGAAACCGCCCAGATGCCACCATCCCACCGGGCGGCGATTTCTGCAAATTGCCTCAGGAAGCTTGGCGAGATGTGTTCGATTTGAACTTGGTCGGCGGCTCACTACTGCCAAGCCAAGTGTTCGCCCCGGACATGATCGAAGCGGGCGTCGGCAGCATCATCAACATCGCTTCGATGTCGGGAATGATCCCGCTTTCGCGAGTCGTCGCCTACTCGGCAGCCAAAGCAGCCGTCATCAACTTGACCCTCTGGTTGGCTCGCGAATGGGCAACCACCGGCGTGCGAGTCAACGCGATCAGCCCTGGCTTCTTTCCTGCCGAACAAAATCGCAAGCTTCTATTCAACGATGACGGAAGCTATACCGAGCGAGGCGGACAAATCATCGGACACACCCCGATGGCGCGTTTTGGCAAGGCCGAAGAATTGGCCGGCGCGGTCGTTTGGCTTGCCAGCCGCAAAGCGTCATCGTTCGTTACCGGACAAAATATCGCGATTGACGGCGGCTTTGCCTCTGTCACCATTTAGTGACACAGCCACCATCTAGTGGCATCACCATCGCCTAGCGATTCATTCCAGCACAAATAAACTCCACTGCAACCTTAGCAACCGCGTTCACAACGAACGCGGTCGGCATCCATGCCGGTTCCTTTTAACTCCCCCCTCAATGAGCCGCCAAAAATGATCGAACTTCGGAACGACGCCAAGTACTCTCTTGTCATCCCCACCAGCATGGGCGTTCGGCTAACGCCGGTTGACCACCAACCGTTTCACTGCAGCGACACCTTCAAGATGCAAGGCACCAGCGCGGAATCGAACGTGGGCAGCATCGCATCGTTTCTTGGAATGCCAGTAAAAATCTTGACGGCCTTTGTCAAAGACAGTCCGGTCGCAAGGTTCATCAAAGACGACTTGGCTCGTCGCCACATGGATTACGAAGGCCCTGAGTTCACTCAAGACACGCCGTGGGGAGTGCGACATCAAATCAACATGGCCGACAGCGGCTGGGGCTCGCGTGGACCTCGCGTCCAAAACGACCGCGCCGGCGAAGTTGGACGCAAGTTGAACGTCAAAGATTTTGACTTGCAGCGAATCTTCGGCGACGAAGGCGCTAAGATCGTCCACATGTCTGGCCTGATCGCGGCATTGTCCGAAGAGACCAGCGAATTCTGCCTAGAGATCGCTCGCGTCGCCAAGAAGAATGGTGCTCGCATCTCGTTCGACCTCAATCACCGAGCGTCGTTCTGGAAAGGTCGCGAGGAGCTTCTATCGAAGCAATTCAAAGAAATTGCCAGTTTGTCGGACATCCTGATCGGCAACGAAGAAGACTTCCAACTGTGCTTGGGCGTCGAAGGACCTGAGGCCGGCGGCAAAGGGATCACCGCTAAAATTGACGGCTTCAAAGGCATGATCAATCGCGTCAAGCAGGAATACCCCGACACGTCGCTGTTCGCCACAACGCTCCGAGAAGTGGAGAGTGCCAACTCGCACATGTGGGGCGCGATTGTTTCGCACGGCGAAGAATTCAGCGTCATCGAGCCTCGCCAAATCGGCGTGTTCGACCGCATCGGTGGCGGCGACGGATTTGTCGGCGGACTACTCTACGGCGTGCTCAAAGGCTGGGACGCAGAAAAGAGCTCGCAGTTTGGCTGGGCTACCGGTGCACTTACCGCCACGCTGAACACCGACTACGGACAACCAGCCGACGAAGACCAAGTCTGGAGCATCTGGAAAGGCAACGCTCGCGTCCAACGCTAAGCGTTACACAAAGCTTGGGTAGCCCCCGGATCAAGTCGACCTAACCGGCGCTGATCCGGGCGGAGGCTACCGGAAACCCGAATCGGCCTACCGCTTATTTGACGATCACATCCTTGGCACCGCCGCTCGCGGTGTCTCCGGCGGGCTTCGGCAATTCAAGCACTGGCTCGCCCCAATCGGCGTCGTACTTTTCTTTGCACGCTTCGCACTTGATCTCGGTCGCAAGCTGTTTGTCGTCAATCACGACCGCTTGATCGCAATGTTTACAGTGCACTCGCACGTTGCCCGGCTCGGCGACCAAAGCGGCAAGATGCTCTTGCGTGACATCCGCGACCTCGATGTCTTCGGGCTCGAGTGTCGTCAGCAACTTGCGATCAACCTCGGTCAACGCTGCCAAGCGATTTGCCAAGCGGCGAACGCTTCGCTCAAAACTGTTGCGAGCAGTGCGGCCATTTCCGAAATGACGATCGCGAGCGATGTATAGATAAGTAAATCCGCGAAGCAGTCGGCGACGCGATTCAGTCGGCAGCGTGTATTTCGATTTCTTCGCGATCAGCTCAAAGATCCGGCAAAGGGCTTCGGGCGGATAATCGTCAAAGTGCATCGTCGTTCCCACGCGCGAACTCAACCCGGGATTGCTGCGGATCATCTTCCGCATTTCGACCGGGTAACCGGCAAGGATCACGACCAATCGGTCCCGCTGATCCTCCATTCGCTTCAGCAGCGTCTGCACGGCTTCACGACCATATTGATCCTGGCCGTTTTCATCTATCAACGTGTAGGCTTCGTCGATAAACAGCACGCCGCCCAACGCTTCGTCAATTTTCGCATTGGTCTTTGGCCCGGTTTGCCCGGCGTATTCGGCGACCAATCCGCTACGATCGGTTTCGACGAGATGCCCCTTGCCCAAGATCCCAAGCGCCCCGTAGATATCCGCAACGATCCGTGCGACGGTCGTCTTGCCGGTCCCTGGGTTACCCACAAAAGCCATATGCAAACTAGGCCGCGTCATGGGCAGCCCCTCTTTTTCACGCTGCGATTCCATCTTTAGAAAGTTCGTCAGCGTTTGAATCTGATCCTTGATCGCATCGAGTCCGATCAATTGATCGAGCTTGGCTCGCGCTTCGGCCAACCGCTGCTCGGGAGTTCGCTCGTCGACCGGCTGTGTGGACTGGGCAGACGGCTTCACCACCGGCTTGGACGACGAACCACCTGGGCCCGCCGTGGGCGTGGGTATTTCCGCCGCAGCCACACTTGCCCCATCACGCAATCGAGCGGCTTCTTCGCGAAGCCAACGCAGTGCATCGCGAGCGTTATCGGTGTCCGCTTGGCTATTGTGCCCTTCGGACTCGGATTCGCCAACAACCTCTTTCATCTGTGCTCGCATCGCCGCGAGATTGGCGTTGTCCGAATCGCTGGTTTCTCCGTCGACCGACACTAACAAATTTGCCATTCGCATCACCAGCGTCTCGAGCTCACCCCAACGATCTCGCAGCGGCGTTAATTCGGCAAAAGGGCGGACCAAATCACGCCACTGAAAGTCCGCTGAAGCGGAGATCAGCCAATCAACCGCCTCGTGCAATTGGTGCCCCATCACGGACTTGCCCCAAAGATGCTCCAACAACACGCGACCGAGTTGACGCTGTTCGATCGTACGGCTGTCAGCGGTGGGCACGACGGCCGCAAAGACCTTCATCAGCAACCCTTGGTGCAAATCATCCATCTGCTGGGCAATCGCCGCCGCGTCTGCATTTTCGCCATCCAACCACGCATAGGACCCGCGAACCCGTTGCCCGCTTTCGACATACAAGGCCTTCGTTTCCTGAATCGCTTCGCGATAAAGCCGAATCGATTCGATGATTTGGTCATCCGAAAGTCGTGACATGGATCTAATCGCAGCGAGGAGAAAGGAGATTCGAAATGCACCGTCATCTTAGCGAAATTAAAGCATTGATGCAGACCGATTGACCGCGGCGGAAACCCAGCGACAAACACCACCGATATCAGCCGCAGCGGCACCCAAGAAAGGCGACCTTGAAAACAAAAAAAGCCCGCCTGCAAATCAATGCGGGCGGGCTTTCGTTTTTTAACTAACTCGGACGACTTTACTTACGCGCCGACAGGCAACTTGGCGCTCTTGACCGTCGTGATGATCGCGCTGGCAACCATGTATGGGTCAGCGTTGGATGCTGGACGGCGATCTTCGAGATAGCCCTTCCAGCCCTTTTGAACGGTCACGATTGGAATACGAATCGATGCACCACGGTCGGAAACACCGTAGCTGAACTTGTCGATCGATTGAGTTTCGTGAAGACCGGTCAAACGTTGATCGTTGTCCGCACCGTAAACGTCGATGTGGCTCTTGATACGCGGCTCGAACGCTTGGCAAACGGCGTCATAAACGTCTTTGCTGCCACAAGTACGCAGAAGGGTGTTACTGAAGTTGGCGTGCATTCCGCTGCCGTTCCAGTCGCCTTGAACCGGCTTGCAGTGCCAGTTGATGCTCATGTCGTATTTCTCAGCGGTACGCTCGAGCAAGTAACGAGCGACCCAAATCTGGTCGCCAGCCAATGCGGCGCCCTTTGCAAAGATTTGGAATTCCCATTGGCCCATCATCACTTCGGCGTTGATGCCTTCGACGTTCAAACCGGCAGCCAAGCACAACTCGAGGTGCTCTTCGACGATTTCGCGTCCGACAGCTTTGCCGTGACCAACGCTACAGTAGTAAGGGCCTTGAGGACCGGGGAAACCTTCGACAGGGAAGCCAACGGGCTTGTTCGTGTCAGGGTTCCAGATCGTGTACTCTTGCTCGAACCCGAACCAGAAATCGTCATCGTTGTCGTCAATCGTCGCGCGACCGTTGGTGCGGTGAGGGTTGCCTTCGTGATCAAGCACTTCGCACATGACCAAGAAACCGGTGCCCAAACGTGCTGGGTCGGGACAAACAAAAACGGGTTTCAGCAAACAATCGCTACTGCCGCCTGGCGCCTGCTCGGTAGAGGAACCGTCAAACGACCATTGCTCGGCGTCTTCGACTTTGCCGCTGAAGTTTTCAACAATTTTCGTCTTACTTCGCAGGCTCTGGGTAGGTTGGTAGCCATCGAGCCAGATGTACTCTAACTTGCATTTGGTCATGAAATCGATTCCCTCTAGTGAATCATCAGTACGAGTGATTTTCGAGCCTCGGAGCGAACATTTGCCCCGCCGGCTCAACTAAGTCCAAGCGGTTCTACCTACCACACCCAATCTTCCCATTTGCTGAGCGTCCTGCTTCGCAATGAAGGAATTGTGTCCCAACTCAACTCAACTCGTATTATGACAAGCGAGGCGTTGGCCCGGACCCAAATAGGATATCTGAAATTTTGCGAAGCGGAAGTCCTAGTGGATCCAGAGGGAGGCCATCGTGACCAAAGGTGGCAATTTGCTCCATAACGAGGCGTTTTCGCTGACGAAACCAACCCCGCAATCGAGCGGCTTTCAGCGATGCGGCGACAACACCAGGCGGGTGCAGCAAACCCTCCAAGCGGGTTTCCGCATTTTTGCTCGGCTGGCAGCCGTCGCGGCTGCGCCACTGCAATCACTTTGCTAGCGCTCGCGGCGCAAGCCGACTGGTTGCAGCGAATAGAACGTTCGAAATTTACCAGGCCGCTCGCGCCGCTGCGCTGAAAAAACCACTCGTTTTAGGGCAAAAGTAGATAACATTGCGACTGCGTCGCCTGTCGCCGGCCCCGCTTGTCACCACCACAACGACTATGCCCAAAAGCCGATTGCCGTTCTAATACAGACGAAGCCCAACCGTCATGGATGCGGATTCTCGTTCCCGTTTTCGAAGCGCTGAAACGATTCCTTATTGCGCTGAAAAAATGCCTCCGAAACTCTTGAGTGCCTTGAATGTCGATGCCCCCTAACGATCCGTTTGAGACCAACCCAAACAGCCGATTTGCGACCCCGCAGTCGACACCATCCGAGAGCAACACCTGGAAATGGGTGTTGGGAATCATCTTAGGTGTATGTGTTGTCGGTGGATTGGTGTGCTGTGGCGGCATCTATTTCATGTTCAACATGGGCAAGGGCATGATGGCCGACATGGTCAAACAGGAAATGAGCGCTAACCCCGTGATCCAAGAACACATCGGCGAAATCCAATCGATCGAGCTGAACTTGGCAGCGACCGGCGAAGCGGGGCAAGACAAGCCAGGCGTGCTGGCATTTGACTTGGTCGGCAGCAAAGGATCCGGCGTGCTCGAGATCAAGCAAGACCGCAACCAGAGCGGCGAAGCGATGACGATTCATTCAGCGGAACTGGTGATGCCCGATGGAACTCGCTACGAAGTCATGTCGGATTTGGATTCGTTTGAAGACCAAATTGACACCGGGATCGAAATCGATGCCGGTTCAGCCGAACTGGATCACTCCGAATCCGAAATCCTGCTCAAATAACTCCGCCCCATTTTTTTGTCTTCGTCATCTGAAACCGACGAAACCAAACTCCCCTCACTTTTACAAGATTGATTAATGAAAGTTGCAACGTTTGACACCACCAAAGGCAAAATCCGAATCGAACTTTTCGACGACAAGACCCCAAAAACGGTCGAAAATTTTGAAACGCTTTGCGAAAAGAAATTCTACGATGGGCTGAGCTTCCATCGCGTGATCCCCGATTTCATGATCCAAGGCGGCTGCCCGCTTGGTACCGGAACCGGCGGACCAGGCTACAAATTCGAAGATGAGTTTCATCCTGAATTGAAGCACGACGGCCCGGGCGTTCTTTCGATGGCCAACGCCGGTCCGAACACCAACGGATCCCAATTCTTCATCACGCACCTTGCGACTCCGCACTTGGACGGCAAACACAGCGTGTTTGGCAAGGTCATCGAAGGCCAAGACGTTGTCGATTCGATCGAACAAGGCGACAAGATGACGACCGTGCGAGTGACCGAAGAGTAATCCGACACGGACGCATGAACGCCCTTAACGCAAAAAGAATCGTTGCCAAATGGTTGCTCGGTGCACTGTTTGGCACGTTTCTTATCGCGTTGACTTCTCCGCTGTTTGTCCGCAGCTACGTCCCTTCCGAACTTGACCCGCTGCGTGGCGTCTTCGTTCTGGAATCCGGCCATTTCTATCGTTGGCGTAGCGAAGGTTACGCAACGACCGCGATTGGACCGCATGGCATGCCGGGGCGGGTCGGTCTTGACGAAGCAAAGCGAGCGGACGAAATTCGCGTCGCGATCTGGGGTGACTCACAAGCCGAAGGCGTGGGCGTTTCCGACCAACAGAAACTGCATCGGCAGATTGAACGCATCGGCGAACAATCTCAGCACACCATCGTTGCATTGCCATTGGCTCGCAGCGGCGACGATGCCGCCGATTGGTTGGCACAAATTCCGCGAGTCGAAGAAGCACTTGCGATCGATATGCACGTGATCCTCGTTGCGGAAATGGTCGATCTGGAGGCCGCGACTGACGCGATCACCCCGGCTCCGCCAATCGACGCTTCACAGTTGGCTGCCCAAAACCGGATCGCGTCCAACGTGCCTGCGTTTGTGATCCAGGCCGCACGCCGCGTGTTGCGAACCGCGGACGATACGCCGCGGACGCTGCGATTTTCGGTGGGGCCGCTTCCCAATCCTGCGGTGCCCCCAGCAACCTTGGACAAACCGGAAACCGATTGGGACGCGGTGATGCGTGCGATTCGTGCGGCAAGCGACCGGCCCATCCTGCTAGTGTATGCACCACGAATTCAGCGACAATCGTTGACGCGAATCGTGGTGGATAACGACCAACCGACCGGCAACGAACTGTCCGAAATCAAGCAGGCCGCCCAATCGGCTGGGCTCTTGCTACGTGAGGTGACCGAAAACTTTGTGGCGTCCGCCGAAAAGAATCATTGGCCACATGGGTTCCACAACGGCGTCATCATGCAAGGCCATCTGAACGAAACCGGTTACGCAATTGTTGCGTCAGAGATCGTTTCCGAGATCGAACGTTTTGATTTCCCCGTTCACTAAACCGCGGCGAAATTGAAATGCTTTTTACTCAAGCCGAGTTTCTGATTTTCTTTCTTGTCGTCCTCGCTACGGTTTGGATGACGGGCAATCGCGTTGTTCGAAATACGATCCTGCTGTGCGCCAGCTACTACTTCTATGCCTATTGGGACATCCGATTTTGCTTGTTGCTGTTGTTGTCGACGACTGTCGACTTTGTCGTCTCTCGTGCGATCCACAACAGCAATCACACGGCGACGCGTCGCGGCTGGCTGATCGTTAGTATTGCGGTCAACCTGGGTGTCTTGGCGTTCTTTAAGTACTTCAATTTCTTCATCGCTTCGGCGGCACCGATGGTCGAAGCGTTTGGCGGCAGCGCCAGCACGCTGAACATCATCCTGCCGGTCGGCATTTCGTTTTATACCTTTCAAACGCTTAGCTATACGATTGATGTTTATCGGCGAGTGTTGCGACCAACACACAGCCTGCTTGACTTTGCCCTGTACGTTGCATTCTTTCCGCAGCTGGTCGCGGGCCCGATCGTCCGTGCACGTGAATTGCTGCCGCAGCTTTCCACGACTCCAAATTGGTCCAATCGGCGATTTTATTATGGTTTTCAGCAACTTTTGCGAGGTGCGGTCAAAAAGGTTTTGATGGCCGACCGATTGGGCGAAATGGTGGATGTCGTCTTCGAAAACCCGGACTTTTACAGCAGCAGCACATTGTGGTTGGCCGTGATCGCCTATGCCGGCCAAATCTACCTGGATTTTTCCGGATACACCGACATGGCGATCGGATCGGCAAAGATGCTTGGTTATCGCTTTCCCAAGAATTTCAGGCACCCGTACCTCGCTACGTCCATGTCCGAATTTTGGCACCGTTGGCACATGACGCTCTCACGTTGGTTACGCGATTATCTGTACATCCCACTTGGTGGCAACCGAAACTCGACAATCGCAACGTATCGCAACTTGATGATCACGATGACTCTTGGCGGGCTGTGGCACGGTGCGGCTTGGACGTTTGTGTTGTGGGGCATGCTGCATGGTGCTGCGTTGTGTCTCGAGCGAGCGATCCGCAGCGTGACGTCACGGCGACTACCGAAGTTGCTTCACTGGGGATTGGTGATGATGGTGGTGTTGGTCGGTTGGGTGCTGTTCCGATCGACGGACATAGACGCCGCGGCAAGCATGCTGCGGCGATTGACGCTGCCATCACCGGGGATCGATTGGTACCCACCGCTGGTGATCGGCGTGCTTGCATGCATGGCGATCGAGCACGCGGTGTGGATGACACGTTGGCGACGAACGATGCGGTTGCCGCCGAATGCATGGTATTCGCCCATCGCAACCACCGTGATGCTTTGGGCTTTGTTAATCTATGCACCTGTCGGTTTTCAGCCGTTTGTCTATTTCCAATTCTGATCCGTACCCAACCTCACGATGAAGCCCGCTTTCGCCTACTGGATCTCGTTCGTCGTCGGCGGCGTGTTTATTGCATGGTTGAGCGGGCGACTAGAACCGCATTTCGTTTCGGATTCTACAAGCTACCTGGAGTATTCTTTTTCATCCTTGGATGAGATCGGTCGATCGATCCGCACGCCGGGCTATCCATTGTGGCTGATGGCATTTCGAGGCACGGTCGGATTGACCTGGGTGCCACTAGCCCAAGTGATCGTCCATGCGACCGCCGCATTTTGGTTGGCCACTGAACTGAGACGACAAGGAATGATGCATCGCCATTGCATCGTCGCCGGGATTGCGATCGCGGTGGGGTGCACCGCAATGGACAACATCAACATCATTTCGACCGACGCGATCGCAGCGTCGGTCGGCGTGATGGCCGCCACCGCGCTACTACGACTGAGCAGCGCGGCGGATTCGTGGCGATGGGCGGCCGCCACAGCGGTTTTGTCGGTAGTTGCGATCATGCTGCGTCCGGCTTACCTATTCCTGATTCCATGGTTGGCGGTCGCGGGCAGTTTGCTAGGCCGAGTCCATGGGCAGCGGTGGAAGACGTCGATTGGCAATAGCGTGCTCGTTTCGATCGCGACGCTGCTGCCAATTTTGGCGTGGATGGGACTTCGCATGATTGCCGTCAACGACTTTGGAATCCTGCCGTTTGGCCACCAAAATCTCGGCGGCGTTTTGGTCCAATTGGTCTCTGACGAAGAGCTCACCCAGTTGCCTGGGGATGCGGCGGCGATGGGAGAAGCCATCGTGTTCGAGAAACAAAGGCTGGCGGCGACCGGGCACTCGTTCGCCGCAGGCGATGCCGGAGCGACGATGACGATCGATGCCCGCTGGGACGAGATGACCTATTTCGTTGTCGTGCCTGCAGCAAAATCACTCGCCGGCGACGATCCCGTGGCGCAGCATAACGCGATCAAAGTGATGAACCAAGCAATCATTGCTCAGTACCCGCTGCGATATGCGACCTGGATTGCCAAAAATGGTCGCCGAGGTGCATGGGCGATCGCGGCAGACATGGTCATGCACCCGACATTTTTGACCGCTATCCTTGGCTTGGCCGCGTGGTTGATCTATGCGGCGACAAGCGGAATCCCATGTAGCGGTGTTCTCGACAATGGATTGGCCATGCGATCGCTGACCATCATCACGCTGACCTACTTGGCCGCAAAACTTGGCTTTGTGATCTTGACCAGCCCGGGGATTGGCCGATTCAGTGACGCTGCTGCGATCTTTTTGCCGGCGTGGTTAGCGGTGGCGGCACTGCAATGCATTTCGCCATTGCCCGAATGCAAAACCAGAGAGCCCTAACGGTTCGCGTTTAATCGCGAGGCTTCAGCCCGTTGTGAGTCGCCTTTGCGGTCAGAGCGTCTTCGGGCCAATAGTGCTTGGGATAGCGACGGCGAAGTTCTTTGCGGACTACCGGATAGGTTGTCCTCCAAAAACTATTCAAGTCATCGGTGATCTGTTGCGGCCGACGATTTGGACCGAGCAAATGCAACTGCAGCGGCACCTTGCCGCCCGCGATCCGAGGCGTGTCGGTCCAGCCGAACAATTCTTGCAGCTTGACATGAATTGCCGGAGGCTTTCCTTGGACGTATTCAACGCGAACGGTATTGCCGCTGGGGACGGTGATTCGCTCGGGCGCATGCCGATCAATCTGCTGCAGCTGGGCGTAATCGAAGATTCCTTTGAAATGATCCAACCATGCTGCTCGGCGAAGCTGTGCCATCGACGTCACCGATTGACACAGTTGCTGCAAGACGGTCTGTACCGCGGCGTCATCAAGCTTGGGGATGTCTAGATCGGGCAGGTGTGAATGCAGAAAGCGGACACGTCGTAAAAAAGTCAACGCGGCCTCGTTTTTGTCGCTTAGCAACGATTCAACATCGTCTCGAACCACATCGGCCAAAACCGTTGCCACATAGGGACTCGGCTGACACTCAATCGGTGATTCGCTGAGCACCAGATCATGAAAATATTGCCGCCGTCGTGCGATCACGACTTGTTTCGCGAGATCATAAAATGGTTCATCAACCGTACGAAGCTGCGACGGGTCAAGCCAATCGAGTTCGATCGGCACTGCGATTCGAACCAAGGCTTCGTTTCCACGATCGTCGACATCAATACAGACAAAATACCTTGCCGGCGATCCTGATTCGTCGGTCATCGACGGATGAGCCAATTGGACACCGCGGCCGCCCACCATCAGCCCACGGTCGCTGTCGTGGCTGCGTCGCCGTGCAACGCGATCGGGGTACGCCGCAAGTAGACATTGCTGCAACGCGTGATGATTCACTGCGTTTGATTGCAACGGTTCTGCTGCCCCCATGATTCGACAAAACTGTTTAGCGACTCGATGAATTTGTTTTGCTGCCCCACGATCGATTTCGACACGAGCATCGCCCTCGAGAAAACGTTTCAATTTGTCGAGCTGATCAAACAGACTCAGTGACTGCGAGCGAAACGGACCGCGTTCACTCAACAGCGCCGCCACAAAAGCAGCATCCGACACCACCGCGAAGTCATCGGCGGCAACGAGGAACCGGGCGATGCGAGGGTGAAGCGGCAATCGCAACATGCGCCGCCCTACGGCCAACAACGCACCAGCGTCATCGATTGCACCGAGCGCAACCAACAACCGTTTGGCTCGGTCCACCGTTTCCAGCGACGGGGGCGTTAGCCAGGGAAAATCGATTGCATCGCGTTCTCCCCAACCGGCCAACATCAAGGCGGTGGAACTAAAGTCAGCCCGCTCGATTTCAGGCGACTCGTGTAGCCGGCGTGAGCGGTGGGCCGCCAGCGGCCAGAGCCGGAAACAGACGCCCGCTTCGGTTCGCCCAGCCCGCCCCGCACGTTGTTCGGCCGACGCCTGAGAAATGGGTTCCAAACGAAGCACCGGAAGCCCCACGGCAGGATTGAACCGCATCACGCGGGCAAGCCCGCTGTCGATCACGGCGGTCACCCCGGGAATCGTGACCGAGGTTTCGGCGACATTGGTGGCAAGAATGATTTTGCGACGTTTCGAGGCGGCAAGCACGGCGTCTTGATCGCCCGTACTCATCTCGCCATACAGATCATGCAAAATGCAATCCTCTGCAATCCCGCTGGCCGCGATCATCCGGTGCGTCCGCCGGATCTCCCCCACGCCTGGTAAAAAGATCAGCACATGCCCTGCGGTTCGAGCGAGCGCATCGGGCAACGTTTCAAGGATCTGCGAATCGAGCGGCTGTTTGGACAGATGAGGTGAATGGACGATGTCCACCGGAAAGGCCCGGCCTTCGCTGTGGACCGAAACGGCATCGCCAAGAAAATCGACAATCGGTTCGGTCGCCAACGTGGCCGACATAACGATCAATTTCAATTCGGGACGAAGCGTCGTGCGAATCCGCTGCAGCATCCCCAAGGCCGAATCGATCTCGAGGCTGCGTTCGTGGAACTCGTCCAAAATCACGCCGCCCACATTCTCCAGCAGCGGATCGTCGCTAAGCCGGCGAAGCAGCATGCCGGTCGTCATTACGACCAATCGCGTTTGTTTGGACGTGCATCGATCAAAGCGAACGTGATAGCCGATACGGCTGCCTAATTCACTGCCATCCAGTTTAGCCAACCGAGCCGCGGCCCCGCGGGCTGCCAAACGACGCGGTTGAATCAAGAGGATCTCGCCATCGTCGACAACATTCCGCTGCAACAATGCGAGCGGAACCAGCGTCGTCTTGCCAGCTCCCGGTGGCGCCTTCAGTACCACCGGTCGCGACTCGGCAGCGGCGTTCAGAATCGCGTCCAAGCATTCCGCAACCGGCAAACCGAAGCTTTCCGCATCGTTTGCCAGCGGATTACGTGACACAGGGTCGCCGGGAACCGAATCGCTCACGTACAAATTTCTCGCGTAAGTGGCACTATCGACTTGTCGTTACGCCGGCCCCAAACCACACGCTCGCCGCCACGCACTGATTTGTCCGACGTGCAGCGTGATGTGCCCGCCGACGTAGAAGTTCAACATGGCACCGGTCGTTGGCAGACGCTCTCGCATTGCTTCATTGGGGTTCACCTCTAGAAACACAGCGTCATCGGCCTTTTCCAGTGCTGCCAACGCCGCTTCATAGCCAGTGTTGAACGCGTTTAGGATTTCGTCCATCGGTGGATAGATGTTGCCCTCGGGATCATCGACGCACTTGGCCGACTTCGAGAAGACTTTGACAAATTCCTCGCTCGGCAGGTATGCCGATGCATCGCCTCCCAACGCCTTGATCACCTCGGACGCGTACAGACTCAGGTGCCCAAACACAAACGCAGGATGGTTTGACTCAATTACAGTGTCGCCACACTTGGCAAAGCGAGCAAATTGTTCGGGGGTAACGTCTTTGAGCATTCGTTGGGCGTTGGCGAGTCCAATCCGGCTGGACGCGGCGATCATGGGACCGATGTTGGGCACGGTGGTAAATCCTTGTTTGAATCGAGTGATGAATCCGTCAGACGGCATATCGTAGGTGGCAGTGCCAAGGATCGTCTAGACACCGGGATTCCCGATCGATTTCGATTCACCACCCCCCCCCTCGGCAGCCACCTGCAAACATCCATTACGCTTCGACAATCGCATCCGCCACGACTCGCTTGGATTTTTCCAATCCCTCGCGAGCGACTTCCAGCGCGTCGCGTTTCCAATATTCGGGATTGAACAACTCGAGTGAAAAGGTGCCGCGAAATCCGTTGCCTAACAATTGACGAATCGTTGGCACGAGCGGGCAGACACCATCACCAGGAAAAACGCGGTCTTTGTCACTAATGTCGCGTTGCGACGGTTCGCCTGGATAATCGTTGATGTGAAAGCAGTGCATCCGCGAGGCTTCGATCATCCCGAGGCCGGCAAAATCGCTGCCGCCTTTGTAGATGTGATAGAAATCGGGCAGTACACATGCCTTGGGATGCTCTGCCGCTGTCGCGACGTAAGCCAATTCACCGAGTTTGCTGAGCGTGGGTGAAAATCCCCAAAGTTCCAATTGCGGCGTCACGCCAATTTCGTCGCCAAGCTGCAAAAGTGCACGATAACGCTCGGCGATCACCGGCAGCGGGGGCGAAATCGCGTCCTTTTGATGCGCGCCGATCGGCGGCGCCGCAATCATCGCCCCCCCGATCGACCGGACCAACTCCATGTCACGACGAGCCACTTCGAGACCGGCTTTTCGCTGTTCGGCGTCGTCGCTGATCCAATTTGCAAAACCGATGGCACTGTCGACCGTCATTCCTGCGTCTTCAATCTGCTTTCGCAGATCCGCAACGCTCCCCCCATTCTTGACATAGGCTTCGAGATCCCGAATCCACGGCTCAACGCCATCGTAGCCCGCTTTGGCCGCTACTTCGATCTGCTGTGTGATCGTCAGATTCTGCCCTCGCAGCGTACTCATGTTCAGAGCAAAACGGACGGGCGATTTTTTTTCGTGCGTCGATCCCACTTCGGTTGCCGAAGCAGTTTCAAGATTACCGGTCACGGCCAAACCAACGGCAGAGGCGGTAACAAGTCCCATAAATTCGCGACGGTCAGTCATGGCAGCAATAAACTCGCAGGAGGGAAAATGATCGGAAGTCCAAGGAGGCAGGAGCCATCGTTTTACTCGATTAGCGTAATCAAAACAGCATGGTGTTGCTGGCAATGAAAATCGCAAGGACAAAGAGAACTGCATTTCTCAATCACGACGTGCGGCGAGGATCGCGATTGCTTTAGCGTTTCCGAAACACTTCGTCGGCTGTGGTAATGATTCGAAAAACCCCGACGAATTTGGTTGCAGCAAAGAAAAAAACTCGCACAATGAAAGAGGTGTGAACCACACCTCTTTTCTTATTTGATGCTTTTCTAAGTTGCATTTGCGAGTTAATGCCAAGCGATTCACCCGAATCGAAATCGCAGCCGCATCCACTGGATGCCAGTCGAACTCGACTTACGCAATCGAGTGCCGCCGCTGAGTTACAAGACGTTGGCGATCACGCTCCGCACCTGCGAATCGATTCAGAACGAGAGTCGCTCGAGCTTGAATTGTTCCGGGTTCGGCGAGAAGCCGATGCGGCGCGTCACGAGGCGCAAGCGGCACGTTGCGATGCCGAAGCCGCCGCTATCGAACTAAAACTTCGCGGCATGGATACGTCACAACCTCAGTCGTCGAGCGGGACGCCGGCTCGCGGCTCGGTGTCGATTCCCGATGCCGTGCCCCTTTCCAACGTGGCTGGTATTTCGGATGCAGCGTCGGTCTCTCACGCTCGGGCCGACCTCCTTGCTCGGGCCGACTCTCACGCTCGAGCCGACTCTCACATTCGGCCTGCCCCCCAGACGGAACCTTCCTCTGGTGCAGACGCGGATTCACAACATATTGCTGTACCCCAACCGACATGCACTGCCCCGAACACAATGAATCCCTCGCACTCCGAGGCTGATTTGGAATCGGGCGTTCAGTCGGGCACGGAAGCCCACGCAAACGCATCCCCGATCACTTGGTACAAGGGCCCCGAGCTCAAGAAACCGACCGTCGCTCCGATTGAATCGGAACCGTCACCGCAAGAGCTATCAGCCGCCGCGCTGGCACCGACATCGTTCCAAAGTTGGCAAGAGATTCGTGAGGCATTCCATCACGACACGACTGCGGCCGAACCATCCTCGGTCACGCCGGCATCGACCGCTTCTCTAGCCAGCGAAACCCACCACGATAAAACCGCCGCACCGCAGCTCCGCGTTGATGCAGCGCATCGCGATGTTTCAGCACCTCGTTTGCGGAACGACGATGCACCGGATGTCACTGCTAGGAAAGACGACTCACGAAAAGACGATGCATCCAATAGCAACGCACCGGATACGATGGACCGCGGCAAGGCCGAGGGTGAAACAAGCGAGGAAGATTCGATTGCGGTTGCCGCGGCATCCCTATCGACCGCTGAGTCTCGAAGCTCGGTGGAGACACCGTTTCCACAGATCGCGATGCTCGCTCGGGGTGAGCGAACGCTTGAGCAACCATTCGAGAAAGCGGAGATCGCGGAACTTGATTCGGCGCTCGTTGCCGACGACACGGCGACGCCCGAGAATCGGCGACGCAAACCCGCGGCTTGGGTTGCCAGTGCGATTGTGCATGCGGTCATTCTTGTCATCCTTGGCGTGGTCACGCTGAAGACGCACAAACCCAAGGACCAAGTAACCCTTTCAGCGTCGGCGCCTTCGGCGTCCGAGGTTTCGATGGAGACCTTTTCGCTTGAAACCAGTGAACTGGAAACCGAACCGACCGAAGAGCAGACCGAATCAGAGATCCAGTACGACTTGAGCCCCGTCGGTGAGATTGCGATTTCAAACTTCAAGCCGCCCCCACCACCGTCGATGCCCAGCCCGGCGGTGGCGATGCTGAGCTCATCCAACAACTCAGCAGCCGCAATGTTGACCAAGCCCAGTGACTCGGACGCCAAGATCCAATTTTGCGGGGTTGATGGTGGGGGAAACCATTTCGTCTATTTGGTCGATAGCAGCAAAAGCATGGGAGACGCGTTCAATTCCGCCCGGATCGAACTGCTGAAATCCATCAACGCGTTGCGTCCCGACCAACGGTTTTATGTAATCTTTTTCGATTCCGATCCCGACTTCATGCGTTTGAGCGATCCGAAAAAAGATGAGCCGCGAAGCGCCTACGCAACGCCAAAGAACAAGACGGCGCTGCAGCGATGGGCGATGGGTATTCGCGCCGACCGTGGCCGGAACCCAAACGATCTGCTCGATTTCGTACTGAAACTGCGAGCCGATGCAATCTTCTTGCTGTCGGACGGCGAGTTTCCCCAGTCGACCGAACAGTTATTGCAGGAAAAGAATGTGCAGCGCAATTTGTTTGGCACCGGTGGTTTGATCAGCCGCGTGCATACGATCGCGTATCACAGTCGTGCTGGGGAAAGCCGGATGAAGCGAATTGCCGAGCAGAACCAGGGACAATACCGCTACATCGCCAAGCCGTAACGCAAACAATGTTGGCGTTGGCGCAGTCGACAAGAGGATCGGCCCCATGAAGTCCTTGCCGAAAGGCAAATCAAAAAGCCATTGACGGCTTGTTGAGTTAGTGAAGATCCCTGCGACAAGGGGTGTAGGATAGACTTCCTAGTCCGTCAATGGTGGATTCGACGGACTAGGAAGTCCATCGTACGACTAAAACAACAAGCCGTTGACGAGTTTCGCAACGGAAAACGCGCCATGCTAAAGCGTGACTCTTTTAGCTAGGCGAATTTGCTTTTCCCCGCGTGGGCGCGTTGAACAATCCGAGGGACTCTTCGGCCGAGGCTTGGTCGACCAACGCGACGACAATATCCCCAGGCTTCAATTGATCGTCGGCTCGCGGAACTCGCACAAAACCATCGCGTTGGATCGCGGCGATCAAACAGCGTCCGGCCAACGGCAAATCGGCAAGCGTGGCCGACGTCACCCGCGTCCCTTCGACGACCTCGAGTTCATAGACGCCGATCTCGCCGCTGGGCAATCGGCTTTGCGAGATGATCGCGCCTTCGTTTAAAAAACCGAGGATTTGGCGAGCCAAAACGTCTCGTTCGCTGACCGCGCGGTCGATACCAAGTTTGGCGACGACGTTGGCGTAATCAGGTCGACCGACGACACACATCACTCGCGACGCACCAAGTTCGCGGGCTTCGACGCCCGCCATGATGTTGCTTTCGTCATTGCCGGTACAGGCAACGAAGTAATCGACCGTCCCCGCGCCTTCATCTTCCAAAATGCTCCGCCGATTTGCATTGGCATTGATCACGGTAACGTCGGGCAGCGTTTTAGAGAGATGGTCACATCGATCGATGTCGCGTTCCAAAAGCACGATGCGATAATCATGTGGGCTGAGTGATCCGGCCAAGTGGAATCCGGTTTCGCCGCCGCCGGCAATCATCACTCGTTTTCGTGACCTGCGTTCTTCGGCTTCGGCGCCAAATGTGCCTCGTGCCTTGGTGACTGCATCGGGCATCCCAATCAAGCTGACCCGGTCGCCTGATTTCAGTTCGTCTTCGCCGCTGGCGATCCACATTCGGCCTTCTCGCGCGATCGAGCCGACACGGACGTTGCCGGGGATCTTTAGTTCGCGAAGCCGAGTACCCGCCGCGCTGGCATTGTTGGTGATTTGCATCTCGTAGACCTCCAATTGTCCACGAGCAAAGTGTTCCAGTGGAATCGCATCTGGGTTGCGAATCGCGCGCGTCAACTCGAATGCCGTCAATTGTTCGAGCGACAGGATGCTATCGATATTGAAATGGCGCTGGTAATCAAATGTGCTGAGATCGCCAAAGGCGGGTGCGTAGACCCGTGCGATGCTGCGGCGTGCCCCCAATGCCTTTGCCATGCTGGCGGCAACAATATTGACTTCGTCATCGCCGGTCACGGCCAACACGATATCGGCGCTACAGACGTCGGCTTGAAACAACACCGTGCTTTGCGAAGCGTTCCCCTGGATCGCCCGCACATCCAATTCGCTGTTAATTCGGCGAACGTTTGCCGGATCGTTGTCGACTACCGTCACGCTGTGTCGACGCCGACAAAGAATGTCGGCGATCCAGCGGCCCACCGTTCCGGCACCCAAAGTCAGAACTCGCACTAGATCATCCAATTCAAAAGGCAAAGGACCACGAAAATGAAAGCCATAAATCCACAGATCCATCGCCCCGTGCCTAACGCATGTTTGATGATCAATGAATTGTCTTCATGCCGTGTCGCACCAAACACCAACGAGATCGAAATCAACAAAGGCACAAAGTACAGCAGGTAGGTGGGTGAAATGGAAAGCATCGTCAATCAATTCGCTGCAAAGAGTAATGAGAAAGAACCCAGCTCGATAATCCGTGGTCCGGCACAAGATTGAACGAGATAGGTTGGCCGCACGAATTTCCGTCTAGGGTTTGGACCCCAACGCGGGCGAAGGGATCTCGGCATCGCTGCTGTCTTTGTCGCCATCCTTGTCATCGTCGCCTTCTTTTTTTCGTCCGCTAATCGGAACCGAAAGCGGGCCTCCGAACGCATCGTAGATCACCAAGATATTCAGCAGTCCTGCGATCACTGTGTACCACGTCCCCATCTCGTATCCCGCGCCGTGGCGAGCAAACCAAGCCGAGACATCATCGGCATTGTTTTCAATCACCGGGCGACGTGGCGGCGCCATAAATCCGCCCCACAGCGGTTCGTAACTATTCAGTGTTCGTCCATCTTCGGTCATCACTCGCATCCGGTTCCCTTGCACCAACGCTGGAAACGCGGCGACCCCGACCCCGGCTTGCAGAAAGTAATGCCAACGTTTGTCACCAGGCTGCCATGATGCGTACACCACGTGCCCCCCACCGAGTGCAAACCCCAGAACCCAGGTAGAAAGAATGCAAACAAAAAATAACGCCGCTTTGCTGGTGCGCCCTTGGTAATAATGTCCGGCACCGGGCAGCAACCAAGCTAAGAACGCGGCAAGAGATCGATTGCGAAGATCGACACGGAGTCCATCGACCGCGATCACATTGTCTTCATTAGAGGGCATGAGCTTCGTTGGCTTTCAATATTTCGTATTTCGTGGGCAAGTGATTTTCATTGAGCCGTCTGTTGCGACCAAACGGCTATTGTGCGGAAAAGGGATGTTTGGCGGTAGCCGAATCTGAACGCGGATACGACTGCCCGCTTCGCAATCGACAAACCGCTTCGCAGTGGCATGCCCGCTTCGCAATGACTTAGTCGCTTCGCGATGGAAGCAATGCGTGCCCGATGGGACATTCGCACGCCCCCACGCAATCTTGGTCTTTCGCTGAAGCTTGGTTTTTCAATAGGTTCCCCCGACGATGGTCCGTTGCGATTGAACCGCAATTACCGGCGCTGCTGCTAGTGCGCGTATCGGATCTGCCTTGACGCTCCCCTGGTTGGTTTCTTATTTACCAGAATCCATGCCTGATCTTCCTCCATTTTGATGGCCTTCGCTATGACCCGGATTTTGTTGAACTCTACCCTTTTTGCTTTCCTACTCGTCGCGACCGTCGGTTGTGGCGGTTCCGAGGATGTTGCCCAGCAAGCATCCCCCAAAGCCAATGTCGCCAGCACCACGGCAAAATCGCCTGCCGAAACCTCGGCAACCGACGTGGTGAGTCAATTTTTGGACCAAGTTCGTCGCGGCGGAGAGAATTCAGGCGCCGGCGAATTGCTGACCCAACGAGCCCAATCGGAACTCAAACGGATTGGTCGCACCGTGCAACCGATTGGTTCGCCGGACGCTCGTTTTAACGTGACCCAGGCGCGTGAAGTGCCGAATGAACCTAATTCAATGCTGGTCCAAAGCATCTGGAGCGAACCAGGCCCCGAAGGCACCCAAAATGACTTCGAAGTCGTCTGGGCTGTGCAACGCGAAACCGCAGGCTGGCGGATCTCGGGCCTCGCAATGGAGATCGATCCTACCGAGCCACCGATCGTGATCGACTTTGAAAACGGCGACGAAATGGCCAAGCTGCTGACCGGCAGCGAGGGATCCGAAACGTCAAGCGAAAATGGCGCACAAGCGGCCAAACCTGCCGCCGAAGCGGTTTCTCGCTAAGAATTCTGGCAAAATTTATCATTGCCATTTGTTCACTGATTTGCCCCGCAATACGTCGAGGGCAAACACCACCCGAACGGCCTGCTGTGGCCGGAAAAATCGGCACAACCTGAACTAAAAAGGTTCAGATTTGGCTGATTTTGAGCACATTCCTTGTGACATTCTTACCCAGCTTCACATTCCGAAGCTTGCGGCACGCGAAATGCCGTGATTCGTCCGCCGTCAAATTCAAGCAAAAAATCCTTGCATGGATCGTATTGGGTGGATTGACACGATTTTTCCCAAGGTTACTGTAGCGGCGAAATTGCGCGAGCCGTAAACCCAGCCCATACCCCCTATCTTGAAACGATAGGGACCTGGAACACGGTTCGAAGATCTTTCGGTAGTCGATGATGTTATCGGCGGTTGGATCGACGCGATGGGCCGTGGGATTATGGCCTAAATAAATTTTGATGTGCGAATTCGGATCGCACCAAACTCCGAACACTTGGGAGATCTTTATGAATCGGACTGTGGTGAGCGGCATTGCCGCATTCGCACTGTTGATCGGTGCAGCAGTAGTCATGAGCGAAACCGCTGAAGCAGGACACCATGGCGGTGGACTTTTCAGCCGACTGCACGCCAAACAGTGTGGCGGTGGATGCGCTCAACCGTCGTGCGGCGGTTGTGCTGTTGAAAAAAGCTGTGGCGGTGGATTGTTCGCACGCTTGAAGGCCAAGCACGCAGCTCCTTGCTGTGCTGCTGAACCCGTTTGCTGCGAGCCAGCACCTGCACCTGTTTGCTGCGAACCAGCACCGGCGCCAGTTTGCTGCGAGCCAGCTCCAGCACCTGCATGCTGCCCTGAGCCAACCTGTGGCCACAAGAAGCATTGCGGCTTGTTCGGCAAACTGAAAGCCCGCAAGAGCGGCTGCGGATGTGCAGCTGAGCCAACTTGCTGCGAAGCAGCACCGGTTGTCGAAGCTCCTTGCTGTGGTGGCGAAGTTGCTGCACCCGCACCTGCAGCTCCTTGCTGTGGTGGCGATGCTCCTGCTGCTGTTCAAAGCAGCGAAGGCTTCGAACTTGCTCCAGGCGAAACTCTCGTTCCTGGCAGCGTTACCACTGGCGCTGCTGCTGAAGCCGCTCCAGCTCCAGAAGCTGCTCCCGCTCCTGCTCCAGAGAGCAGCAGCGATGCACCTCCAGCTCCAACTGCTGACGCTAACACCGACATCTAGTCGAAGCGGGTCTAACCATCGTGTTAGACCAAACAGCGAAGATCTTGAAACCTCGCCGATTCCAAACGGAATCAGCGAGGTTTTTTCATGCGCTGGCGGCTAGCCTTTGGTGCGTGATGCAGAGAAGCGAGCCCGATGCCACGTGTTCGCCGCAGCGGCACGAAGGTCACTCGCTTAGCAAGTCGATGATGTCGGGCCGCAACCGGCTGACATCATTCTGGTCCTCGAGGTCGTCGGGCTTTAGATACAGCCGGTCTTGCTGATCCGCGTCGCGAACGTAGTACCATCGCGATGTCGACACCGCGACCGAGCCATTGTCGCTACACGTCGTCACACGTGGTTGGAATTCGGAATCGCTGCTAGCCCAAGTCGATGGATCGATCAGTCGATCGGGCTCAGTCTTGATCTTGGCCAACAGCGCGGGCAACGAATTTGCATTGACCACTCGCTTGTCACGCACGGGACCTAGATCGCTGACGATCATCGGCACCCGATGATGACAACTACGCAGCGGCCCTGCGCGATAGCCGATCGCATCATTTTGCCCGAGACTAAAACCGCTGGTTCCCGCCAACACCACGATCGGATCCAAATCGCCGACGTACTCGAACAGCAACGCCAACATGCGATCCAACAGCCGGACTTGGCAACCGTAAGTCCGCATCCACGCCACCGCAAGATCGGGATGCGATTGCTCGGTCAACTTGGCCTGCGGCGTCATCACATCGGGAAAGACCCACGGGGGCATCTCGCAATCGGCTTCATCCAGTGCCGCATCGGTCTCGGGCAACAGATCCAATTCTTCGCTTGGTTCGCCTGCCGACAGCTCGTCAGCATCCAGCGGCACCAGCCATCGGGGCGCATCCCAGCAGTGGACCAACGATTGCGTGTGCAACCACCATACGGCCGCCGGGTCGGGATCCTCGATTCGCGAAAACAGGCTCGCAAAGACGCGGGCGAGATGTGTTTCTTCGAGCTCTTCGGCCGGCAACTGATCCGCAGCCGGCGGATCCAAGTCAATCAGCCAAGATTGGTCAAAATCAGCATCCAACGACTGCTGTGACACTCGAGGATCGTCGGTGATCAGTTCGACGGTTCCCAATTCGTTCCAGCGTGGGATCCAGTGGTCGGGATCGTGCGAAGAGGGCGGCCGAAACCAATCCGCCAACACCTTCAATCCATCGTCGTGCTCGGCGATCGCTCGATCCCATAGACAACCGCGGCTAGCGAGCAAGTCGATCGCGGGCGTTTCATTCCACGAAGCCCCATAGCAACCGAGTGCGGATGCAGCCAAGCCTTCGACCGAGATCACGATCATTTTTCGCTCATTCATGGGCGTTACTTTGACGAACCCGCCGATTCGCTACAACCGGCCCATCCGGCAAAAGACAGCAAAGTTCCCGGCAGGGTTGCCGCGATCGAGCCGAAACGGCCAACGGCTGTGACGTAGCGTTGAGAGTCATGCGATGGGTCACGTGACGCCCCGGGGTCAAACAAGACTTCACGATTCTGAATTTTCCTGATTCATCCAATTGCGGAAACCAACCGAGCAATGAATTACACTTCCACTGTAGCTCCCTTTGGCATTCCTGTGGCTGTGCCTGCAATGAACGAACCTCGCAATCCAAGCGATTCCGCTGCTGCCGCGACGGTGCCACAACCGGCTCCGCCGCTGCCGGATCGAATTCGTAGTGAAGTTTGGGATGTGCCTTTTGATCATCTAACGCTTGCCGAAGCGGTGGATTGGATCGAGTGCTTGGTTCAGCGACGTGTCCCCAGTTACGTGATCACCGCAAATCTAAACTACTGCATGCTGCATCATCGCGATCCCGCGGTCGGCGCGATCACCGACGACGCGGACCTAATCCTTGCCGACGGACAACCGATTGTATTGCGGAGCCGATTGTCCAAAGCACCGATTCCCGAACGGGTCGCCGGCAGCGAAATGATCTACCACCTAGCCGAACGCTGCAGCGATAACGGTTGGGGAATCTACTTTCTTGGTGGTGAAGAGGGCGTGGCGGCACAGTGCGCCAACAAGCTACAAACAATGTATCCCGGGCTGAAGATTTCGGGCGTCGAATCGCCGCCGTTTCGCCAACTCAGCGAACGCGAACAACATGAACAGGATCAACGCATCAAGAAATCAGGTGCAGCAATCCTGTTGGTCGCATTTGGGCAACCCAAAGGCGAGAAATGGATCCACGAGAACTACAAACGATTGGGGATCCCGGTCAGCATCCAGCTCGGCGCGTCGTTTGACTTTATCGCCGGAACGGCCAAGCGAGCACCGATGGCTTGGCAAAAGATCGGGATGGAATGGGCTTATCGGATGTGCAGCGACCCGAAACGGCTCGTCCCTCGCTACGCAAAAAACGCGACCTTTTTATTGGGCGCGTTGATCGAAGATTGGAAGCGTTTGGTCACAAGTTGGGGAATGGGCGATTGGAGCAATCGCCCCGAGCGATAAACGCATTGCTCGCGGGTGTCCTAACCGCGGCATTTGAAATGCCCCCACGAAAGTCTTGACGGCTTGTTGATTTAGTGAAGGTTCCTGCGGCAAGGGGTGTAGGATGGACTTCCTAGTCCGTCAATGGTGGATTCGACGGACTAGGAAGTCCATCGTACAACTAAATCAACAAACAGTTGACGACTTCCGCTACGAGGTCTGGCGTCCGCTACGACTACCTTTAGCTAGCTGCGGCAGCAGGCTTCTTTTTCGGCTTGTAGATTTCGGTGGCCGTACCGAAGTGGACTTCGCCTGCGTTCATCAACGTTTCGCTGAGTGTCGGGTGCGGGTGAACGCTTTCGGTGATGTCATGCACTTCGCAACCCATCTCGATCGCCAACACGGCTTCGGCGATCAATTCGCCTGCACCGCTGCCGACGATGCCACAACCGAGCACGCGTTGGGTCTCCGGATCGACCAACCATTTGGTTAACCCATCGGTGATGTTCAAAGCTTGAGCGCGGCCGCTCGCGGCCCATGGATAAACTTCGACATCGACCTTGCGGCCGGCCGCCTTGGCTTCGCCTTCGGTCAAACCGGCCCAGGCAATTTCGGGGTCGGTAAAGACCACTGCGGGAATCGCAACTTTGTCAAACGCGGCAGGTTTGCCCGCGATGACTTCGGCTGCCACGCGGCCTTCGTGGGTCGCTTTGTGAGCGAGCATTGGATCGCCTGCGACGTCACCAATCGCGAAAATATGCGGGTCGGCGGTACGTTGCTGAGCGTCACATTCGATGAAGCCGCGGTCATTGACCACCACGTTGGTGTTTTCCAATCCGAGCCCGCGAGTCACCGGACGACGTCCGATGCTGATCAGCACGCGATCGAATTTTTCATGACCAAAGTGGGCGGGACCTTCAAAGGTGACTTGGATCTTGTCGCCGTCTTCGGCCAATGAGCCGACTTTGGTATTGAGCAGCACGCGGCCATCGCACATTTGGTTGATGCGTTTGGCGAGCGGTTTGACGAGGTCCCGATCGGCTCCGGGCAACAAGCCTTCGGCGAGCTCGACCACCGTGACTTTCGAGCCGAGATGAGCATACACGCTGCCCATTTCCAACCCGATGTAACCGCCACCGACGACCAACAAGGTTTCGGGGATATCGGCGAGCGCGAGAGCACCGGTGCTGTCCATCACACGATCGCTGCCAATGTCGAACGCGGGCGGCATGGTCGGCACGCTGCCGGTCGCGACGATGCAGTGGTCGAAGGTCAATTCGCCACCCTCGGGGATTGATTCGTCATCGCCTTCGAGTTTCAGTGTGGTCGAGTTCAGGAACGTGCCCCGCGCTTGGATCACGGTCACGTTGCGGCGTTTCGCCAATTGGCCCAAACCGCCGGTCAAATTCGAGATCACTTTCTCTTTGCGAGCTCGCACTTTGTCGACATCGATCTTGGGTTTTTCGTCATACACGACGCCCCAATCTTCACGCAGCTCGTCCACTTCGCTGATCACCTTGGCAACATGCAGAAGCGCCTTGCTAGGGATACAGCCACGCAGCAGACAGGTGCCACCGAGTCGAGGCTCGGCTTCGACGATCGTCACATCAAGGCCTTCGTCGGCAGCCAAAAACGCGGCTGCGTAACCACCAGGACCACCACCGAGAACAACAACAGGACTATGCATCAGAGGAGATTGCCTCTCAAAAAAGCGATTAGGACGATTCGTAAAGCCAGCCTGCCGCAACCATTCGTTTCGGCTGCGAGGCCAAAGGAGACGCCATTATAAACAGAACCGGCAACCTAAATTGCCGGTTCTGATGGATGACCATGTACCAAGCCGGCGGCAAACCAAAGTGGGCTCGACACAAAAAAGTGTGGTTTCACCCGAACTTTGGGGGGCTTGATACGCAAAGGGAAACGCAGGATCGCGAATGCTTATCGTGACAAGAATTCGACGACGCTGTTCGCATCCACGGGCAAACTGATGTCGCTCGCTCCGGGAAGTCCCAACACGGTTGCCTTCAAGTTTTCGCTATCGAAGGTGACCCAATCCAGTGCGTCGGGCGAAGCGTTGGCGATCACGCCGCGATAAAGATTCTTCAAATTTTCACGACCACGGACTTCGACGATATCGCCAGGGCGAAGCTGGTAGCTTGGCTTGGTGACCTTCACGCCGTTGACGCGGAAGTGACCGTGGGTGATGCCTTGGCGTGCTTGAGGACGAGTCTTGGTGAAACCAACGCGGCGAACCACGTTGTCCAAACGACGCTCGCACATCAACAGCAACAATTCACCGGTGTTACCCGATTTACGACCAACCGCATCAAAGTAACGACGAAGCTGACGCTCGCCCAAACCATAATAGTGCTTGATCTTTTGCTTCTCCATCAACGCCATCCCGTAGTTACTCGGGCGACGTCCACGAACGTGCATCCCGGGCGGGGTGTTACGTCGGTCCAATGCACGTGCGGCACCGGCGGTTTCATAAAGAAGGGCACCGAGGCGACGGTTGATTCTTGCTTTGGGGCCTGTGTATCGGGCCATACTGCTTTACCTTTTTGCGTCCAGGACGCGGTTTGGGGACATCGGCAGGAGGAAGTCGCTGAGCAACAAAATCTGCAAGCGAACTACTGCCAGCGTGCGATTCGCGGGGGGACGGAAAAATCCGTCCAACTCCACTACTGGTGTCGACCATTGACACCAGGCGTTCACACATCGAATTCGAGGAAGCCCGAAAGTGTCGCTTCCGGAGCCAATTTTGACAAGAGGAAGCGGGACGAATTGGGCTAGAAACGCGGAAAACAGGCCAAAATCACCCGCGTCTGCCGATCGCGGTGAGATTTCCGCCCCCCGGCGGCTTAGCGGTCGATCTCGTATTCGGTGATCTTGCGGTATGCGGTTGCCCGGCTGATCCCGAGCAGGGCCGCCGCCTCAGGAACGCTGCCGCCGGTACGCTCGAGCGCCTTGCGAATCAACCGACGCTCCCATTCGTCCAACCGGAGGGTGTCCAGCCGGCTCAATCCCGCGTCTCGCAACCCAAGATCGTCGGCTTCGATGGCCGGATCATCGGCCATCACCACCGCGCTGTCGATCACGTTTCGCAATTGACGCACGTTGCCGGGCCAGGCGTATTCCAGCAATCGCGTCCGTGCTTCGTCGCTGATCGCCAACAGGGGGCGACCGTGTTGGCGGCGAAAATGTTCCAAAAAGTGACCGACCAACAATTCGATATCGTCACCGCGATCACGCAGCGGCGGCACAAGCAGTTCGAACACGCTGAGTCGATAAAACAGGTCTTCTCGGAAACGTTTCTCGCGGACAAATTCGGCCAAGTCACGATTGGTCGCGGCGATCACCCGCACGTCCACCAACACCTCTTCGGTCGCACCGACTGGCAAAAACGGATGTCCCTCGAGGATTCGCAACAATTTCGCTTGGCCTTCGAGCGTCAACTCGCCCACTTCGTCCAAAAACAAAGTGCCGGTATGAGCTTGCTGGAACCAACCAATATGGTCGCTGTCGGCGCCGGTGAACGATCCTTTGCGATGACCAAACAATTGGCTTTCGATCAAATCGTGAGGAATCGCGGCACAGTTGACGGTCAACATCGGACGCCTGGATCGGCGGCTTGCCCGATGCACCGCGCGGGCCACCAACTCCTTTCCAACCCCGCTTTCTCCGCGAATCAGCACACTGCCGCTGGCGTTGCCCACGCGTTCGATCCGCTCTTTTAACTTTTGCATCACCGCGCTGGACCCGACCAATTCGTCCGAGTCCGCGTTTCGGTCGGCGATCCGCCGACGGTCCGCCCGCAGCGAATCCCGTTCGAACGCTTGGCTCAACCCGATCGACAACAAACGGGCGGCGGCAACCGTCAACTCAAATTGCGATTCACTAAATTTCGGTTCACGACGGTACAGCTGCAGCACCCCGACGTTGGTATCGTCGCTGCCGATCGGGGCGTAGATGATGTCGGACCACATTTGATCCTTGCCCGTCGATCCCATTTCGCTTGCGCCCGATTTTGCCGGGTCATTGATCCAAACCGCCTCTCCCTCTTTGACGATCCGTTTCAACAACGATTTTTCGATGGTCACCAAGTCGGCAGCATCGGCGGGCTCAACGCGTCG
Organism: Novipirellula caenicola; assembly: GCF_039545035.1. NCBI lineage: Bacteria > Pseudomonadati > Planctomycetota > Planctomycetia > Pirellulales > Pirellulaceae > Novipirellula > Novipirellula caenicola. The sequence continues at coordinate 70,698 of NZ_BAABRO010000019.1, forward strand.
CGGTTTCAAGCGTCCGTCACCCGAATCAAATGACAATCCGACCACATCCGCATCGGTTCGATCGCGAAGCAATTCAATCAGCGTGCTGATCACCTCGTCGGGACTTTCGCAACGCAGCAAACTGAGACTCAGCGAGTACAGATCCATCAAGTGGCCGGTCGCGGCAACCTTGGCGATTGGGTCCTCGTCTTCGCCGCTCCAGCGATGCTCGGTCTTGACCGATTCCCAGGCGATCGTCTGCGTCAGCGATGTTTCTTCGGTCGATTCCCCGGCGGGCTCGATCAACTCGAGTTCGGTGGCACCAATTTTGACCGTGTGGTGGTTTAGCATCCGAGCATGGTCGGTTTTCTGGTCGTTGACCAAAGTTCCATTGCGACTGCTGGTGTCGCGCAGATGCCAATTCCCGTCCTCAAAATAGATGACGGCATGGAAACGCGAACTGACGGGGTCCGTCAGCATGATTTCACAACTCTTCCCTCGTCCGATATGCATCGGCCGTTCCGGGTCGAGATTAAATTGCCGGCCTTTCTGAGGCCCGCTGCGCACCATCAAATATGCTGTCATCTGTCGCTTCTTGGCGTCATGAACACTCGATACCGTTCGAGCCGTCCAGCGGCTTCCCATCGGAAAGCAACAACCGGACCTTTATTCGTCTCATTTTAAGACATCGTAATATCACTGTGTCAAAAGAGATAGCAAAAGTAGCCGGAATATCCGAAACAAGCTCTTGCTGCGAAATCGCGAGTCGAGGACATCCGCTCTACGAAACCGCACTGTTTTCTGTCAACGGCATCTGATTGTTCTGTCAACGGCATCCGATTGGTAGACGCCGATGACAGTTTCAGCGGGCGTCAATGACGATTGATCAGCGATCCTCGCGCGACCGTCAAAACAGAACACGGAAGGCCAAAAAGGCATCGCTGTGAAGTATTTTTTCTTATCGCGTTTGAGCTAATTTAGCGTCGCGAACGTCGTGCGTGACTGTCGCTCGACGGATGCCTCTCGAAACGGTTGACGAGTTACGCTACTGAAAAATGCTTCGCGGCGTTGCCCTAAAAGGGCTCGGGCGGAGGCGAGATCAGTTTGTTTTCCTCAATCGCTTGCGACAGCGACTTTAGCGCGACGGGCAACGGTTGCGGATTGCGATCCAGTTTTTCCCACCACTGCGTCACGACATCGCCTGCGATCGCGGCATCGCTGAGACGCCACAATCGGGTTGCCGCCGAAATGGGCAGGGCGTTGCTGGGTACGAGATCCAGCTCCGCTGCAGCCCGCAGCACCAACGGCACCGAGCCGAACGCCCAAGCCGACGTCAACGATGCAGGACGCCCAAACGTGCTGTCGCCCGGTTTGGAGGTCAGCGATTTTTGCGTGATATGTTGTTCGATGGCCACTCGCGTGACCAACCACGCCACCCGCAACACCTCCGGCACACTGGGCAACGCATCGGTCAACATCGCCTCGATCCAAACGGCGGCGTTTTTGCCTTCGTCGCTGCCAGGTTCAAATCCGCCATCACCCCCACGAACCGGCTGGACGAACAAGCCATCGACGCTGGCGGGCCACCAATTTCCCGGAGGACTTTGCCCCCAAATCTGCTTGGCGACCTGGTTCAACAACCCGCGACCGACCGTGTCCCAGCGTTCTCGCAGCGGCCGCGAGCGTAGTTCGAGCTGATCGAGCAAACGAGGAAAGCGATTGCCGACCACGATTCGGCATTCATCCAATTGGCGAACGATCCCACGCGTGGTCTGATCGACCTGCAACTCACTACACCCTGAGGCGACCAGCGCGGTTTCGCAGGCCGCCCGCGTTTCATCACAGCCGATCGACTCGCGAACCAACCGGTTCCAAAAGCCGCGCATATCAATCGACGAAGAGAGCAAACGCTCGTTGATCGCGGTGGCGTACGGCACTAGCGCCTGCTCGAGCTTTTCGTCGGTACAGGTGGCCCCCACTGCAACCGAATAGGCTGCGTGAATCGTCGAAAGGGCGGTATCCGGTTTCCAACGAAGCCGTGGTGATGAAGCCAACGTCCCCTCCTAGCCTTCGGCGCTCAGATGATCCTGAATCCAACACTCGAGTTCCTCAAAATCCACTGGCGGATATTTCGAGAGATCCGGGCGCAACCGCTTGGCTTCGTGCAGATAAACGTGGTGGATTTCGGATTGCGGTTTGTCGGTATTCCAGTGCAGCATGACTCGGATGCAGCGTGGCAGCGAGCCTTCGACCGACACTTCGTAACCACACAGCAGCGGCACTTCGAGCCACCCGAGTTGGCGGGCGGCCAAGGCGGGAAACTCGGCCGTCAAATCCGAAGTGACCGTGAAGAAAGCGCTCGCGACGTCCGCCGATTCGATCTCGTTCTGACGGATCATCAACGCAAGTAATTGACGAGTCGCGGTGAGAATTTGATCACGATCATCTTTCTCAACGCTGGTCGCACCTCGCACACCACGGCAAACTGTCATCGCTAGAAGGTCTCTTCAATAAAAAACAAAATTAGACGGGCAATCGCCGTTCCCCACACCTCACCGCGTGCGGAGCCGCAATGGATCATCGGGCAAACACGACGCTAGCCCGACCTCGGATCACCGCTACTATAGAATAACTGGCCCATGACCGATAACTGGGTACAGTTCAGAATCGCGATTTGCCCCTGCTGTGGCAGCGGTGTCTGCGGCAAATCCGCACGGCCTGCAGTCAAAATGGGACGGAAAACGGAAGTTTCCTGGTCGCAAAATTTTCAGCCACCCTTCACTACGGAGTGACAATGACCGAACGCACTCGGCATCAAGAAAAGATTATCAAGAATTACTATGAAAATCGCGATTCGATCGGGCTGCAAAAGGCCCAAGAGGCGGTGACCGAACTGTACCTCAGCGAAGGCAAGAAGCGAGCCCAGGTATGGAAGCGGCTGACCAGCCATTTAGCCAAAATTGGCTTGAAAGAGGACCAGATCGCTAAATTGCAGGAAGACGACAACCCTGAGCAGCTCGCCAAATTGCTCGAAAAATACGTCTAGCAATTCGTCACCGGCAAACACGCTGGCGTCGCGGATCGTGTCAAACCGCGACGGCTGCCCCCAGGCTCGAATGTCCCCTGGCTTGAAATTCCTGGGCTTGAAATACGCGAGCTCAAGCTACACGGGATCGAAATTGTTCGCTCAGGCTCGGCTTCTTCCCCCCATTCACGAATGACAAGCGTTGCTGACTTCGTGAATCGCGGGAGGGGGTGCTGATTGAATTAGCCGTTTTGGGCCAACCCGGTGGAGCATTTTCAGGCGACCAAATTACGGTGTTGGCGTTTTATAGGCGACGCTCGCCAAAGCGTGGTTGGTTGCCACGCAGATGCGAGACACCACCTTCTGGCGAAGGCAGCTACAGGAGATGCGTCGCCATTCGGTTTCGGCCATCGCCGCGGTCTTGCCGCCACCCAACCGGGGAAAACGCCCCATGCCATCGATTTTGGCACTAAACAGGTGGCTTTTGTAGCGGTGCGGCGCGAGCCGCCCGGTCTAGATCGAACGTTTTTTCACGCCGCAACCGGACGGTTCGCGCCGTACCGCTACCCAAAGTAGACGGCAACGGGCGAATGGCCCTTGCCGTCTTGAACGATCCCTGACCGGCTAGGCCAAAGGATCGGCAGTTGCTTCGGGGCGTTGGAGTCCCGCTTACGGGATTAACCAGAACGCTCCGGTCATCGCAGCGGCTTGTGTCAAACCGCCTCGTAAACTGATCGGCACCGGAGGTTTGATCCACGGAGCACAGTTGCCGGGGCGATAGTAACCCAGGGCGTATTGGCATTCGTTCGGAGCGTGCACTCCCATCTTGTAAGGCAACACCGCGATATTGACAAAGAAGTGGGCGGACGAAACAACCGGTTGCCACAGTGGACCACGGGTATGCCCGTAGCGTTCGAGGTTAACATCCTCAAAGTACAATGGCTTGTGACACAAATTGGATGCCTTCCACGTCATCGTGGTGTTCTGCCATGAACGCTCGGTGTAGGCAACCTGCTGGATCAAACACTCCTTGGGCAACCCCCAATTCTCGGAGATGTAGGCCAAGTCGGCTTCGCTGAGTCGATTGATCGAAAGTTCTTCGGTCGTGCCATGGGCAGTCTGAATCACTGCTTTTTCGTAAGCCAAGTCGACCAAGCGTCCCGAGGCGAGGGGACGTCCGTCGATCGTTCGCCATTGGCGGTCGCTCTGACTTTCGTCGAACTTGGTCTTCAGTTTTTGGTATTCCGTTTCGCTGATCACGTCCGGCCGAAACGGCGGGCTGATGTCCAACGACAACTTATCGATCGTTTGCGATGCAATGCGTTGACGGAAATCTTCGCACGAGATCCCTGCGGTTTGTTTCAAATCGTCCACTCCATCGAATCGGCCGACACCATCGTCGTCGCGTCCGGAGCGTTGATCCAAGCGATCACGTTCGCGTTCGCTCGCGGCTGATCGTCCGCCATCGGGATTGCCAAAGGGGTTCTCGAAACGATCCTTTTGATCCGAGGGTGACTCGGGACTGTCGTCGCCACGATCGTGTGGACTTGGCAGCGGTTGGATACTGCCTTCTTCTTTCAAGAAATCGCCGAGCGAGCGACCATCTTGCGCCGGCTTGGATTGCCGTGGGCTGGTGCGTTCGCCTTGAGGGCTGGGCAGCAACTCGAGTTTCGATTGTGGGTCGGGCTTGGTTCCCGGTGCAGGCAGCGATCGCGAGCGAGGCATCGCACCGGATCCATCACGCAATTGGTTGGTCGAACGAGGATTGGCTTGCGACGGCGGTGCGAATCCAGGATTACGCGGCGCCGCTTGACGCCCCTGGGTTGTCCCTTCACCAAACGGATTTTCAAAGAAGTCCGTCTTCGGCCGCGCCGCTTGACGAAGCTGACCCGACGATTCAGCTGGCAACGAAAACCCGCCGCCTTGCTGAGGCGCGGTCAACCATGTGGTTCGTTCGACGGGTTCCGATTCGGCTGCGGGATCGGCATTGACCGCACGCAGTTCTGGAGCGGATTGAGCTTGCTGCAGCGGATTTGCCGGTTGGCTTTGAACGGCCGATACCGGGCGAACCATCATCGTCGAAGCCCCAGCGTCAACCGCCTGTTGGCTAACCGCATGAGTGGCAACCGCTTGCGAATGCGCCGCTTGTTGCTGCGGCACACCTCCACTGGCAACCACCGTGGCCGCAGGTGGCGGAACCGGGACGGCGGCAGGAGCAGTCGCCGCGGACGCGACGTTCTTTGCCATTGGCAAATCGTCTGCAAACGGATCTTTGCCCGCGAAATGGCGATCCACGGCATCGCTTGGCTGCGGAGCCGGCTGCGGTTTGCGGCCCCATTTCAGATTCCAACCGTCGTGCGTTGGATTATGAGCGGTGGCCGGAGCGGCCGAAGGGACGGTTCCCATTTTGGGAACCGGACGAAGATTGCCATAGCCGGTGGGCGATTGGGCGAGTGCCGCTGTGGTATCCCAAGCGGCGAGCGTCCCGGCACTGGCAATTAAGATTGCCAGACTAGTTCGTTTCGCCTGATGAAACATCAGGGCTGTAATTTGGCGCTTCCTGGGTGATCGCAATGTCATGCGGGTGGTTCTCCCTAACCGTTGCTGCGGAGACGCGAATGAATCTCGCATCGTGCCGCAACTCATCAATCGTCCGTGTTCCGACGTATCCCATCCCCGCTCGCAATCCGCCGACCAATTGGTAGACGTAATCGCTAAGAGGACCCTTGAACGGCACGCGGCCTTCGACGCCTTCGGGGACAAGCTTGCCCGCCTCAGCACCTTTTTGCCGATACCGATCGCTACTTCCTTTGACCATCGCGCCCATCGATCCCATCCCCCGGTACGACTTGAACGTACGACCTTGGTACAGAATCATCTTGCCCGGACTCTCGGTCAGGCCTGCGAACAGACTTCCGATCATCACGGTGCTCGCGCCGGCCGCGATTGCCTTCGTAATATCACCGCTGAAGCGAATGCCGCCGTCAGCGATGATAGGTATGTTTCTCTCTTCGGCGATTTTGACTGCGTCCAAAATCGCTGTGATCTGAGGGACCCCGACACCACTGATGACTCGCGTCGTACAGATCGAACCTGGGCCGATGCCGACTTTCACCGCATCTGCCCCCGCTTCGATCAAATCACGAGTCGCTTCAGGGGTGGCCACATTCCCGGCCACAATATCGATGTCCCAATCACGTTGACTCTTAATTTCTCGGACGGTTTCAATCACGTTCTGACTGTGCCCGTGAGCCGAATCGACTACTAGCAAATCAACGCCTTGTCGAATCAAACTCTCGGCTCGATCAAAATCACCGACTCCGATCGCCGCTCCGACCCGCAATCTGCCGAGCGGATCTTTGCAAGCACGCGGATATCGCTTCATCATGTCGATGTCACGAATCGTTATTAACCCCGTCAGTCTTCTATCTTCGTCAACCAGGAGAAGTTTCTCGACTCTTTTTGCCGTTAAAATTCGCTCAGCTTCCTCAAGCGTTACATTCCCTACAGCCGTCACTAAGTTCTCATGTGTCATAACTTCCGAAACGGGGAGGTTTGGGTCCTCTAGGAATCGCAGGTCGCGTCGCGTCAAAATGCCAGCAAGCTTGCGATCGGCGTAAACGATCGGGATTCCCGAGACGTTGGCCTGGTCCATCAATTCCGCAGCCCGGCTGACCCTTTCCTCGGGGGGCAAGGTCACAGGATCGACAATGATGCCATTGGCCGAGCGTTTCACCTTCAGCACTTGTTGTGTCTGGCTACGGGGCGACAGATTTTTGTGAATGATCCCCATCCCGCCTTCTTTGGCGAGTGCGATCGCCATCTCGGCTTCGGTAACCGTATCCATCGGCGATGAAATGAGCGGGATCTGTAACTTGATCCGGTCGGTCAGCCGGCTCGTGACATCCACTTCGCTGGGCACCACCTCGCTGTAGCGGGGCAGCAAGAGGACGTCGTCGAAGGTAACGCCGAGTTTGCCAATTTTGTCTTCCGTCATCTTTATTACCGATTACCTAGAGCGTTCAGGCAGGGCATGCGACCTGTTGGGGAAAACTCCTGATTATGCCGCACCAAGCGGATTTGGTGTAGGGCCTGATAAATCGCTGACTCAGAACCTCGCAAACATCGCTACCGCGACGGCGATTCCGCCGGCAAAGTCCGCTAGCTCGCTATCAATTTTCGGTTTCACGACTTCTTACTTGCCACACGCTGCGGGATCAGTAAACTAAAACCGAGAAAACCCCTCCGCAGAACTATGATCCAGCGAGCCTTCAGATGTACCGTCCTCCATCTCCTTTCCTGCGCTCGTTCTCCTGCTCGACGACCATACTTTTTCTGCTGGGTTTGGGACTTGCGACGATCGGTTACGCACAGCCGCCCGAGAACGCCCCGGCCATTCGCCAATGGAAATCGGCTGCTGGAACCGTCGTCGAGGCAGAGCTGGTTAGCCAGAATGACGAGACGGTGGAGCTGTTAATCAAGGGGCAAAAGATGGTTCGAAACATCCCCATTGCCCAATTGAGCGAGGCGGACCAGAAGTATCTCGCGATCCGCTGGTTTAACCTCCAAGACCGACGGCAATTCGAATTGGTCAAGGACCATCTGCGAACGGTGGCCGAGCGTCCTCAAACCGTCAGCCGGTTGCTGATCGAAATCCACAACGAAATCAAAGAGAGCCCCTACGCCGGATTGTGGGCTGCGGTCACGCTTAGCTGTGGCAGCAACGAACATTCACGGGCCGCGGTGCTTCTAGAGGACACGCTCCGCCGCATCGAAAAGCAGCAGGAGGCTGATCCGTCGCGGCATCGCATGACGTTTTGTTCGGCGAACAACAATTTGGCCATCTGTTTGATCAAAGGACGCAAAGGGGATTCAGCGGCGACACGCATGGTGCGAGCGATCGAGTCGGTTGAACGAATGCCACCGATCGTTCAATCCAACGCCGAACTGTTACATGAGTTGACGACCAACACCGACAGCTTCATCACGTTTTCACCAAGCACACGGCAACGGTTGATGAGAACGGTGGCGTTATCGAACAACGCTGGTAGCGGCACAAAATTGGAAGCAGGGTGGCATTACACGCTTGATTTTGACGTTCCGTCGGAATCCGATGCCAACATCAAAATCGACGGCATCGATGCGCCGCGGCCGGATCTGCAACTGCTTGCAACCGGGACTGGATTTGTGGTGGCTCCGGGAATCGTGTTGACCGCACGCCCCGTCGTGGAAACGACGAACTACCACGGGCCCAAACTGATCACGGTGATTGTCGACCCGGCGTCTTCGGCACGCCGCAGCGAGCTTGTGCGGGATCTGCTGATCTCATCGACGCGATCGGTAGCGGTTTCGTCATCGGTGGGCACGGGTTTTGGAAGCGGCAACGTGGTGTGGACCCATTATTCCTATGTACGTCCTCAGAACGGTCAAATGGGAGCCGAGATCGCGGCGCTACGGGTACCGAACCTAAAGCTTTCCCCGGTGGAAGTCGCGTTGGATGATCCCACCAAACGAACGCCGATACGCATCCTTGGTTTTTCACGTGGTCAAGCGGCATTGCAGCGAGGGCTGCAAACGCAAGCGGGCGAGGTCCTGCAGTCACAAGCGATTCGCGGCAGTGTCTCGGCGTTAGGTTCCTCGGGCAGCGGAGTGACGCTACAAACGTCTGCCCGCGTCATGGGTGGAAATCGCGGCGGCCCGGTATTGGATGCTGAAAACCGCGTCGTCGGGATCGCCTACGACACGCCTGTTTCGGGAAGCGACGCAAAAGGTTTCTTCTTTGGCTCAGGCGAATTTCGTCGTTGGTTCTACGAAAACGTGCAAACCGCTTCGCTTACTGACGTGGAGTCGAGTCACACGGCGGCACAGCGGCTGAACACGGTCGAAAAAAGCTCGGTTGCCGTTTATTGCTGGGGGCTAAAACAGAAATCAACCTCTCAGTTGTTCAGCGAGGTCGCTGACAGCAGCCGTGACTCTGGCGGGTTGTACCTGCGAGACAATTGGTGTGTTGCCTGCGATGGCCGCGGATTCCTGGATTGCCCCGTGCGAACCTGTAACAAAGGCGTGGTTGCCGGGCGAGAAACAGTCGTCAAAGGCGTAAACCCATTGACCGGACGCCCGATTCGCGCCCAACAGGTCACTCAAGAGCGCTGCTCGACCTGCAACGGCAAAGGGGGCAGAATATGTCCGCATTGCAAAGGCGGAAAGATCTAGGGTGGTTTTCTAGCTTGCCTCTGCCACTAGACACTGCCTGAGAACGCACCAGAGGCGGAAACTTGGTAGCGGAATTCGTGAAGAATTTCGAATTCCCAGTGGATTATTCCATGCTGCCGAAAGTCTTGACGACTTCCGCTACGTTTTTCAGACAGAGCCTAGCACGCCCCGGCCAATTGATTTGCGAACCACGTCGCAAGCGTGATCACCATCGCATTGGGATTGCCCACCGTCATCTCGGGAAACACCGAAGCATCGACGATCGACAACCGGCGAGTGCCGATCACCGACAAGTCCGCGTCGACGACGCGTCCGAGCCCGCAGGTTCCGACGGGATGATACAGCGTTTGGGCGTAACGCGAGATCGATTTGGCAATCGTCTGGTCGCTGTCCCGTTTCGCTCCCGGCACCATTTCGGGCCCAATCCAATTCTGTAGCGGCGACTGCGCCGCGATCGAACGAGCCAATTTCACGCCCGCGATCGTCGTTTCGACGTCGGCGGGATCCGTCAAATAACGAAGATCAATCCGAGGCGGTTCGCTTGCATCGAGCGACCGAATCGCAAGCTGCCCACGCGATTTCGGTTTGGTCGGATTGACGGCGATCGTCATTGCCGCCGGCGCACCGGGCTGCGGAAAACGAAGGTAATGTGTCGGCGTCACATGAATCTGAAGCGTGTCGCTGGCAAACAAGCCCCCGGCTTCGGCAATATTCGACGCGAGCGGCCCGCGGCCGAGAGCGTCAAATCGCACGAGATCTCGCGGCGAGACGTTTAGATCAAAGCGAGCCGCAGCGCTAGTCGAAAAAACGACGGGCATCACCAAATGGTCTTGCAAATGCTGGCCGACCTCCGCTGCGTCCAGCCACGCTTGAGCACCGGCGTCTCGCAGCAAATCGCGAGGCCCAATGCCGCTTCGCATCAAGATCGCGGGACTAGCGATACTGCCGGCCGACAAAATAACTCGTTTGCCGGCAGCAATCTCGTCTCCGTTTGTCAACTTGACCCCAACCGCTTGGTCATCACGAAACAGGATACGATCGACGCTGGCCCGAATTGTCTGGACGCCGGACGAATCTGCAATCAGAGCAGCGGGGGACCAACGGCGTCCGTTGCGGTTCATCCTGCGGTATGCCACCGGAGTGCCAAACGGAGTCGCCGCTTGCAAAAACCGCTCGGCCGGTTCGCTGATCCAGCGGGCCGATTCGGGCTGCACCAATCGCTCGGCGGCTTGATAGGCGGACCGCAGCGACGCGGTTGACCAGCGATCATCCGCCGCGGCGGTGGAAAACATGTTGAAATCGTCGTCGGTTGGCGAAAACCAGATCATCGCATTGATCCGGCTGCTGCCGCCCACACCTCGGCCTCGGGGACAATTCAGCGAGCGGCCGGCGAGCGACTGCGACGCTTCGGTGGCGTAGTTCCAATCACTCGAAGTGCCCAGCAACTTCAACCAGCGAGCGGGCCGAGTGTGATCGATTTCGGTGGCGGCAACGATTTCGGGGTTCTCCGCCGCTCCCGGCTCGATCAGCGTGACCGAATAGCCGTATTGATGGTGCAATAGGTGGGCGAGAGTACATCCCGCCGAACCGGCACCGACAATCAGGATGTCAGGGGAAGACATGGAAGCAGCAGTGTCCAAATTTGGGGCAGTTGGCAATAGGCGATAAGTCGTTTGTTGATTAGGATTTCCGGGAACCATTCCATTCCGTCCCTATCCAATGCTCAATTCTGCTATGAATGCGTCCGCAAAATCGAATGCCGTGCACCGCTTCGTTGGAATTCCGACCGCTCCGCCCGACTCCATTTTGGGGCTGACCGAAGCGTTTTTGGCGGACAAGAATCCTAGCAAGATGAACCTCAGCGTTGGAGTCTACAAGGACGCCTCGGGGCAAACGCCGATTTTAAAGTGCGTCAAGGAAGCCGAGCGACGGTTGATCGAGAACGAGGCGACCAAGGGCTACCTGTCGATTGATGGATTGCCGGATTACCGCGAACAAGTTCGCTCGCTTGTCTTTGGTGACTCCGTCGATGCCGGCCGCATCGCCATCCTGCAGACTCCCGGCGGAACGGGAGCGCTTCGAGTCGCCGCCGATTTTATCGTCGCTCAACTTTCGCCGGCACGAATCTGGATGCCCTCCCCAACCTGGGCCAACCATCCGGCTATCTTTGCCGCAGCGGGACTGCCAAGCGAAACGTACCGCTACCTCGGCAGCGATCGCACCTCGTTTGATTTGGCGGGGATGCTCGACGATTTAAGTGAAAAGACCAAACCGGGCGACGCCGTGTTGCTACATGCATGCTGCCACAACCCTACGGGCGTCGACCCCACTCCCGAGGACTGGAAGGCGATTGCCAAAACGGTGGCCGAGCGGCAACTAATTCCGCTGATCGATTTCGCCTACCAAGGTTTTGGTGAAGGCATCGAGCAAGACAAGGTGGGATTGAACACGATCTTGGACGCGGTCGACGAAGCGATCGTTTGCAATTCATTCAGCAAGAATTTTGGCTTGTACAGCGAGCGTGTTGGATCGGTTTGCCTCGTTGCGGCCGATAACGAAACGATGAAGGCGGCCCAAAGCCAGCTGAAGACCATCGTCCGCACCAACTACAGCAACCCACCGCGTCACGGTGGAGCCATTGTTGCCACGGTGTTACAAGACGCCGAATTGACCAAGCTTTGGCAACAAGAAGTGGACGAGATGCGTCAGCGGATCGATTCGTTGCGTCAACAGTTCGTTGAAACAATGAAAAACACCGGCTCAGGCCACGATTTCTCGTTCTTGCTCAAGCAAAAAGGGATGTTCTCCTTTAGCGGGCTGACGCCGATGCAAGTTGATGAACTCAAGAGCAAGCATGGCATCTATATCGTTGGCAGCGGCCGGATCAACGTCGCTGGGATGAGCGAAGACAAGATGGATTCGCTGTGCCAATCGGTTGCATCGGTTCTGTAAATCGCCGATCGACTGCGAACCAAACGCGCGCCAAGACCGTTAGCGGCCCCCAGACGGGGGCCGTTAACATTTGGGGATTCAGCGGCACGCACTTGAGCGGAAAATCGCGTGATTCATTGTGGTTGCGACGGTGATCAAGTAGCACCGTTCTCGCGGAACCCCCGCCGCTAGGCCTGTCGCACACACCCCGCGGCAAAAATGCTTCAAGGATGGAAGCCATTGAGGGCGATACCACGGTGGATTGTTCTTCAACCGGCATCGTGATGTTGCTATGGTGCGCACTTCCCCCACCGCACCGGACACCGAGGATGGACTGAATCAATCAGCCTCTGCCGCTGTGGGGTGGTACATGATCCGCCACATACCTCAACCTCACGCACTCTACAAGCCTGTCCCCATTCTTTCATCGCTGCCGTTCGATTTCGGTTGCATTGGGAAAGAGTTGAAAAAATGGCCGCGTTCGCTGTGTTGACACTCCATCAAGCACAGTCGGATTGCTTACCCTATGCACTCGATTCCTCTCGCTGACATCACCTCGACGCCACAGACCGGGCAATGACGCCTGAAACAATAATGAAATGACGGATCACTCGGCACCCTCATCGACCGCGGCCAGACCATCCGCGTCTGTCCTGCATTACCAAGATTCGCTTTTGCTTTCTTGTGTACAGGACGCTGCCATTGTGACCGACGTGGCCGGGATGGTTAGCTATTGGAACGAGGGTGCGACCCGATTGTTCGGATGGACGGCAGAAGAGATGGTGGGGCGACCGTTGCTGCATCGTTTTCCGGCAGCCGAACGCGAGTCGATGGGGAAACAAATTCAGTCGATTTTGGCGGGTGAGAATTGGACAGGTGACTTTCTCGATTGGCGCAAAGATGGCACTCGTGTTTGGATCGACGCTCGAGTCACGCGGGTTACCGACAACGACGATCATGTGCTTGGGATCCTCGGCATCTGGCGTGACATCAGCGCACGCAAGGCCTCCGAAGCTGCTGTTGAAGCGAGCGAACGACGCTATCGCGATCTGGTTGAATCTTCACACGATTTGATCTGGACGATCGACGCCGACAGCCGGATCACCTACATCAACCAATCCGCCAAAGCCATCTACGGATGGGACTCGCATGAATTGCTTGGCAAATCGTTCCTTGAGTTCATCACACCGGAAAGTTTTGAAGAGACGCTGCAAACGTTCATGACGCTGCTGGAAACCGGGACCGAGCAGCTGGATTACCAGTGCGGCGTGTTCCGCAAAGATGGCAGCGTGGTGACGCTCAGCACCAACGTCCGCGCCCAACGCAACCACGCGGGAGAGTTGATCGGGCTATCGGGCATCTCTCGTGACTTGACACAGCTGATCCGTGCGACCAACGAACTTCAAGAACGCCAAGTCCTACTGTCCAATGCGGAACGCATCGCCAACATGGGCAGCTGGGACATCGATTTGCGTGTCGGAAAGTTCCATGGGTCCGACCATACGTTCGAGATCTTTGGTATTCAAGCGGATCAATGCGATGGCTCGCTTGATGGTTTGATGGCCCATGTTCACCCCGACGATCGCAGTCACGTACTCGATTCGCTCTCGCAAGCCGATCCTTTGCAACCCTATGTCGAGCAAGAGTTTCGGATTCGCTACCCCGGAGGTGAAATTCGCAAGGTTCGCGAGCGTGGCGAGGTGGTGCTGGACGAATCGGGCCAAGCGATACGTCGGCTCGGGATGGTCCAAGACATCACCGAGCAAGAGGAGATCGAGCAAGACCTACGCAACAGCCGCGAGCAACAGCGTCGTCTGATCGAACAGCTCGAAAAAGAAAAGCAGCGACTCTCGGAAGCTCAAGCGGTAGCCAAGATCGGCAGCTGGGAAACCGACCTACGAACGATGACGGTATTTTGGTCTGACGAGACCTATCGCATTTTCGAGAAAGCCCCAGAGTCATTTTCGCCGACGCACGAAGACTTTCTTAAATTGGTGCATCCGGCTGACCGCAAACGAGTCAACGAGGCCCTGATTCAATCATTTGACGTCGATTCGACATGCAGGGTTGAACACCGAATCGTGCTCGCCGACGGCAGCATCAAGTGGGTCGAGGAATCGTGGCAAGCTTTCAATGACGAAGATGGAACTCCGGTCAATGCCATTGGAACGTGCCGCGACATCTCCGAGAGCAAACAAACCCAAGCCCAACTGGCCAACCACACTCGCCGGCTCGAAGCGACCGCGTCGGTTGCCGGAGCGTTCCTTGAAAAGATGCCGCTAAGCGAGGCGATGCAGACATGCGCCCGCGCGATCATCGAACACCTTGATGCCTCGCTAGTACGAGTTTGGACCCAAAACCCTGGGCAAAAGAAACTGTTTTTGCAGGCCCAATCCGCGGACAACGGACTCACCTCTGAAACGATCGCCCAACTTCATCCCGCTGAACATCCGGTCAAATCGATTGCGGATTCACGAACACCTGTTGTGACACAGGTCGCGATGAATTCGCACAGCGAGGCTCAAGACAACACATCACCGCATCGGTCGACGGCCACCGTCATCGGGCATCCGCTGCTGGTCGAAGACCGTTGCCTCGGCGTTCTCGAGATCTTCTTTCCTGGCAAGCTGAGCCACGAACTCGAAACCAGCATTGCGATTTTGGCCAATACGATCGCAGTCAACCTGGATCGCTACCGCGCCGAGGAAAACCTGCGACGGCTGAACGAAGAACTTGAATCACGCGTTCAGCGGCGAACCGAAAAGCTGATCGAAAGCAATCGCCGTTTGAAAACGTTGTTGACCAACATTCAAGGCATGGCATACCGCTGCCGCGATGACGCCGATTGGACAATGGAATTTGTCAGCGAAGGGTGTCGCGACCTGTTCGAGATTGCACCCGAGCAATTGATCGACGGCGACTATATTTACGCCAGCCTGATTCATCCGGATGATCTGCCGCAAGTCGTCGAAGTTTTTGACACCGGGCTGCGATCGCATCGTCCGATTGAACATGAATATCGCGTTCGCACCCCCGCAGGCCAACTGAAATGGGTGTGGGAACAAGCTCGCGGTGTCTACAACGACCAAGGCGAAGTCGAAGCAATCGAAGGGCTGATCTCGGACATTACCGATCGCAAACTTCGCGAACTCCGAGAGAATCACCAAAGCCAACTGTTGAGCATGTTGGCGGCGGATCGGCCGCTGGATGATTGTTTGGACAAGATTGTCTCGAGCGTGGTTGCCGAAGACCCCGCGTTGATGTGCAATTTGATGCTTGCGGACAACACGCAGGCCCATTTACTCAATCGGGCGGCGAGAAATTTGCCGAGCGAGTACCTTGGCAAGATCGAAACCTCTTGCTTCAACGCGGATACCACGCCGTATTGCCGTGCCGCGAAAACCAAGTCTCCGGTCATTGCCGATGATATCCACGGTGATTGGCTTGATCCCGCATGGTCCGATCGAGCTCAACAAGCAGGAATTCGTTCGTGTTGGTCGATGCCCATCCTGAGTGTCCACAACGAACTTTTGGGCACCTTGAACGTTTATACCGATCAGTCACGAAAACCGAATACCATTGAACAGGAACGACTCGAATGGGGCACCGAGTTAGCTCGGTTGGCAGTCGAACACACGCGGGCGAAACAGGCACTCGTCGATAGCGAATCGTTTAATCGACTAACCCTGGATGCATTGTCCGCCCATATCGCAGTGATCAATTCAGACGGAGTCATTGTCGCGACCAATCAAGCGTGGAAAGAATTTGCGACGCAGTCTCAAGCTGATCCGCGAAACGTGTGTGAAGGCAAAAACTATCTTGACGTCTGCGAAGCGGCCATCGCGGCAGGAAATCAAGACGCCAAGAATGTCGCTGAAGCACTGCGTCAAATCAAAGCGGGAACACGAGAATCCTCGTGCCTCGAGTACTCTTGCCACGCGGCCGACAAGCGACGTTGGTTTCAGCTTCGTATGCGACGCATCGATGTCAATGGCGAAGTGCATATCTTGATGGCGCATGAAAACATCACCACCATCAAGCAATCCGAAGCGGCACTGCGAAAAGCCATCGTTCACGCAGAACAAGCGAATCGAGCCAAAAGCGATTTCTTGGCGACGATGAGTCACGAATTGCGGACGCCGCTAAACGGCATCTTGGGGATGAACGAACTGCTGCGGACAACTGCGTTGACCCATCGGCAACAACAATTTGTCGAAGCGGGACAGAAGAGCGGGCGGTTGTTGTTGGCGTTAATCAATGACATCCTCGATCTCTCGAAGATCGAAGCAGGCAAACTCGAATTGGAACCACGCGAGTGCAACTTGGCTAAGGTGGCTCAAGACATCGTTGCGGCCAATGCACTGCTGGTCGCCGAGAAAGGCTTGAAACTGGAATGCTACTTGGCTCCCGAACTGCATGCGGTGGTCCGCTGTGACGATCACCGGTTATGCCAAATCCTGGGCAATCTGCTCGGCAACGCACTGAAATTCACCACTCATGGGCGAATTAGCTTGCGGGGCGAACAGATTTCGTGCACCGAGAACACCGCTCGCATTCGGATGTCGGTCACCGACACCGGATTGGGGATCCCCGAGGACCGCAAGGATCGACTGTTTAAAGCGTTTTCGCAAATCGACAGTTCGACCACCCGTCAATTCGGAGGCACGGGACTCGGGCTATCGATCTGCATGCAATTGGTTCACTTGATGGGAGGCGAGATTGGGGTCACGAGCAAGCAAGGCCAAGGGTCGACGTTCTGGTTTGAGATTCCCGTTGAGATCGTCAAAGGAAACCGCAACCTACCCACCGCCTCTGCTACCACGACCGCAGCAATCCCAGTTCAC
Source organism: Novipirellula caenicola (assembly GCF_039545035.1). Classification (NCBI taxonomy): domain Bacteria; kingdom Pseudomonadati; phylum Planctomycetota; class Planctomycetia; order Pirellulales; family Pirellulaceae; genus Novipirellula; species Novipirellula caenicola. Next base: position 87,690 of record NZ_BAABRO010000019.1, read on the forward strand.
CGTCGCTCCGATGCATTCGCGGCACACATTTTGGTCGCCGAAGACAATCCGACGAACCAATTCTATATCAGCGAGCTGCTAAAACACTTCGGTTGCACCTGTGAAGTGGTTACCAATGGCGAGGAAGTGCTCGACGCAATCGGGGGCAACCATTACGACCTCGTCTTGATGGACTGCCAAATGCCGAAAATGGATGGTTTTTCTGCGACACGTGAAATTCGAAAACGCGAACAAGCCGGCGTGCTCGCAGGAAAGCGACAGATTGTCGCGTTGACCGCCAACTCGCTGTCCGGCGATCGCGAACGATGTCTGGATGCCGGAATGGACGACTACATCAGCAAACCGGTGCAAATCGATCAGTTGCAAACCTTGGTCCAAGCGTGCTTGGCCCCCCCCTCCAAATCAACGCTGTAAACCTTTCGTAGCGGAATTTGTGAGCGGCTTATTGAATTCATGAGCCAATCGCACTGGACGAGGTAATTTGTGATGGTTGTCAAATTGATTCTACGGAGTGCCTCACTCTGCGACGATCAATCTCGTTAGGAGGGGCACTCGGTCGCGTGCTTGAGATCACCGGTAGCGGCAATCTCCGACGCGACGCAAGGCAAATTCGTTGTAGATCACTCTAGGACTCGTCGCACGGATGCGGCGAAGGGGGGCTAAACGGCCCCTCGAATTTCCTTGATCGGCCGACTTTCGCGTGATGAACAAACGAACTGCCCGTCTTGCTCTTTTGATGGCCATTTTGGGTGGCCCGTTTGCCACAGCCGCTGACTTTAGCGTCAGCAATCACAGTGACTCCGGCGCCGGATCGCTGCGAGCGGCGATTGAAAGTTTGAATGCCGCCGGTGCTGGCACGCATTCGATCACGTTTGCCAATGGCTTGGATCCAATCGCACTCGCGTCGAACCTGCCGATGATCGTGGGGACCGATCAAACGATCACGATCAACGGCGCCGGCAACACGGTCTCGGGGCAAAACACCGCACGGTTGTTCTTTGTTGCTGATGGCGACGTCACGATCGAAAACATGACGCTCAAACAAGGGCTCGCCGACGGCGGTGACGGCGGCGTTGGAATGGGCGGTGGCGGTGGTGGCGCGGGGGCCGGCGGTGCGTTGTTCGTCAACTCCGGTGCCAACGTGGTCATCCGTGGTGTCACGCTTGACAGCAATGCTGCCAAAGGCGGTGACGGAGGAAATTCAAACACAAATGCTTCAGGTGGCGGCGGCGGTGGTGGTGGATACGCGGGAAACGGTGGGGTTTCAAGCGATCAAGGTGGTGGCGGTGGAGGAGGATTTGATGGCAATGGAGGTAGTGCAGCCGACCAAGGTGGTGGTGGCGGCGGTGGTGTCACAGGCAATGGAGGCGATGCAAGCGCTAACGCTGGGGGTGGTGGCGGTGGAATTGGTGACGGCGAATCCACTGCTGACAACACCGGTGGCGATGGCGATGGAGGCGCCGCAGGCGGCACAGCAAACAACAAGGGATCCGCAGGCAATCCCGGCGGTGGGGGAGGTGGCTTCTATGCGACTGGAGGAGACGGGGGTGTTTATGGCGGTGGCGGCGGATCCGGTGTATACGGCGTGGCTCCCGCCGGCAGCGGCGGTAGCTACGGTGGCGGCGGAGGTGGCGGCACCGAATCGCCAGGGGGAAATGGCGGTGAATTTGCTGGCGGTGGCGGTGCTGGTGTTGACGCAGACAACGCCGGCAACGGCGGTGACTTCGGCGGAGGCGGAGGAGGAGCCACTCCGGGCAGTGGCGGGTTTGGCGGCGGCGATGGAGGGGAGATCTTCACTGGCGGTGACGCCGGCGACGCGATGGGCGGTGCCATCTTTGCGCGGCAGGGCGGAAGCCTCTCGATCGTTGACAGCTCACTCAATGGCAGTAGCTTGACCGCCGGAACCGGGGGGACAGGTTCCCTTGGCAATGGCGCCAACGGCCAAACCATCGGGGTGGGGATGTACCTGCACACCGGGGTCACTGCAGGGATCGAAGTCAGCACCGGATCAAAGACTCTGGCCGACGAGATCGGCGGCACAGGATCGCTGCAGAAAACCGGAAGCGGCGAACTCATTCTCTCAGGCACAAACACTTACACCGGCACCACTTCGATCAACGCCGGACGATTGGCCGTCAACGGCTCACTCGCGGGGCACACCATTGTCGGCGCAAACGCTGAACTGGGTGGCAGCGGAACCATCCACGGTAATGTCGTCAACAACGGGACCTTTGCCGCCGGCAATTCGATCGGAAAGCTGACCGTCGGGGGCGATGCCACATTTAATTCCGGCAGCAGTACCGTGGTCGAAATCAAGCCGGCGGCCAGCCCCGTCGCCGGAGTCGATAACGACTTGATCGTCGCCGACACCGCCACCATCAACGGCGGCGATGTCTCGGTGCGAGGAGCCGCAGGGACCTACACCGAAGGAGCTACATATCTGTTCCTGGAAACACGGCATGGACTCAGCGGCACGTTCGATTCGATCCGCGATGACCTCGCCTTCTTTGATGCCGAGCTGGGCTACGATTCGTACTCGGCGTTCTTTACATTGGTCGACAGCAGCACCGATTTTGCCTCGGTGGGCGGCTCGGGCAATCGTCAATCCGTGGGAGCCTACATCGACCAAAACTCCAGCGGTGCCGGTGGTGACTTCAAGGTCGTACTCGATGCGTTTAGCATGCTCAGCACACCTCAAGTGCAGCGTGGACTGAGCCAACTAGGTGGTGATGTCTACGGCAGCCAGTCTCAAGTGACGATCCAAGGCACCAGCCAATTGATCGGCACGATCGGCGGCCAATTGCGTTCGGGGTTGTTCACCGGTGGTGGATCCAACAGCGGTGGCTTCGCCAGTGCCGCGTCGTCCCCAATTCCCGCGGCATCCACCGCATCTGGTTCCGGTGTCGCCTTGGTCAGTTATGTCGACGCATCCCAAACGCCTTGTGACGTGCTAATCGCGCCGACCTGCCATGCCGCCTATCACTGGCGTGGCTGGATGACCGGTTACGGACTGGGCGGATCCGCCGAATCCGATGGCAACGCCGCAGGAATCGATTACGGATTGGGGGGAACCACGTTTGGCATCGAGCGTGATCTCGGTGACAACGTTCGCCTTGGTTTCTTCGGCGGTTACGTCGGCTCGTCGGTCAGCGCGGATAACATCAACCAAACCGTCCGCAGCGACGGAGGCAATTTTGGCAGCTACCTGACTCACACCTCAGGTCGTCACTACGGAATCGCAATGGGCGGATTGCAGTTCGACGATTTTGACGCCGAACGCACGATCCAAGTCGGCGGATTGACTCGCAACGCAAGCGGCAACTCGGACGGATGGCAAGGATTCGCTTACGGCGAACGCGGCTTGAATCTGCAATTGACTCGTTCGCACACTTGGCAACCGTTCGCAGGGCTGCAATACGTTTACGCTCGTCAAAACGCATTTACCGAGACGGGTGCGGGGGCGATGAATTTGGCGATGGCGGGAATCGACTCGCATTCGCTTCGCAGCAACCTGGGCAGCCGACTGCAGTGGCAGCCATGGACATCGCGTCATGGCTGGGCGATCACACCGGAGATCCGTGGCAGCTGGCTGCACGAGTTCTTGGACACCACGTCGGTCGTCAACGCCCAATTCGCCGGCGTCGGCGGTGCAGGCTTTATTGCTAACGGGCTGGACCTCGGCCGCGACTGGGCAATCGTCGGTGGCGGCTTTGCGGCGCGTCCAAGTGACCGCTGGGAACTGCGAGCCGATTACAACACGCAGTTCAACGACCGCCAAGTCTTCCACGTCGGCTCGGGAACGCTCAGCTACGTTTGGTAGAGCCAAGACGCCGAGCAGGGCCGGTTCTCACCGGCCGTGGAGACTGGATCAATGCCACCGCCATTGGTATGAATCGGGTGGTTCTTGTCGCGGAGCGATGCGTTGGGTGAAGCGTAGGGGGGGATGGGCCGGTAGGTACCGAGACTGCTTCGCTACCGTGTGATTCGGCAGCCCCCGAGCGAAAAAAACTTGTTTTCACAAGGAATGACGGGCAAAAAATGTCTTGATGACAACGTTGCCAACTTTGCCCCAGCCATGGCGTAGTGCTTTGCAGCCGCCCTAAAGCGACGCGTCGATCGCGAGGATACGGCTCGAAACGCGTCGCAAAAAAACGCTGTCCCATTAAACCGGCAATCTCGGTTAGAATCTCGCGGCAGACCGTTATTTTTCGTACTGGAGATTCCCCGCGTGCCTCCCGAAGTTCGCCGTGCTTTCCTGATCGTCGCCTGCCTTGTCGTGGTCGCCGCTGTCGCGTGGGCATCCTTGTTTGACGCAACGCCACCCGCCGATTTCAGCCTTCAAAACGGCAGCGATCCCAAGACCATCGACCCCGCCCGGGCGACAGGCAACATCGAAAGCCGGATCATCTTCGCGTTGTTCGAGGGACTGTTGACGATGATGCCCGAGGGCGATCCCGATCCGGTGACGGGATTGCAGCCGATGTCGCCTCAGCCCGGCGTGGCCGAGTCGTATGAGATTTCCAACGACGGCCGCACCTATACCTTCCATCTACGCGAGAACGCTACTTGGACCGACGGCACCCCGGTGACCAGTCACGATTTCGCCTGGAGTTGGCAGCGGATGCTGCACCCGGAAACCGCTTGCGAATACACCTTCCAGCTGTACGCGGTGCCCTTTGCCGAACAATACGCCAGCGGTTTGGTCGAAGTCGGTGACCGCGTCGAAGTCGAACTGTGGGACCGCCCGCTTGATACGCCGACGGAATCGAGCCAGCAAAATTTCCCTCGCGGCACGATGCTGTATGGAACGCTTCGCGAGATCGTCAAACCGCCCGAACCCGAACTGGCGGACGATCTCGGCGACGAAGAACGTGAAAACGCAATGCTCGATTGGCAACAACAATGGGTCTACCGCGTCGACGTCGCCAAGGAAGACTCCGATGGCAACGTGTTGTGGGATGGCGAAGTCCAATCGCAAACCTTTACCGTTGACTTGGACTCAGCGGCCGCCGATGAAAACACTCAGCGATGTCACGCTGTGATGGTCGCCTTTGGCAAACTCGGCAGCTTAGAAACGCCCGACGATCGCACCTTCGTTGTTCATTTGAAGGACGCGGTTCCCTACTTTCCCAATCTGGCGGCCTACTATCCGTTGTTCGCAGTGAATCGAAAGTGCGTGGAAACCTACGGATCGCCATTGTGGACCAAGGCCGAGAACATTGTCACCAACGGACCGTTCAAACTTGGGTTTCGTCGTTTGCGTGATCGATTGCGATTGGTCAAAAACGAAGACTACCATGCGGTCAATCCCAACGGTTTTGACACCGTCGACTTCCTTTCGATGGAAGGCCAAAACACGGCGCTGAACATGTACGAAACCGGGCAAATTCAATGGGTGACCGATCCGCCGACCGCCTTGTTGGAAGAACTGAAAACGCGTGACGATTTTATCACCGCGCCTCAATTGTCAGTCTACTTCTATCGTTTGAACGTGGCTCGCAAACCGCTCGATGACCCTCGTATTCGTCGTGCCATTGCCAAGGCGATTAACCGCGTTCAGATTGTCGAGCAAGTCACCAAGTCGGGGCAAATCCCGGCCTACACAAACGTGCCTCCGGGGCTTGCACTTTACGAAAGTGCAGTGGGCATCAATCCCGACATCGAAGAAGCGAAACAACTGCTCGCCGAGGCGGGCTATCCCGGGGGTCGCGGCATTCCCAAGATGACGCTGCTGTACAACACCAGCGAAGGGCATCGCGCGATCGCCGAAGTGATCCAGCAACAATTGCTGAACAATCTGAACGTCAAAATTGAACTGCAAAACATGGAATGGGGCAGTTTTCTGGATAAGACGCAGCAAAAAGATTACGACATCGCCCGAGCGGGCTGGATTGCCGATTACCCCGACCCCAATACGTTCCTGGACATGTGGGTCACCGACGGGCCGCAGAACAGCACGAATTGGAGCAACAAAGAGTACGACCAATTGATTGCCGATTCGGCACGTGAAAGCGACCCCGTGAAACGGATGAAATTGCTACAACGCGCCGAACAAATCTGGGTCGACGAGATGCCGGTGATTCCAATTTATTTCTACACCTCGATCAATATGGTCAAACCCAACGTCAAAGGGTTCTTTCCAACGGCCCAGGACTTACATCCGTTGCATTTGCTCGAGTATCGAAAGTAAGAAGGTCCACAAAGGATTTGCATGCGAGATTTACTTAGCTACATCATCAAACGATTCGGCTGGATGCTGATCACGTTGTGGATTGTCTACAGCGTGTCGTTTGTGTTGATGCGCAGCGTTCCGGGAAATCCGTTCAGTAGCGAACGCAATGTGCCGCCGGCGATCGAGCGACAATTAAAGGCACGTTACAATCTGGACGCGCCGCCGCTGGAACAATACGTCGATTATCTAGTGGGGATTGTCACGCGATTTGACCTGGGTTGGTGCATCCGGTTAGAGGATTACAGCGTCAACCAAGTGCTCGCCGAAGGTTTTCCCGTCTCGGCATCGCTGGCGATTTTCGCTTTGGTGTTCGCCATTGTCTTGGGCGTTTCCGCCGGAGTGGTCTCGGCGGTCTATCGTGGTTCGTTTGCTGACGTGAGCATGATGGCGGCTGCAGTGCTAGGAATCGCGATCCCAAACTTTGTGCTCGCCAGTTTGGCGATCCTGCTGTTCGTGTTCGGAATCCAACTCTTTCCCGCGGGCGGCTGGGGGACGCTACGGCAAGTCGCGCTGCCGGCCCTATGCCTCGGAGCTCCGGTGGCCGCTTACATCGCGCGGCTGACGCGAGCGGGGATGTTAGAGGTGATGACCCGCGACCATGTTCGCACCGCGTTTGCCAAAGGCTTGCCACGACACACCGTGATCACGCGACATGTGTTGCCCGGTGCGATGTTGCCCGTGGTTTCGTATCTCGGACCAGCGACGGCCAGCGTTTTGACAGGATCGTTGGTACTGGAAAAGATCTTCGCATTGCCTGGTATGGGCAGCCATTTCATTTACGCCGCGACCCAGCGTGATTACACACTCGCAATGGGTATGGTGCTCACTTACACCGTCATCTTGTTCATCATGAATTCGCTTGTGGACATCTCGTACTCGGTCATCGATCCACGGGTGAAATTGCAATGAGTGTTGCTGAGAAAAAAGAAATCGATCGCGAGCTGCTTGAAAAGATGCTCGCCGAGTCCAACCAAATCCATGGTGTCTCGCTATGGCAGGATGCTTGGAAACGGCTGCGTCGTAAGCGAACAGCGATGGCGTCGATGGGATTCCTGGTTGTTTTGGCGTTGATGGCGCTACTGACACCGCTGTTGCCGCTGCAAAGTCCGATCGACAAGGATTTGAACAACCGCCGGTTTTTGTCACCCAACCTACACCCCATGGTCATGGGGTCTCGCGAAGGACTGAAGTTTGCGGACGGACGCTTGACCAGCGAGTTGGCGGCATTCAATGAAGAAATCGCGACGCTTCAGCAATCGCTTGATGCCGCTACGGATCCCGAAGAACGAGCGAAATTGATCCTTGCGATCGATGAACGCTACCAAGTCGAACACCCCTTTAACCAACTTTGGAACGAACTCGGCCCGGTTTCCTGGCAACTCACCCGAGCTCGAGTGGCCCTGTTTGGCGACTATGCGATCCCCAGTATCTTCGGCACCGATATCCTCGGCCGCGATCTGTTGGCTCGTGTCTTTTGGGGAGCCCGGGTGTCGCTGATCGTCGGCATCGTCGCGACGTTGGTCAGTTTGTTGATCGGCGTCAGCTACGGCGCGATCGCAGGTTATTTCGGCGGCTGGATCGATGCCGTGATGATGCGGATCGTCGACATGATGTATTCGATTCCGTTTATTTTTGTCGTCATCTTTCTGGTCACGTTTCTCGGCGAGGACAGCGTCAAGAAAAAGCTCGACGGAATTGGAATCGACCAAATCACGATCTTCTACATCATTATCGGAGCGATCTACTGGTTGACGATGTCGCGAGTGGTTCGGGGCCAGATCCTATCGCTTCGCCATGAACAATTTGTCGAATCGGCGCGAACCGTGGGGGCATCCCCGCCACGGATCATCTTTCGCCATCTGGTGCCCAATGTACTGGGGATCGTGATCGTTTACCTGACGCTGACGATTCCCTCGGTGATGCTGTTCGAAGCCTTCTTGTCGTTCCTCGGTCTGGGCGTGGCGCCCCCCGATGTTTCGTGGGGACTGCTACTAAACGATGGCGTCGAAGCGTTATCGAGCGTGAAGCTGTTTTGGTGGGTTGTGGTTTTCCCAGGCCTCTCGCTTGCGTCGACTTTGTTTGCGTTGAACTTTCTCGGTGACGGACTTCGTGACGCACTGGATCCTCGTATGAAAAACCGGGACTAGTTGCGGTCCGAAAAGGGGTCTGACCCTTTGCAGAGAGCAATCCACTTTTATGACATTACCATTTCAGAGAGGGTCAGACCCCTTTTCCGACAGAGTTTAGATTTGATGCCCGAATCCAACGATTCACCGATCCTTTCGGTCGAAAATTTGCAGGTTAGCTTTAAAACCGACGACGGCATCGTCCGCGCGGTTCGCGGCGTGTCGTTTGACATTCGCCCCGGCGAAACGGTGGGGATTGTTGGCGAAAGCGGCAGCGGTAAAAGCGTCACCAATTTGGCGTTGATGGGGTTGGTCCCAAAACCGCCAGGACGCATCGACGGCGGCTCGGCGATGTATGGTGGTCGCGATCTGCTGAAGATGAACGAATCGCAATTGCGAACGATTCGTGGACGAAAGATCGCGATGATCTTCCAAGACCCGATGACAGCGCTGAATCCGCTGATGACGGTCGAGCAGCAATTGTGCGAGATCACGCAGTTGCACTTGGGACTGACCAAAAAACAAGCTCGCAGCCGCGCCGTCGAGATGCTTGAATTGGTCGGGATTAGCTCGCCCGCGAAACGGTTGCGAGATTACCCGCATCAATTCAGTGGCGGGATGCGGCAACGGGTGATGATCGCGATGGCATTATCGTGTGAGCCCGATGTGTTGATTGCCGATGAGCCCACAACGGCACTGGACGTGACCATCCAAGCTCAGATTTTGGATTTGCTGGCTGATCTTCAGAAACGCCGCGGCACCAGCATCTTGTTGATCACACACGACCTTGGCGTGGTCGCCGGCGTTTGCCACCGCGTGTTGGTGATGTACGCCGGCCGCGTGGTCGAGAAGGCTTCGGTGAACGATTTGTTTGCCCAGCCGAAACATCCCTACACGTTGGGGCTATTGAATTCGTTGCCTCGATTTGATCAAGAGCAAAGTGACTTGTTGCAAGCGATCCCTGGCCAACCGCCGGACATGGCACGCGTCCCTGAGGGATGTTCCTTTCGAGCACGTTGCCGCTACGCGATTGACAAATGTGCCACCATCGATCCACCGCTTGCACCCGCGGGCGAAGGCCGATTGGCGGCATGCATCGTCGACGTTGAAAACGCGACGCCTCGCGATTACGAGGTGACCCAATGAGCCAAAGTCCATTGCTTGAAGTCCAAAATCTAAAAGTCCACTTTCCGTTTAGCCGTGGATCGTTGTTCCGTCCGGAACGAGGGGTGATTCGCGCCGTCGACGATATCTCGTTCCAAATCAAAGAAGGCGAGACGCTGGGTTTGGTGGGCGAATCGGGGTGCGGAAAATCGACCACCGCGCGTGCCATCATTGGCTTAGTGCCACCCACCGCCGGGACCATCCGGCTGAACGGATCGGATATCACTGGGCTTGGTGATCGCGAGATGCTGCCATTTCGCCAACAAGTCCAAATGGTGTTTCAAGATCCATTCGCATCGCTGAACCCTCGCATGACCGTCGGCGGGATCATTGGTGAACCATTGGTGGTGCACAACTTGGCCAAAGGCCGCGACCGCAAACTCGAAGTCATTCGTTTGATGGAATTGGTCGGGCTGAACCCACGCTTCCTAAATCGTTATCCCCACGAATTCAGCGGTGGTCAACGTCAGCGGATTGGGATCGCCCGTGCGCTTGCGGTCGAGCCTAAATTGATTCTCTGTGACGAACCTGTTTCTGCGTTGGACGTTTCGATCCAAGCCCAAATCATCAACTTGTTGATGGAACTGCAGCAGCGACTTGGACTGTCGTACTTGTTCATCGCTCACGACTTGAGCGTCGTTCGGCACATCGCGACCCGGGTTGGGGTGATGTATTTGGGGCGAATGGTCGAACTTGCCGACGCGGCCGACCTGTATCGATCGCCGACTCATCCTTATACCGAAGCGTTGCTATCGGCGGTTCCGGTGCCGGACCCTGTAGTGGCGGCGACACGGGACCGAATCGTGCTCGAAGGCGAAGTCCCATCGCCGGATCGCGAGTATCCGGGCTGTGCGTTTGTCGACCGATGCTGGATCGCCGAACAGAAGTGCCGCGAAATACGACCGAATTTGGGCGATCAAGCCCACGCGGCCGCGTGCCACGTTCGCTGTCCCGAGACATCGTAGGCAACAGGTTCCTACTGTCTCATCCCAGCATTCGGCCGCATTCTTGACGGAATTCCTGCATCCGGGGGTGCCTAAATCGCACCCGCCGCGTACGCTTTCGGTATGGATGAACACGAAGAAACGCTCGACCAGTCGCCCAATGACCTGTTTTTAACGGCAGTGATCTTTGAGTCGTCGCTTGGGCTGTTGGCACTTCTGCTGGGATGGGCCCTCGGCCCCGATCCGCGAGCCATGATCCCCGATGGCGGTTTCGAAAATCTGCGAACAATCGGCTCGGGACTCGCCTATGGCTGTGCCGCCGCGGTGCCAATGCTGCTGGTCATCGCATTGATTCGTAAGATCCCCTGGGAACCGGTTCGCGAACTGGAACGGCTCAGCGATGACGGCATGATCCGCACGCTGCTAAGTCTCGGGCGTGCCGAATTGGTCGTGATCAGTCTTTGCGCCGGAGTGGGCGAAGAACTGCTGTTTCGCGGCTGGCTGCTGCCTTGGCTTGCGAATATTGGCGGCGGCGATGCGTCGCCTAGCCCGGTCGAATGGGGTGCGGCGTTGATCGGATCATCGATCGCATTTGGGATGGTCCATCCCATCACGCGGCTGTACGTCGTGTTGGCCGCCGCGATGGGGCTGTACTTTGGTGCCTTGTTGCTTTGGACCGAGAATCTACTGATCCCCATCGCTGCTCACGCTGCCTACGACGCCGTCCAACTGCTGAGCCCCGGATTCAAACGCAACGAATCAGACGACGCCAACGAAGCCTAGTGCATAGCAGGCAGGCGGAAGCCTTCGTAGCGGAACTCGTCAAGAGTTTCGGAGAGCACTGGCGGTGAATCGAAAGCCTTGACGACTTGTCGATTTAATCCAAATGCAAGTCGCAATGGTGAGTCGTGGGCCGTAATGACGGGTATCGCGTGGGACCCGGCCGCTGACGCGTCGCGGCTCACTAAATCAACACTCCGTCAAGAGTTTCGGAGAGCACTGGCGCTGTATCGAAAGTCTTGACGACTTCCGCTACGCATTAAAAATGTGCAAACGCAATGAAAAGATTGCGTCACATCGTTGCCTTACTTCGATGGAGCATTGTGGGACTAAAACTGCAGTCCGAGGGCGAAGGTGATTGCGTCTAGCGATAGAGTGCTTGATGAATCGACGGGGCCGCCGACATCAAACCATGCTTGGCCTTCGTAACCGGCTCGGGCGAACCAGGCCGAGTGCCGACCGAGTGATTGATTCCACTGCAACCCCAGCGACATCTCCATCGCAGTGATGACTTCGCGATGGATCGCCGCATCCTCGAGCTCGGTGGTAAAGACGTTCTTCATCTCGTAGATCTTCTGTGTCGTCTCGCTCATCAACAACGAACCACGAAGTCCGCCGTACACGTCGAGTCGGCTGCTGCCGATTCCGCGTCGCAGCTGCAGCGATGCCGTGGGACCGGCTCCCTGGACATCCAAATCGTTACTAACCGCTTCTTGCAGCACGCCACCAGCATCGCGAACATCGCCACGCATGAATTGCTTGATACTGGCGATTCGCACCCCACCGCCAAGCGTTCCCACCAGCGAGTTCCACCGGAACTGCTGAGTCGCTTCGAGATCGAGTGCTTGCAGTGTCAATTCGTGATTGGACGTCATTGTTTCACCGACTTGAGCCTGAGCGTTTCGTGACAAGTTGCCGCCGGCACCGTAGACATACACGAATACCGGGGTCGAGCCAGTGACCGCGGTCACCGCTTCGGTGTCGGCTTGCTCGTCAAAACGAAAATAGGTCGCCCGAAATCCACCCCCACTCTTCAGCGATTGCCAACCAAGCCACGTACGAGACGACAATGCATAGTCGTATGAGAACGGCACCAGCGTGTTGCCCACCGGTGGGTCAATGATCATCGCCACGTTTTGGTCAAAATGGGCTCGCATCCACATGAATTCGAATCCCCCCAATAGCGTTCCGCTACGTGGCGCCGGGTCGCAAGCGGTTGTCGCGGAGACAGCATTTGGATGACACGTTGGACCACAACCGACTACGGGCCCAGGCGTACTGTAGACGGTCGAATCCAACGGGATGTGCGGCGTGTTGAACCAGTTTGCCGGTAATCGCTGACCGCCGCCCGATGCATCACAATCACAGTGAGCATCTCCAAATTGATACGAAGCAGCGTATTGTTGGGCCAAAGCCATCGTCTCACTCAAACCGACCGATGCGAGTAAAACGAGTAATATCCGTAGGGCCGACGAACCGACCACGGGTCGGCATTTCTTGGTGGTCATGCTTTGCAATCCATTGCGAAAGGTGTGTTACCCTTCTGATCGGATCCTTACTCGTAACAACACCAGATTGGCTTGCATCGCAGGCGAAGCTTGGTTGACCACGCTATCTTCACAGCAGGTGCACACCTCGGATTGGGGAGTATGCGCGATAGTGCACAATTCAGCGTCAAAGCGAAAGATTCATTTGGCAATCCCCCTTACAGAGTCAACAATGAGCAATCGGTTACAGAAAAAGTTCTAGTTTGCCAAATCACTTTTTCAGGAGCGGTTCAGCTGATTACGTTCACATTGAAACCCAAGCCCCCGTACCGGTTGGATCTTGCCGTTTGGACGCTGCGTCGACGCCCCGAGAACATCATCGATGATTGGGATGGCGATGTTTATCGCCGCGTGCTCGTGGTGCGGGATCAAGCGATCTTGGTGGAGGTTAGGCAACTCGGCCGCCAAGAGACTCCACGGCTGTACGTCACCGCTCATACCGACCATCCATTTGCGGGGCTTCAGAAGCAATTGACCGCGTCCCTTGTGCGATTGCTTGGCATTGACGTCAAACTGAAGGACTTCTATCAACTGGCCGCCATTCACCCGCAGCTGCAGAAGCTTGCCAAGCCGTTCGTCGGCATGCGGCCTCCGCGTTATGCATCACTGTTTGAATGCCTTTGCAACGCAATCGCCTGCCAACAAGTCTCGTTGGCGTCAGGGATCCAGCTGCTCAATCGGTTTGCCGAGCACTACGGGCAACCGTTTGACACGACGCCGTTTCGCCGATTTGCATTCCCCGACGCGGAAGCCCTTCACGGTGTCGAGGTTGAGCAGCTGCGGCAGATTGGATTCAGTCGACAGAAGGCGACGGCGCTACTGAACCTTGCCGAAGTCGCTCGTCGAGGTGAACTCGAGTACGCACAATTCGAGCCTCTATCGGACGAAGAATGTGTCGCGGCACTCTGTCAATTTCGCGGGATCGGACGCTGGTCGGCCGAGTACGCGATGCTGCGTGGCCTGGGCCGACTACATGTCTTCCCCGGCGATGATGTCGGTGGACGCAACAATTTGCAAGCGTGGCTCGAAGTGACCGAGTCACTTGATTATGACGGGGTTGCCAGCCTGCTTCAGCGTTGGCAGCGTTTCGGGGGGCTGATCTACTTTCATCTACTGCTGAACAAACTTGCCGCGAAACCTCCAGAAGGATTCGATGTCGAAACCAACCCCGGGGATTGAGCTTGCGCGCGTCTATGATTCACCGAAATCGGCAAAGGGATTCCGTGTCTTGGTTGATCGATTGTGGCCGTGAGGAGTCAAGAAAGAAGACTTGAATCTCGACGATTGGTCAACGGAAATCGGGCCAAGCGACCAACTTCGCAAATGGTTTGGTCACGGCGACCGCGAGCTATTTTTTAGCAAGCATTAGGGTGACCAGTAGCGACGAATCTTCCATGGCCTGAACCTCATGAGGCTCAGCCGCCGACAAAAACAACATTTTGCCCGCGGTCAGTTCGTTCGCGTTGCCCATCGCGGTAAAGGTCACGCGGCCTTCGATGCACTGAACCGTGATCTCGCCGCGTGCCTTGTGCTCGGCGATGACTTTGCCTGCGGGTAAGTTCAATCGCAACACTTCGAAGGTCGCGGTCTTCAGTAGCGTCGATGTTTTGGTGTCGGCGATGGCGTCGCCCAACGGGCCGACGTCAAACACTTCCCCTGGTTTCGCGTGCTGGATTGCCATGATTGGATTTTCGAATTCGGGTACAAACACTGGAATGAATTTGCCGTCCCCTTCGCACCGACCGGATCGGCATCGCTATCGCGACTGGATCCGCCCGACGGAAGTTAAAGACGCGTGGAAGCCTATCCCACTTTTGCGACTGATTGCTGCAACTCTTCTTTGGGGCCGAAGAATTCGTAGCGGACGCGAGTTTCATCGACGCCCAATTCTTGCAAGCAAGCGTGGACGGCTTGCATGAACGGCTTGGGGCCACAGAAGTAAAAATCGGCGTCTTGGTAGGGCGTCCACTCACGCAACAGCTCGGTCGTGATAAAACCGACCCCGTCGCAGCGGTTGTTTTCCAAATCGCCTGGCAACGGACAGTCATAAAGCACGCGTGTGTGCATGTTGGGGCTGAGTGACGCCAGATTTCCGATCTCATCAGCAAATGCATGCACCCGACTGTTGCGAGCCGCCTGCAGGAAATAGATCGATGCCTCGGGATTGGCATGCACGATGGACTTGGCCATCGACAACAGCGGTGTGACTCCGATCCCGCCCGCCAACAACACCACCGGACGTCCCGACGTGGTCGAATCGGGATCAATGGTGAACTCGCCGCACGGGGGTCCCACTTTGACGATATGCCCGGGTTGAATTTCATCGTGCAGATGATTCGAGATCAACCCGTGGGGGGCATCAGGCGAAAGTGCTTGTTCTCGCTTGACGCTGATGCGGAAATGCTCGACGCCTGGACGCTCGGACAAACTGTAATTGCGAGGCGACGTCGGGGTGGTGGGGTGTTCAATGTGGACGGTAATGTATTGCCCTGGTCGAAATGGCGGCAACGGGCCTTGGTCCTCAGGACGCAGATAGAACGACATCACTTCATCGCTCTCGGGAACCTTGCGATCAACCACGAAGCTGCGGTAACCATTCCAGCCGCCCGGTGCAGACTGCTGCTCTTCATAGATCGCCCCTTCGCGGCCGATGAAGATGTCCGCCAAAAACTGATACGCTTCGGCCACCGCGTCGATGATCTCGTCGGTCGCCGCGTCGCGCATCACGTCTTTGATCGCCCCGAGCAAATGCTCGCCGACGATGGGGTAATGCTCGGCTTTGATCCCCAGCGAGCAATGTTTTTGAGCGATCAACTCGACTGCCGGCATCAGCACGGCGGGATTGTCGATATGAGAGAAGTAGGCACAGATCGCTCCGGCTAACGCTTTTTGCTGGCCGCCGGAATGTTGGTGAGCTTGGTTGAAAAAGGCCTTCACTTCCGGATTGCCTTCAAACATCCGCGTGTAAAAGCGGCGAGTAATCGTTTCCGCATTGGCCGCGACCAACGGAGTAATCGCTTTGACAATTTGAATGGTCTTGTCACTCAACATGGGCGTGGCTTCCTAACGCGAAAAAGGGTGGGAAGGTTGCCGGTAACCGGCGGAGGGAATAAACTGCATTACATACACAAAAAGGTACAGAATAAAACATGCACGTCAAGGTGCAGATTTAGCGATTCCTCATTTTCGGCGTCTAGACCGGATTTTTAGAGCCAGGGAAAAGGCGAGACAGGTGAAAATGTTCCCTCCACCACCGGTGGACGGTAGCGGTGGCGTGTTTATGCTTTGGCTCTAGAATGTGATGTCCGCCATGCCTGTCCCCAACCTGCTGAAACGTCCCCCATACAAGGCCCCTTCATGCTTTCAAAAACAGCGGAATACGCTCTGCGAGCGGTGACTTGTTTGGGCACTCGGATTGGCCAACCCTCCTCGGCCGACGTTTTAGCGGAACAGACCAAGGTGCCGCGGCGTTATCTCAACCGAGTGCTGCAAGACTTGGCAGCGGCCGGCTTGGTCCGCTCACGCAGCGGCCCCGGCGGTGGCTATGAATTGGCGAAAGAACCGGCGGAGATTACGATTTTGGACGTGGTCAATGCGGTCGCGCCACTGGAACGAATCAACGCCTGCCCCTTGGGTTTAAAATCCCACACGTCGCTTTGCCCACTGCACGCCGAACTGGATCGCGCCTACGAGGCGACTCAGGCCGCATTTGCCGGCGTGACGATGCAACAATTGCTTGAATCAACCAACCCGATTGTCCCGTTGCGTGAAGTCTCGTGATCGTTCGTGATGGCATACGCCCTACCAAAGCGAATCACGCGGTACAATTCGGGTTACCATTTCATTCCAGCTACCTTTCGATGCACAGCAGTAACTTGGCGGCATGACCAATCGGATCACCGCCAATTTCGTCCCGCACTCGGATTGATCTTGCGCCCTCGGAGCCCAACGATGCCCAAACCCACCGAAGAAGATTCGGAAACGATGATGCGGAACTTCAAGCTGATCGTGTTTTTGACGGTGGTCATCCCGATCGTTGCGTTGACGTTTTTCCTGGAAATGCGATTTGAGGCGATCGAAGACGAAATCCAATTCTTAGAACCGGGAACTCGTGATGCCGCAAGAACGGACCTCGACGCATTGCCGTGGCACCCGGTCCAAGGTCAAACGCTGTATGTCCCAGCCTACTCACACATCTTTCATCAAAGCGGCGAACCTCGACTGCTAACCGTCACGCTATCTGCGCGTAACACCGACCGAAAGAACGACATCGTGTTGACATCGGTTCGCTATTACGACACCAGCGGCAAAGAGCGACGTTCGCTGGTAGACAAACCGCTTCGGCTCGGACCTTTGGCGTCGACCGAATTTGTCATCGAACAGAAAGACAAAAGCGGTGGCAGCGGAGCCAGTTTCATTGTCGAGTGGAAAGCGGGACAGCCCGTCAACACGCCAGTCGTCGAGACGGTGATGATCGACACCAGCAACACACAAGGCATCTCGTTCGTGCGCCCGGCAACCGTGCTAGAGGAAACAACGCAAAACAACGGTAGTGCTACCGCTGCAGCCCCCGACAAGGTCGGTGCAGCCGAGTAAAACGATTTCGCGACATGATTTTGCATCGAGCCTCCGTGTCCTGCGGCGCGGCCGATTACCGGAAACGGTCCATTCGAACTTGCCAACAACAAGCCTGCCTCTGCTCCCCCCTCATGCCGGGCCTGTAACGGTGTCGGCATTCCTACCTTCACGAGAACGCAATGAGACACTCAATTTCGCTCGCCCTGTCCTTGGCGATTTGTTTCGCGTTGCAACTGCCATCCGCTGGCGAAGAGTCGCCATCCCAGGCGAGCGGCAGTGCTGCGATCAGCGGCGAGCCGTCCGAGTCACAAGATGCCGTGCCGCCGCCCACCAGTCTCAGCGAAGCACGTGCGCGAGCCAAACTGCTACATGAAACGATTCATGGCACCCTGCAGATCGTACATCGCGACTTTTTTGACGAAGACGATGCGCATGCCATCCCATCGGCGTCGCTCGAAGATGTGTTCCATGAACTGGCAACTCACTACAACATCGAACTGAAATGGCTGATTGTCGACACGGATGTGGTCAACGTGGACCATCAAGCCGAGGACGAATTTGAGCAAGCGGCCGTGAAAGCCCTGCGTGCTAAACATACCTACCATGAAGCGGTGCAGGCGGATCAGTACCGATTCGCCGGCTCGATCCGCCTTGCCTCGCAATGCTTGAAATGTCATGTCAAGCATCGCACCAGCACCGAGGACCGGACTGCGGGACTGCTGATTGCAATGCCGATTCGTATCGCCAATCCAGCCCCTGCAAACGAGTCTCACTAGTGCCAACCATTGTCTCGATCAACGTCGGTCAACCGCAAACGATCGGAACCGAGAAACCTTGGGTTTCTGGGTTCCTAAAGAATCCGGTCAACCAACCTGTCCGTCTGCGATCCACCAATCTTGATGGCGACGGGCAAGCGGATTTGGAACATCATGGCGGTGTACACAAAGCCGTATGCGTCTATCCGGCCGACCATTACCCGGACTGGCGAACCACGTTGCAGATCCCTGAGTTCGCCTGGGGCAGCTTTGGCGAGAACTTTACGATCGCGGGGCTTACCGAACCGGACGTTTGCATCGGCGACGTCTGGTCGATCGGCCAAGCTAAGGTCGAAGTCTCGCAGCCGAGGCAACCGTGTTGGAAATTAGCACGCCGATGGAATATCAAAACGTTGGCGTTGCAAGTTCAACAAAGCGGTCGCACCGGGTGGTATTTCCGAGTCCTCGATGAAGGCATGGTCCAGTCAGGAATGGAGATCACGTTGCTCGAGCGGCGAGAACCGCAGTGGACGATCGCCGAAGCCAATCGGATCATGCACCACGACAAGCACGACCGGGATGCTGCCGCCAAACTTGCCGCCGTCCCCACGCTGTCGCCAAGTTGGAAGGCAACGCTTCGCAACCGCGTCGAAAAGAATGTCCAAGCTGACGAACAGAAACGTCTGGCAGGCGGCGACGCATCGTAAATCGACGCGGTCCGCCGTCGCCCGATATCGGCGGCGGGGTCAATCGCTTTCCTCGCCTTGTCCGACGACTTGTTGCAATCGCAACAGCACCGCTTGCGGACTGAGCCCACGGTGGTGACAAACGTACTGCAGCGATTTGCCGGCGCAGCTTGTATCGAGCCCAAGTTCGTCAAAGACGGCATGGGTCTCGGGGTGCTCGATGATCCACTCTGGGATACTCGTCATCAAATCACAATCCATGTTTGCAATGATAACGCGTGAGCAGCAGCGCTGCCTCTACCAATCTCGGGCTGCCTTTTCCAAGACCGCAGCCAGATAAGGTGCGGTGGTGCCACGTTTGGATTCGGCGATCCACTCAGGAGGCCCTTCGGCGACAATCTCACCCCCTCCGGTTCCACCGCTTGGCCCAACGTCGATGATCCAATCACAAGCTGCCAACAGGTCGAATTGATGCTCGATCACAATCACGGTGTTCCCGGCGTCGACCAATCGCTGCAGCACTTGCACGAGTCGTTCGATGTCTTGGAAATGCAACCCTGTCGTCGGTTCGTCCAACAAATAGAGTGTGCGTCCGGTGGAAACCCGCGCCAATTCGGTCCCCAGCTTGATCCGCTGGGCCTCGCCGCCACTTAGCGTGGTGCTGGATTGCCCAAGCCCGAGATAGCCCAATCCCACCGCTTGCAGTGAGGAGAGTTGACGATGAATTCGCGGAACGTTCTCGAAGAACGCGGCGGCCTCATCAATACTCATCGCCAATACATCGGCAACCGAGGCTCCTTTGAAACGCACTTGCAAGGTTTGCCGATTGAACCGCTTGCCGCCACACCGCGTGCAAGTGACGAACAAGTCGCTGAGGAAATTCATCTCAATGCGTTCGACGCCGAGCCCCTTGCACAGTTCGCAACGTCCTGCGGCAGAATTGAAACTGAAACGACTCGAATTGAACCCGCGAGTCTTCGCTTCTCGCGTTGCCGCAAAGACCTTGCGGACCTCGTCCAAGACGCTCGAATAGGTCGCCGGGCAACTGCGGGGGCTACGGCCAATGGGTGACTGGTCGATCGCGATCATCTTGTCGAGATACTCGACGCCAGTGATTCCGCCGTGAGGTCCCGGCGTCTCGGATTTCAGCCCTAAGTACGAAGCCACCGCCGGAGCCAACGTGTCATTGACCAACGAGCTTTTACCGCTGCCCGACACCCCGCTGACGCCGATGAACAAACCCACGGGGAACTTTACAGTGACCTTTTTTAGGTTATGCGTCTGCACGTCGCGAAGCATCAACCATTGGCCTTCGACCGGATGGCGACGTTCGTCCGGGACGGGAACGTTTTTCGTCCCCGAGAGATATTGGCCCGTCAAACTTTTCGGATCATCCTCGACTTGTGTTGGCGTCCCATGGCTGATGATTTTGCCACCAAGTTGACCGGCACCTTCACCCATATCGATCAGCACATCGGCCGACCGCATCGTCGCTTCGTCATGCTCGACCACCACCACGGTGTTGCCTTGGTCACGCAAATCGGTGATACAGCGAATCAATTGATCGTGATCGGCCGGATGCAAACCGATCGAGGGTTCGTCCAAGACGTAACAGACGCCCACCAGTCCGCTGCCGATACTGGTCGCCAAACGAACACGCTGCAACTCACCGCCGCTGAGCGAATCGGCGGATCGGTCGAGCGTCAGATACGACACGCCGACTCGCTGCAAAAAAGCGAGCCTCTTGCTGACCTCTGTCGTAATCGGTGCGGCCACGGCGGCATGCAGCGGCGAGAACGTCTTGTCGATCTCAGCAAACCACGCTGCGGCGTCGCCCAGCGGCAGCCCGCACACCTGATGAATCCCAAGCCCATTGATGGTAACGCTGAGGGCTTCTTTTCGCAGCCGACCGCCGTGACAATCGGGACACTCGGTGGTGTGATCCTCTTCGGCAATACGCCCCAGCCCGTCACAGGTGCGGCAGGCACCATAGGGGCTGTTGAAACTAAACGTCCGTGGTTCAATCTCTTCGAAACTGGCGCCGCACTCGACACACGCCATCGCGGTGCTGTAGATGGCTTCGCGCCAATCGCCGGCATCGTCTTGAATGAGAGACGATGCCAACCCACCGCCCAATCGCAGTGCAAGCAGCACACTATCGCGAAGACGCGAATCGGCTTGGTCCCGAATCACCAAGCGGTCGATGATCGCTTCGATCGTGTGATTTTTTCGCGGCGCCAATTCTGGCACCTCTTCGAGCAAATACGTTTCGCCATCGACGCGGGCCCGAACCAGCCCCGCTTGTTGGATCGATTCAAACACTTCGCGATGCGCCCCGCGGCGGCCTCGCACCATCGGTGCCATGACGACCAATTTGGTTCCCGGCGCGAGCGAGGCGAGTGAATCGACAATCGCATCGGGCGATTGTTTGGCGATGGCCGAGTTACAGTGGGCACAATGCGGCACGCCGACCCGGGCGTACAACAGCCGCAGATAGTCATAGATCTCGCTGATCGTGGCGACGGTGCTGCGTCCGTTGGTCGAACCAGGTTTTTGGTCAATCGCCAATGTCGGTGCCAACCCGGCGATCGATTCCACATCGGGTCGCGGGATCTGGTCTAAAAACTGCCTCGCGTAAGCCGACAAACTGTCGATGTATTGACGCTGGCCCTCGGCAAACAGCGTATCAAACGCCAACGAGCTTTTGCCGCTGCCCGACACGCCGGTGATCACCGTCAACGCGTTGTGAGGGATCTCGACGTCAATGTTTTGCAGATTGTGTTCGCGTGCCCCTCGAATCAAAATGGCATCATGCGATGCAGTTCGCTTGGTTTTCGATGATGGTTTGGGCGTACGCTTGGACTGTCGAGTCGAACGTTTTCGTGTTGTTGGTTTTGTTTTCAAGGACGACGCTCAATCCACTTGTAGGCCCGCTTGGCATTTCCAGCAAAAAAGTTTCGTGTGGCGGTTTCGCCTTTTTGCATCGCGTACTGCAACACAATTTTCTGTAACACCGCGTAATCCGCTGCTCGCTCGCTAACCGGCCAATTGCTGCCGTAGATCACACGATCGTCACCAAACGCATTCCAGACGACATCAAGATAAGGTTGGTAGAACGACAACTCGCTGGGGACCGGTTGCCCGCCACGCGACGCTCCTTCGACCAGACCAGAAATCTTGCAATACACATTGGGATACTGAGCAGCAACTTTGATACCGTCAACCCAGTCGCTTGGTGGGGCATCCACGGTGATCGCAACGTTGGCAATGTGATTGAGCACGATTCGCAACTCGGGTAGCTGACGGGCAAGCTGTGGAAGCGCGGCAAGCGAATCGATCCCTCCGTTCACATCCAGCGACAGGTCATGCTGGGCAAGCACCGCCAATTTGCCGTAGGTTTTGTCTTGCAACATCTGATTCAGCTGCTTGGCAGAGATACGAATCCCACGAAACAACGGGTTAGTGGCAAAGCGTGCGACCTGATCTTCAAAATCGGCGGCCGCCGGGTCGAGCCGTCCTACGATGCCGACGATGAACGGATCGTCTTTGGCGAGATCCAATAGCCAATCGTTGTCTTCGATCCACGCACTCGCTTCGACGATCACCGTCCCATCGATCGGATGTTCGGTCTTCAGTGCACGCAGATGTTGCGGCAAAACGGTTCGGTACAGCGTCGAATTCTTGTTCGGCCACGGCACGCCCTGAGGACGCGACGGGTCATAAAAGTGCGTGTGACAATCGATGATCTGCAGATCCGCGATCACGTCCGCCGGAATTCCGTCGCTCTGTTGGGCACTAAGCGAGCTCGTCCACAGCCCGAGAGCCAACAGATTGAGTGCGAGAAACCATTTCATGAGCATGCCGAGACTGAGGTTTACAGATTTTTTCGAGCGAAATACCGGATCCGCCCTCAACGTCCTGCAGGATAACCTAAAGATATTTGTCGAGTGGTCGATCACGCCTCAGGCGACTAAGATTCGGCTCCCAAAGACTCGACCCACCGGAAAAATCAGGTACGCAGTGCAGATTACGCCGCAGAATTTTACGAACTTGTTTGACATTATTGGAATCGGTCTAGCCCATGGTACAATCCCCCGCAGTTTCGCAGTTTGCCCCCGACGTCTCGCGGCTGGACAACGCACCGATAGAATCGATCCGAGCAATGTTGCAGCGGATTTCTGCATTAGGCGAAACCGAACGGAGGCATCCCGTGAACGGGCTTAGGCTGTACGACCAGAGCGAACATCTGTTGTTGGCAAGCTATGCGATGCACAGCGCCGACACCGAGGGGCGTCTGCATCCCGAGCCCACGCATCCCTATCGCGGACCCTACGCTCGCGATCGCGATCGAATCTTGCACAGCAGTGCGTTCCGACGCTTGAGTGGCAAGATGCAGGTTTTTACGGGCGAAATGGGGATCTATCACCGCACCCGGTTGACTCACACGTTCGAGGTCGCGTCGGTGGCCCGCACGATGGCTCGCGTGCTGCGGCTGAACGAGGATTTGACCGAAGCGTTGGCGTTGATGCACGACATCGGGCATCCACCATTTGGACATTGCGGCGAAGATGTGCTGAGCGAACACATGGCATCGGTCGGCGGTTTTTCACACAACGAATTCGCCTTGGTCATCGTCAGCGAACTCGAACAGCGGTACGTTGAATTCTCGGGACTGAACTTGTCGCGAGAAACGTTGGCGGGACAAGACGTGCGTGCTCACAAGGCCGAAGCCGCAGTGGGACGAGCCCCACTGTTGGAAGTGCAATTGGTCGATGCAGCCGATTCGATCGCTTATGACGCCCACGACGTTGACGATGCGTTGCAAATGGGACTGCTCTCGATCGACGAACTCGCCGAATTGGCGATCGTGCGACGAGCACTCGATTTGATTCGCGATAAACGTGGCTTCATGCCCATCCATCAATTGCGGCAATCGCTGGTCCACGAATTGATCGATCTGCAGGTCAGCGAATTGCTTCAAGTGTCGAGCGAACGGCTGCGTCAATACGAAGGGCATCACCACGACGACATCTGTGATCAAGGCGTCCGACTGCAGCATGGCAGCACCCTACGTGACGAACGTCGCGAATTGGAGGCATTCCTGTTCAATGCCGTCTACCGCCACCCTCGGCTGATTCCCGTCCGGGATTCGGCCGCAAAACGATTGAGCGATCTGTTCAGTGTCCTAATCAAGGACCCCAATCGGCTGCCGCTGCGATTTCGTCAACGCCAACAAGAGCATCCGCTGGAAAAGGTCGTCGGCGAATACTTGGCGGGAATGACCGATGCTTTTTGCGACCAACAACACCAATATGCGACGGGGACCTCACGAGGCCCCCTTGCGGATTGGTAGTCCCGATTGATAGCAGCTACGGATCAGAGAAAACGTGCCGGTTAGAGAAAGTTTTCTCATTGCAGCGGTCATGCCGTGCCGATGAAGAAAACTGGAGTCCCGGAAGATGCTCTGGCGATCGCGTAACGCGAATTGCTTGCATCTGCCAGAACGTCCGTCTTCGCACGACTTTTCTCAAAAGTAGCTGTTATGAAAACGTCACCGATCACACGGTCTTTGCTAGCAACCCCTAAAACGTTGTTAACCGCGATCCTCGCGGTGGCGTTTGCGTTCTGGGCTGCCAACGATTTTGGTTCTCTTTCGCGAGTGGCGGGAGCCGAGAACCAGCTTCGCACGTCCTCGGCGGGTTCCTC
Organism: Novipirellula caenicola; assembly: GCF_039545035.1. NCBI lineage: Bacteria > Pseudomonadati > Planctomycetota > Planctomycetia > Pirellulales > Pirellulaceae > Novipirellula > Novipirellula caenicola. The sequence goes on from NZ_BAABRO010000019.1 coordinate 112,208, forward strand.
GATGGAACAAACCCGGGTGATGTGGGAGCCGAAGCGATCGTCAAAGCCAATGCGGCGATCCTTGGTCGCTCAAGCGGCTCGCGGCAACGTGATTGATGAAATGCCGAGCGAACCGTTGGTCGACGACCAAGTTCGGCAAGTCGGATTCTACGATGCCGGTTGCACCAACTGCGGTCCGGTTTGCGACTGTGGTGGCGAAGTCAGCTGTGGCGTCGAACCTGGTTGCGGTTTCGAACCGGGCTGTGGTTTTGAACCGGGTTGCGGCTTCGAAGTCGGCTGCGGCGCCGAATATGGCGATCCCGGCTGTGGCGTCGAGGCTTGTCCTAGCTGCCATGGCGAACCAGTGTGCGGGATGGAAGCGATCGGTTATCGCGACGCCAGCTGTGGTTTGGAATCGATCAACGGCGACTACTGCGACAGCTGTGGTGGCGGCGGGTGCGATTCGTGCTGCGGCGTGCATACATTTCCGCTGTTCTTGCCACTGTTGCGAATCAATTGGCATCGCTTCGACTTTTTCGCCGGTGTCCAAGGATTCAAAGGTCCCATGAGCTTTGCCAACACCGACGGCAGCAACGGCAGTAGCCGCGTGGGATCGGGAAGCTTTGGCTTCTACGAAGGCTTCAACGAAGGACGTTCGCTGAAACCGTTGTTTGGTTGGGACATGTCGTTGCAGCTTGGGGTTCGTGCGACCCAGAACAATTTGTCAGGTGCTGAATTCACCAGTGACCGACGTCACCAAGTGTTTGTCACGGGCGGGTTCTTTCGCCGCGTTGACTATGGTTTGCAATACGGATTGGTCGTCGACTACATGAGCGATGATTGGTATTATCAAGCGGACCTGACTCAACTTCGTGGTGAATTGAGCTGGAAAGAAAACGGTTGCCACGTCTACGGATTCCAGTTCATGGCGGGTCTTGGTGACGACAGCTCATCGACCTTGGTACGCAACGCGTCGGGTGCCACCGTGATCTCGAGCCTCGACTTCGAGCCAACGGACCAATACCGATTCTTTTACCGCCGCTTGCTAAACAACGCAGGGTCGTGGGACGCGTTCGCTGGATGGACCAATCATGATGACGGCATCATTGGAACCACGATGACGCTGCCGCTTCGCCAAAAGCTGGCGTTTTCGACCGGAGCGACGTACTTGATTCCAAACGAAGGCACCAACAGTGGCGGACACCAAGAAGAATCATGGAACATCGCCATGGGATTGGTTTATCGTCCGGGTGGCCCACGCGGAGCAGGGCGATACAGCCGTCCGCTGTTTGAGGTTGCCGACAACGGCACCTTCATGGTCGATCGCAAGTAAACGACGAGCGTCATCGCCATAGGCTGCAGCGAAGCTGTACGCCGGAACACAGCAAAGTTCCGGCAGGCCGACTCGAATGAGTCCCTAATCACGCTTGCAGCTTGCCGGATCGGTGTCACTATCGCGGCTTGATCCGGCCTGCTTCTACTTCTACTTTGATGCGGACCCTGTGCGGATTCGCTAGCTTGGGAATTTGGGCTCTCGCAAACGCAACGTCCGGCGATGGTCGACCGGACGTGCTAGAAGCCAATTCCCAATTAATCGGCCAAATAGCCTGACAAGGTTCGTTTGGGAGTTGGCAGTTTAAGCAGCGGAGCGAACGACGCGGTGTTCTCATCCACATCGACAAACAAATCCGCCAAGCTTGCAAGATCGCCTTGGGTCAATCGCTCGTAGCCGGCAACAAATTCCGCTTTCTCGCTCCAATCTTCGTCACTGCATGACGGCAGCAGCGATGCCAAGGCAACGCAGGCTCCACCGCGAGCCGATTCTCCTTGAGCCAGCAGCGAATCGAGCTGAGTGTGTTGTGCAATCAAGGTCACAAAGTCCGCAGGCAGACTCCATCGATTTGCCAATAACGCCGCGGCGTCGGCATGGTCCCAGCCGAACATCTCTTGTTCGAGTCCACTCAAACGACGACTCTCGGCCGCACGTCGCTCGACCAGCGATTGGTATTGTTCGGGCAACTCTTTCAGCAACAACGGAATCGCCATGTCTTGCAGCAGGGCACCGGCGAACAGGTCTTCGGCGTTGGCAACTTTCAGTGAGCGACCGAGCCTGCGTGCCAAAATCGCACGTCGCAGCGAATCTTGCCAAAGCGATTTCAAGTCAAAGGGACCAAATTTGGGATTCGGAATCACGCTGAACACGGCATTCCAAAGCGCAAAGTTGGTGATCGCACGGCTTCCCACCAACGTCAACGCTTGTTGTACGCTCATGATCTCGCGGCTGAACCCAAAGTAGGACGAGTTCACAAACTTCAACACTTGGCCCATCAGCCCAGGATCGGCTTCGATCGGTTTAGCAAACTCCGGCGGCCCTACATCATCTCGCTGCGACAGCTGCAGCAACGCGATCGCGCTGTGCGGCAATGCAGGCAATACGTCCGAGTGAAAGACATCTTCAAGAGCGGTGGTGTTGATGACGGTCGACATGATTTTTTTGTGGGCTTTAGACCAGGGAAATTTTTTCGTCGGGTAATTTTCTGCAAGCGGCAAACAGCACGTTTTGCCTATGAAACCTAGGCCAAGAAACCCCTGCGGGCAACGTTTTTATTGGGCCTTGTTCAAGCAACCAAAGCGTGGGACCAACAACCGGCAATTCCGTTACAAACCGTCACTTCGGCGTCCGCCTCGCGCATGGCATCGGTTTTCCGGTTCACCAACGCGATGAATCCTCTGTGCAACCGGCGTTGCGTCTGGGCAGCGGGTGTTGCTCAAAACAAACACGTCCTGAGCCCAACCCGGAACGCCACGCAAGCACCTAAGCCACTACCAAAAAAAGACTTACGCCACCGCAGCAGCTTCACGACTGAAGATTGGATCGCTTTGTGCAACGTTGCTCGGTTGATATGAGCAATCTTGGATTCAACGAAAACGACGTCCGTCTGCTGAAGCATTGTCTATGGATCAATGCCAAGTGTGTGATGCTGATCCTGCTGTTTGTGATCGCACTGCGATGGACTCAACCCAGCCCTATGCCGGGGACTGCGCCTCCGGCGGTCGCTGCAACATCGGCAGTCGCTGCGACGTCCGAGGTGACGACGAAGTTAACGTCGACCGAGAGCCGGCAACCGACTCCGATTCCGCCGACCGGTTGGCGTCGCACCAACCGCGGCTGGGAACACACTTCGTCGTGGCCGCAATCGGGCGAACTGGGGCAATCTCATTCGATCAGTGAGTTGATTGCCATGCAAGAGTCACGCGAACCGAAGTGGTTCAATGCAGTGCTTGGCCGTGTTAGCGGGATTCCACCGCTGATGATCGCGGTCCTTCAAATCGCGGTCATTGCGGTGATTTTGAATCTGGCAAAACCGCAGCCGCGGCTCTAATGCGAATCGTCCTTGGCGACGGTTGCCACCTTTGCATGTTGAGCAAACGTTCGCGCGGACATATGCGTTGCCTCGCCATTGACGTTCACCACATAGCCGCCCGATCCCGCGACGGCGGCTTCGAACCCAAGGATGGCAGTGGGATCAACGCCGGGATCGCTGAATAACACCGCGTCGTACAACATCATCATGTCGCCCTCGGTGAGCCGCCGATGTGCTTCGCTGAGAAGGTCGGTCGGATCGCCGGTGGAGGATGAGGTCGCGGATTCATCATCACTCGGAATGCTCGCTTCGATGAACGCAGCAAACTCGCTGACATCCCCAGGCGACTTTCCGTGTTCGGTTTGAAAGCGGCGATATTGTGATGCCAGCTCGCTTAAACAGCCACGTTTCAGCAAGATCTCTTTGGCAGCCGAATCATCGCTGCAACCGCCGATGGCAAATCCAATCAACGTCGTGATCAAACACAACATGATAGCCAAGCGGCGATCGCTACTGGAACACGCTGCGGTGTCACCAGCGGGCATTCGGCCAACCGATTCGCAAACGCCCCCATCACCCAGCTCCGAGGAACCGGCTTGGAATTGCAACTCATGATCTACAGAATAGATTCGCATCGATGAAACGGCCTTGATGAAAGGTGCATAAAAAAGTTAGCGACGCAGGCATGCCGAGTCGCGATCAAATCGAATCGCAGCGACATCGTTGCTGCAAAAAAATAGCCCGGGCCAGCCCCAACGCTGCCCGGGCTATGGTGAGCCACTTGCTTAGGATTTTAGCAGGATGCCGATCGCGACGAGGTAGCGTTCGATCGTTTCGGCGTCGGTTTGTTCCCACTTGGCCGATTTATGACGCAGCACCGCCAGCTTCAACGATTCAATGGCATCGGCCAAATCATCAGGAAGCTCGGGCAGCCCGGCGAACGGCTGGCTAATCGAAGGAGCCTCCGACACCGACTCGGATTTCGATTCGGCTTCGGCCATCGGCGGATTCGCCTTGGACGCATCCATCGCCGAAAATTCTTCTTCGTCACCAAAGTCGGGGCCTTCGGGTCGCGGTCCCGTGGCGACTTCGCCCGCGCTTTCTTCGTCGAAATCCTTGGTGCGTCCGCCGCCTTGTGCGGGCAATACAACGTCTTCGTCAGTGTCGACTTCGACAATCTGGCTGTTGGTGGGTCGCTGCGACTCGACCGCTCCGGTGGCTTCCCAGCGTTTTTCACGCATTTGAGAAACGCTCCAAGATTCCTGGACGGCACCTTCGAGCCATAGTGGAGCGTCGTCCCAATCAAGCGCCGCCAAAAAATGGCTCCAGTACAGCTTGTCATAGGTGGCACGAGTCGAACCGAAACGGTCGAAAACGCGGCGTAGACGTCCTACGTGCGGTGCGGTCACTCCGCCGACGCGACGCGCCCAAGCTTCGTCAGAATACTCGGTTGACGGTGCTCCCGATTCGATCAGTGCCAAACGCCATCGGTGGACGATTTCGCCCTTTTCCCAATTCGTGGTGCTGATCAATTGGTTCCATTGGCCGACAAACGGCTGAGCCAATTCGGCGAGGCGAGGATCGTCTTCATCCCACGCCTGCTTGGCTTCGACGATCTCTTGTTGATCGACGTCCGATTCGCTCTCTTCGCTGACCGAGATTTCGGCATCGTCGGCCGCCGAGTCCGAGGCGACGATGTCGTCACCAGAATCAACGTCTTCGTAGGCTTCGTTTTCTAGCGTGGTGTCAGTTTCAAGCTTGGTTTCGGTTTGGTAACTGGCTTGGTTTTCATACGTTTCGGTCCCATTGGAATCAAGTTCCTGGGAATCCGTCGCAGAAACTTCCGCCGCATCGACATCCGTTTGCACAGGAACGTCGTAAGAATCTTCGGGGGTCATCGGCATCCGTCGCGTGAGGAGTGGGAATCAGAGGATCAAGGCTTTAGGCCGAACCATGAGCCGTGAAAAGCCAGAAAACGGGGCAGACAGGACTCGTCTCGCCACCGCACGTCTACGCTAACGAACGATGAAGCCGCTATGAAGTCACTGGCATCAATTTCATTCATGGCCCCGTAAAACACACGTTAGTCGTAGCGATTGCAGAAACAATGCGGTGTGGAAAAAGTGTCATGAACTCTCTCGAAAACCGGATCAAGCGGAATTTGGTGAGTGCGAGGTCGCCGCACCCGGCAGATTTTTTGCCGACGGAAAGGTCAAAACGCCCTCGAGCGAGCGACACGCGCACACCGGCTCGCCAACTCTAGCCCCCCGGGTGCGTGTTGACTCGATCGCACAATCACAACGTTGAGCCGAGGGCCGTGAGGCACCGTGTGGTGCGTGGGACCCGGCGGCTGACGCGCAACCTACTCAATCAACAAGCCGTTGGCGGCTTCGGCTACGCTAAACTTGCACAAACTTGATCAAAAAAAATGCTTCACAGCGTTGCGGGTCATGAATGATCCTTAGTCTCTCAGCTATCTCAAACCTCACAGCGGTCTTTCATCTCGATGACAAAACTCTACGAAAAACTGACGCTCAAAGATGTCACGCTGCGAAATCGCATCGCAGTGTCACCGATGTGCCAATATTCGTCGGTTGATGGTTTCCCAACCGATTGGCATCTCGTCCACCTTGGTTCACGCGCGATCGGCGGGGCGGGCTTGGTGGTGGTCGAAGCGACGGCAGTGTCGCCCGAGGGCCGCATTAGTCCCGGCGACAGTGGGATCTATACCGACGATCACGTCGAGCCGTTTGCCCGTATTACCCGCTTTCTGAAAGAGCATGGCTCAGTCGCGGGCATTCAATTGGCGCACGCGGGCCGTAAAGCGAGTGCGAGTCGTCCGTGGGAAGGCGACAAACATCTTGGCAATGACGAAGGCGGCTGGGACACGATCGCGCCGTCGCCAATCGCCTTTGGTGACAAACTTTCCAAACACCCCAAAGAGATGACGCTGCACGATATCGAACGGGTCAAAGGCGATTTCGTGCGGGCGGCCGAGCGGGCACTGGCGGCCGGATTTAACTTTCTCGAAATCCACTTTGCCCACGGCTACTTGGCGCACGAGTTTTATTCGCCGCTGTCCAACAAGCGAACCGATGCCTATGGCGGCAACTTCGAAAATCGCACCCGATTCCTGTTGGAAACGTTCGCCGCGGTGCGTCAGGTGTGGCCCGAGCGGTTCCCGTTGACCGCACGATTGTCGGTCACCGATTGGATCGACGGAGGGGTCACCATCGAGCAGTCGATCGAATTGACTCGCCAATTGAAATCCGCCGGCTTGGACATGCTCGACGTCAGCCACGGATTTGTGACTCCCGATATCGATCGTGTCCCGTGGGGCCCCGGGTTCATGATTCCGATCGCAGGTCGAATCCGCAAAGAAGCCGATATTCCGACCACGACCAGTTGGTCGATCACCGAATCGCAACAGGCCGAAGACGCGCTGCAACAAAATCAGGTCGACATGGTGATGCTGGGCCGCGAGCTGTTGCGAGATCCGTATTGGCCCTACCACGCCGCTGCGGAACTCGGCGCGGAGGTGTCGAGCGATCTGTTGCCGGTCCAATACGCTCGAGCAGTCGATTGAGCGATCGGCGTCGATGGGGGGAGCTGCCAAAGGATTTGGGGTGAAACCAGCCGGCACGTCCGTGGTTGACGCGGGAGTTTTGAAGTTGCGCTATTGTCATTTTTCCCGCCAAATCCTAACCCGACACGTTAGCGAGGGACCGAGAAAATATCGAGATTCCCTCGCTGACGCTTCGGGTTGTGAAAAACACGCAACTTCAAAACGCGGGAGCGACGGCATTTTGCTCGTTTTGTCGTCAAAACACGTCTGTTGGCGGTAGATTTCCGCCATCGTCAAGCGGTGTATCCGCGACTATAATGACGGCTCCCCACCCCACTGCGATTTCGCTTCGCCAAAATCCCTTCCTACTGAACTCGCTCGCTCACGAAGAGATTCATCGCGAGCGAACGAGGCGTTTCGTCGCTGAGAAGCCAGCGTTTTGGTCGCACGGCGATCAACGACGTCCCCCCACCTTTCGCAAACGCCCACAGGCACTACGTTCGATGTTGATCGCACGCAATTTCTATCGCTCGTCACGAAGTCGCTTTGACGGATCACACTGCCGAGGCTTGATGCGAGTCACGCTGCTTGTCCTGATCTCAACATCCGCACTGGCCGCCGACGCGCAAGCGACGGAGCCAACGCCCGCCGACGGAACCAAACTGAGCAGCGAGGCGGTGACGTTCTTCGAGTCCAAGATCCGTCCGCTGCTGATTGAACACTGCTACGAGTGTCATTCGCACGAAGCCGACGCAAACGAAGGCGAACTGTATGTCGATTCGCGTGCCAGCCTGAGACGGGGCGGGACTCGCGGCGCCGCGATTTCCGGCAGCGATCCCTCACAAAGTCTGTTGCTTCGCGCGGTCGAGTACGCGGATGACGACATGCAGATGCCTCCGGCGGGAAAACTTGACGACGATTCGATTGCAAACCTTCGCACCTGGATTGCAATGGGCGCACCGGACCCGCGGGTGATCCAGCAGGATGCGGATCTCGAGGCGTCGGTATCGCCCATGGACATTGATCCCAAATCCCACTGGGCGTTTGTCGCTCCGGTGTCACCCGAACCACCATCGGACCATGATCCGCGATCCCACGACGTGATCGACGATTTTGCGAGCCAGCGAGCAGCGGATCGCGGCGTGACCTTGGCGGAACCGGCACCTCGTGAAACACTGATCCGCCGTGTCTATTTTGATCTAACCGGTTTGCCGCCAAGTGAGTCAACGATTGAGCAGTTTGTCGCTTCGACACGACCCGATGCGTACGAACGATTGGTCGATTCGCTATTGGCGTCACCTGAATATGCCGAGCGATTTTCGCGACATTGGTTGGACGTGGCTCGCTACGCCGACACCGTGGGCTACGCACTCGGTGGAAAAGAACGCCGATTAAAAGGCAGCGATCGTTACCGCGATTGGACGATCCATGCGTTTGGCTCGGACATGCCCTACAACGAAATGATCCTGCACCAATTGGCCGGTGACCGCACCGACCCCGAAAACGAGGCGGGTAATCTGGATGCGATGGGTTTCTTGACCGTCGGTCGTCGCTATTTGAACCGACTGGACACTCGAGACGATCGCATTGACGTGATCACTCGTGGGTTGCTTGGTTTGACAGTCAGCTGTGCTCGTTGCCACGACCACAAGTTCGACCCGATACCCACGGCCGACTATTACGCCATGTTTGGCATCCTGAACAGCAGCCAACATCGCGAAGACGGTAAAAGCCCGCTGATGATGGTGGACATCGAAAAGCCGCACGATCACCGGATCCTGGTTCGCGGCCAACCCGGCAACCAAGGCGAGATCACGCCGCGACAGTACTTCACAGCGCTACGGGACGCCGATGACCCACCGTTTCGTGATGGCAGTGGTCGCTGGGAATTGGCGAACAAGATCGCTGCGGAGGACAATCCGCTAACTTGGCGAGTTTTTGTCAATCGCATCTGGGGTCATCTGACCGGCAAACCGTTGGTCGAATCGACCAGCGATTTTGGAGTGCGAACACCGCCGCCCGCCGTGGCGGAGGTACTCGAAGAGTTGGCGGTCGATTTTTCGCGACATCAAAGTGTCAAGAAATTGGTGCGACGCATCGTGCTTTCGCGTATCTATCGTCAATCGGTTGCCTCCACCGTGCGAAATCGTGAACTCGATCCCGACAATGAATTGCTGGCTCGCGGCAACCGTCGACGCCGTGATTTTGAATCGCTGCGAGATTCCTTTTTGGCAGTCTCGGGAACGCTGCAGCACACGATTGGCGGCGAGCCGGTCGAGATCACCGGACCGACGCCTGTCCCCCGGCGTACGATCTACGCGATGATCGATCGCCAAAATCTTCCCGCAGTCTTTCGCACCTTTGATTTCGCCAGCCCCGATGCTCATTCACCGGCTCGCTACTTCACCACGGTACCGCAACAGTCGTTGTACCTGCTAAACGGAGCCCAATCGCAGGAATTGGCTCGGCGGGTAGCAAAGGAAGTTCGTCAATCCGTTGGCCATTCCGACAAGCAGCCGAGCGAATTGGCGTACTCCCGAGCACTCGTTCGCCGCGTATTGTCACGGGAACCCAGCAACGAAGAGCAGCAGCAATTCGCAGCCTTCTTGCAACAAGATCCAACGCCACTGATTGCTGCACGGGACCACTGGAACTACGGCACGGCGACATTGGATTCCGATCGACGCGTGACCGAATTCCAACCGTTTGCGGTGTTCAAAGACCGACGTTGGCAAGCCAAGGATAAATTCCCGGACGATGATGCATTTGGTTATGCGTCGTTAACCAACAACGGGGGTCACGCGATGCGGGGCGCGGACGGCGGTGTCGTGCGTCGATGGACTGCACCGGTGGCAGGCGACGTCACCATCACGGGGATGATCGAACATCGAGAAAAACGAGGTGACGGAGTCCAGGCCATCGTGTGGTGTGGGAAGGAACAATTATTGAGCGAAGTTCGTCACGGCGAAAAGCGTGCATTTGGACCGCTGAACTGCCACATCGAAAAGGGAGAAACGATTGATTTCGTCATCAACCGTGGTCAATCCGATAGTTTTGATTCCTTCCTCTGGCAAGCCTCGATCGAACTGGTGACCGCCACCGGGCAAGCCTACCAAACCGACTCGCTCGAAGATTTCAGCGGCCCCGGTGGACACCCAACCTCTCGGCCGCTCGATCGACTCGAGCAATTGGCGCAAGTATTGATGATGAGCAACGAGTTTGCGTTCGTGGATTAGGCAAACATCGCCGCAGTTGTGCAGAGCTTGCGTCGCGGAAGTCGAGCGTGAGTGTCATTCGATTGACAAATGCCTGCCCATGGCGAATGCCTGATTAAATGCTTGACGGCTTGTTGATTTAATCGAAATGCCATTCGCAACAGTGCGTCGTAAAACGCGGGTATTGCGTGGGACCCGGCCGCTGACGCGTCGCGGCTCAGTAAACCAACAAGCCGTTGACGAGTGCGCTACGGGAGAACGCTTCACAGCGTTAGCTGTCTACTTCACTTGCCTCAGCATTGGTCGATGCGACGATGCGGTCGAGCTCCGCGACAATCTCGGGTGGCAACCGTGTGGCGGTACACGTTTCACGTATCTGCTCGGGCCGACGCGCCCCGACGAGTGCGGCGATAACGCCGGGCTGCGAGACGGCCCAACCGATTGACAATTGGGCCACGCTACGGTCGACGCGTTCGCCAAGCTCCTGCATTTGATCCAATATCTGATGCGTTCGCTCACGCGCCTTGCCCTGAAAAATTGGGTAACCCGGCCGGCTATCTCCTTTGGCGAACACATGGTCGCGTTTGATCTTGCCCGCCAACAAACCTTTCATCAGCGTCCAAAACACGTAGACCTCGCCGCCATCGGCACTCGCCTCGGGGATCAATTGATCGAGCGAATCCCGCTGTAACAGATTCAGCGGACACTCGATCGCATCGCAGCGAACGACCGCTGCAAATTGGGCTCGTTGCGTCGGCGTCACATTACTGACCCCGGTGCGTTTACAGAGTCCTCGTCGCTGCAGTTGGGCCATCGCAGCGGCTGAGGTTTCGATTGCGACCTTCGGATCCGGCGAATGCAACATCAACACATCAAAGCAATCGATCCCCAATCGACGTAGCGATTCTTCGGCATCGGCGGTGAGCGATTCGGCGGTCCCATCAACGATGCGTTGCCGATCCGACGACCATCGCTGGCCCACTTTTCCGATCACTTTGAAACGGTCGCGATCTTTGGCCAGAAACGGCCGCAAAAGCTTGTCGCTCTCGCCGTCATAGCCGTAGCTGAACGCAGTATCAAATACGGTCACCCCCAATTCGATCGCGGCAGCGATGGTGGCTTCCGCGTCGCTGCGGGTGACGCCCACCGTGGTGACACCCGCGATCGGCCACAGCCCCAGGACGATTGGTTTTTCGTTATTCATGTAGGCTATTGTGCCGAGCAGAACCGGCGGCGAAAAGCGTCTACCAACGAAAAAAGGGGTGCGAAGGAAAATTCCCTCGCACCCCATGTTTGACGCTTCTAGCGGACTCCGTCGCGGTGTTCCGGACTAAAACGATGAGTCGGAGCCGCTGGGCCAATTGTTCAATTCAACTTAGAGGTTGATGATCACACCTAGGTCGATTCCTTGAACCCAGAGGCTTGAATCATCAAATTGGAAGGCTCGACCACCAAACGGGCCGCCGGTGGCGTTGGTCGTTCCATCGAAGATCGGATCGACGACGTCACCAGCCAAGGCAACATTGTCAAAGTACAGGAACGAGTAGCCGACGCTAAGTGCAACGTTGGGGCGGAACTGGTAACCGAGCTTGAAGTTCGCTTCGGGGATGAAGGAGAACACGTCTCGCTCGTAAGTGCCTTGGTTGTCCAAAGCCAGAGCACCACCAGAAAGCACGGCAGGGTTGCTGCCGATCGGACCGAACTGGGTCGAACCTGCAATGTTGGCGGTTTGGTTCATGTTACCCAAGTGAACCTTGGTCAGCGAACGGGCGGTCCAACGACCACGACGGACGCTCATTTCGAAACCAACTTGTCCACCGTTGAAGCGGTTTTCCATGTCGAACGAGTCGTTGTAGTTGGTCACGTCACCGGTGTCGCGGTTCACGCTGAAGCTGCTCATTCGCAAGGTGTCGTCGATGCTGAAGTGAGTGTAACCTCCGATCAATTCAACCTTGCTGGAGCGGCTGCCGCCCAGATTGATGCGAGCGTAACCTTCGGCACCAAGCAGGTCCAGCGAGCTTTCGGCGGCGATTGCACCGGAGAAGTTTGCAGCCCCCGAAGGACCAGCAACGTTGTCTGCTGCGACAAAAAATGCGTCCATGCCGCCGGTGTCGGTGTTGAAGTACGGACGACCGATCGTGCGATCGCTACCGTCACCTTCGCCGTAGAACGAATCTTGGTTTTCAGCAAGGATCCAAAAGCGACCACCGAGGCCGACGTTCTTGGTGAAGTACTTGCCAATGTCGCTTCGGAAACCACCCGACAATTCGCCGTTGATGTCGTCACCAAAGACCGTCGTCGCGCCATCACCAAAGGGAAACTCACCTGGTTCTGCGGTGGTGATCAAAGCTGGCATGTCGCGGTCTTGTGTGAACCACAACAAGGCTTCGGTTTGGGCCCATGTATTGCTTTCGCAACCGAACATGGATCCCAGCCCCAGACGGTGAAGAGCACCGCGGCGACCGCATTGGCCACCACAGCTACCGCTGCAACCGGCATCACATCCGCCGCTGTAGCCCATGCCACAACCGGCTTGGCCACAGCTGCCACCGCAACCGCCGTCACAAGCGGATTGATAACCCATCGAGCCGCGAAGATTTTTCAAACGATGGCCATCCAAGAATGCCACCGGTTGCAGATCGTTTGCGATCGGAGCCACATAGGCAGGCTCGGCGTCGTAGTGTGCAGGGGCTTCTTCGTACGCTTGCGAAGCCTCGTAGTCTTGCGACGACTCGTAGCGATTCGCATGCGATGCCGGAGCGACTTCACTCACCTGTTGTTGGTAAGTGCTTTCGTCGGCAAAATAAGCGTCTTCGTCGTAGCCTGGAAGATCGCCAACACTCGAAGCACCCTGTTGAGCAAAGCTCACGTTTGAGGCAGACAGCAACAATGCTGTTAGGGCCAAGCCTCTCAAATTCGTTTTCATAGGAAATCTCGTAACAGTCCGGGAACACTGATTGACTGGTATAAGACAATCGACTCGTTTCACCGCTATATGCAGATCGACAGGAACACTACGTAAAGTCAACTCAAACTACCCAGCTTGGTGAATAAAGCGTGCAAAGTTTCGCTAACATCGCTGGATTACCCGTTAGAATGGATGTTTCACGCAATTCCGCGGTGTGAAGCGGCATTTACACCCGCTCGGAAACCAAAAAAACTCGCAAAGAATCGCGATATCGGCTCGTAATTCTCGACCGGAGCTGCCAATGTCAGCGCCGGTGGCCCAACGAAATTCACAAGCGACATTTTTGACAGCCGAAAGAGTCGACGGCTTCGGACAGCGTTGACAGTGGCTCAGGGGATGAAATGGACGGCAGACAATCGGATCAAGAAATGGACAGCAAGCAGACCCACGCGGCATCCGCAACGGATCCGGCCACCAACGACGCCGCAGCGGACAACAACCCTGGACACGGGAAAACATCCCACCACACTCCCGTCGCCGCGACGCAGGAATCCATGAAAGTCTCGCTCACTGACCCCCACCCGCCGCTGCAGGGCGATTCACCGCCGCAAGGGGATCTGCTGCAGAGTGCCATCTTGGACCCAGCGTCCCCAAATTCCGAGCTCCACAGTTCCGAGTCCTCCCCATCGGTGCCGCCGCATCCGGAACCGGAACCCGAGCGCAAACCTGCCACCAGCGCTCGTCACATCGGCGGCACTCACAAGGCGCTCTCGCCCTATTCCAAGCAAGGGCTTAGCCCTCGCATGATTCGCTGGCGTCGTAAATTGGCTCAGATCAATGCACTCGAACCGATTTTAAAAGCCGAAGATGACCTCTCGCTGCGAAAACGATCGCTTGCACTGCGTTATCGAGCGATGGCGGGCGAAAAGCTTTCCACGCTGTTGCCCGAAGGCTATGCCCTCGTTCGCGAAGCAGGCCGGCGAGCGTTGTCGATGCGGCACTACGACGTGCAGATCATCGGCGGCATCTCATTGTTCGAAGGCTGTATCGCCGAAATGCAGACCGGGGAAGGCAAAACGTTGACCGCGTCGCTGCCGCTGTACCTGCACTCATTGACAGGAAAAGGGGCTCACTTGGCCACGGTCAATGATTACTTGGCCAAACGTGACGCCGAGTGGATGCGGCCGCTGTTTGAACTGCTCGGCGTGACCGTCGGGATCATTCAGACGCAGGATGACCAGAAATCTCGCCGCGAATCCTATAGTTGCGCGATCACCTACGGAACGGCCAAGGAATTTGGCTTCGATTTCTTGCGAGATCGGCTGTTATTGCGAGCCCAAAATCGTTTGCAAACCGAGATGCTTGGCGATGGCGGTGGCGGGTTCTCGGGCAGCGGCGACCAAATCGTGATGCGAGGCATGCATTTCTGTTTGGTTGACGAGGCCGACAGCATTTTGATTGACGAAGCGCGGACGCCGCTGATCATCGGCAGTATCGAAGACACCGTTCGCGACCAAATCGTCGAAACCTATCGCTGGGCCGCCGAAAACGCCCCCAGCTTTGAATTGGACGAGCATTTCGAGATCGATGACGACACCAAACAGTACGAATTGACCGCTCGGGGACGGCAAAAAGTCCGCGCGCTTCCCAAAAGCGACCTCGTTCGCACGATGGGGCTGGTCGATTTGTACGAGTACATCGAACGCTCGATCAAAGTCCATCGCGAGTTCCTGTTGAACCGCCAATATGTGGTCAAACCGAACGAAAAAGGGATCGATGAAATCGTGATCGTCGACGAATTCACCGGCCGGCTCGCCGAAGGACGCAAATGGCGGGACGGGATTCATCAAGCGATCGAAGCCAAAGAGAACATCGAAATCAGCGTCCCCACCGGCCAGGCGGCTCGGATCACCGTTCAAGACCTGTTTCTACGTTACCCACATCTGGCCGGGATGACCGGGACCGCCGCCACCAGCGCCCGTGAATTGCGACGTATCTATCGGACTCCGGTGATCCCGGTTCCCACCAACCGGCCTCCCAAACGTAAACGACTGGCCGATCGTGTGTTTGGAACGATGCAAGCAAAATTCGAAGCGGTCGTCAAAGAGGTCCAAGAGGTCCATGCGCAAGGACGCCCGGTGTTGATTGGAACGCGATCCATCGACAAGAGCATGATCGTTTCTCGATTGCTCGACGAGCTTGGGATCGAACACAAAGTGCTGAATGCGAACAATGTCGAAATGGAAGCCGAGATCGTTTCGGCGGCTGGCGAACGAGGCAAAGTGACCGTGGCGACCAACATGGCGGGGCGTGGTACCGATATCAAATTGGCCGACGCGATCGAAGCGATGGGCGGAATGCACGTGATCTGTACCGAACTGCATGATGCCGCGCGGATCGACCGCCAATTGATCGGCCGCTGTGGTCGACAAGGCGACCAGGGCTCGTATCGCCAATACCTGTCGTTGGACGACGACATCCTCAAAGGAGGACTCGGCCCGGCTCGAGCGGCGAAGTTGAAGGAAAAGGGGATCGCCAAACCTGGGGCGATGGACCATTACGCGAAACTGTTCGGCAAGGCACAGCGAAAGGTCGAACGCAAACATTTCCGCGACCGCATGGTGCTGATGCATCACGAAAAAGAACGCAAGAAAATGCAGCGTGAAATCGGGCAAGATCCGTATCTCGATACTCCCGATTGATCCTCCGGCCTGCGTCGCTGCACAGCGAATCATTTTTCAAAAACTTTCTCTATCGGTGTTGACAGCACACTTCCGCAGTGGCTATTCCCAACCCAAACCAAGAGACTCTTGGCGGAAATCACAGGAGGTGATTTGCTATCAAAACAGCGTAACGTTGTTTTGGTCAGCCGCGAGGAGGATGTTGGGGTGTTGAAAGTCCTGTGAAGTTTGAATCACAGGCGGGAGTGCTGGGACCACCGGCAACAAAGCACCGTGTACAAGTACCACGCGTTTTTGTTGTGCAGGCAATCTTAACGCGACCGGTATCATTGAAGTCTCACCGCGAAGAAGGAGAGTCGCGTTGAACCGCCTCTTAAACGCAAATGGCCTCGTAATGGCACGCCGTCCTCTCGTGGGACACCGACAACCGATAGGTTTATTCACCTATGCGGTTAGTCTAGGCATTCTTTACTCACTGGCGTCATCGACGACCGTATCGGCTCAACTGCCAATGCCGCCTGGTGCTGCCCCGCAATCACCAAGCAGCCTCGCTGCCTCGGGAACCCCGAGTGTTGCGACCGAGCAACTCATTGCTCAGACTCGCGACGCGATGAGTCGTAAAGACTATCGCAACGCAGTCGAGCTGTTCCGGCATTCGGTCGCCTCGGTGACCCAAGCGCCTCAGATGGCATCGCAAGTGGAAAAGCTTCGTGGCGAACTGCTCGCCGTCGGCTTTGATCGCGAATTGCTGTCGATGCCCCCGACCACACCGCGGCCCGCGACGGCCAATCTCGCAAACGACCCACCGTCGATGCAACGATTGCCGAACGTCGCAGATGCTCAGCCGATCGGAGGCACGTCGGATGTCGCCGCACGAAAACGAGAGGCCCTGCGATTGCTTGCGATCGGACGTGCTTCGCTTGATCGAGGTGACGCCTCGACCGCGTTGACGCTGGCTCGACAAGCCCAATCGCTGAACGTCCCTGAGCGTGAATTCACCACTGGCGAACCTCGCGTTTGGCAGCTGCTGTTGGATGCCGAATCGGCCGCACGCAAAAGCGGAGTATCGCTGACCAGCGGCACTTCGCCCGCGACCGGTTCCCCGGTGCGTCAAGCTGGTGCAACCAGCGACGATGTCAATTCGGGTGCGGTGGCTCAGATGCTGTTCAACGGTGACCAACCCACCAATGGCATTTCGCAAGTACAAAACACAGAACCACTGCCGTCGAGCAACTCGAGCGTTGCCACACAAGCCTATCAAGACGGATTGGACTTGCTGACTCGCGGTAACAAGGTCGCCGCTCGCGAAAAATTCCTGGAAGCGTGGAAACACGAAGCCGAGCTGGATCTGGAAACCCGCCGTCAACTGAAAGACAAATTGACGTTATTGCAATCCAACAGCATTGGATCGATGACGCCCAAAGATCCTTCGGCACCGTTGACGCCGATCGAGCAGGCTCAGATTGAAAACCAAGAAAAGACACGTCGCATGTATCGCGAAGTGACTTCGGAATTGGCCAAGGCTCACGAATCGAAAACGACCGCACCGATGGACGTTTTGGATCAACTCGATCGACTAAAGCGACGCGTCGAGACATCGGATCTGGACGAAGCAAGCCGACGATCGTTGACCGTGATGGTCGACAAGGCCTTGCGAGAGCAACAACAGTATGTCGAAAACAACCGAGCCGACATCGAATTGGAACTTGAAAATGAAACCGTCCGCACCACGATGGCGACCCAATCGCAACGTGAAGCCGCGGTGGATGACGAGATCGCGACGTTGGTCGAAGAATTCAACCAATTGATCGAAGAGCGACGTTTCAACGAAGCCGAAGTGGTTGCCAAGCAAGTCGCGGAATTGAAGCCAGGTTCGCCGATCGCGATCACGATGTTCCACAACGCCCGAATGCAAGTTCGCCGTTTGATGAACCAAGAGATCAGCGACGCCAAGGAAGACGCCTTCGTCACCAACATGCTTGACGTGGAACGAGCGTCGATCGGAATCGATCCTGAACGCAACTTTGCTCTGCCCGACGCACGCGTCTGGGAAGACCTGTCGCGACGTCGATTGGCCAATACCGGCGGCGACCAACGCCTCAGTGCTCGCGAGCAAGAGATCACGCGTTCGCTTGCGACCGACGTGAACGTTAAATACCGCAACCGTCCACTGCACGAAGTGCTCGACGAACTGTCCGCCGTCACCGGCGTGCCGATCGTGATGGATAGCCGATCGTTGTCGGCCGTCCGAGTGACTCCCGATACTCCGGTGAATTTGAATCTGCAAAAGAGCATTCCGCTAAAGAGTGCATTGAGCTTGATTCTGACGAACTTGGAACTGACGTATGTGGTCGAAAACGACGTACTGAACATCACCAGCCTCGAAGCCAAGCGAAGCAAGGTCTATCCAAAGACCTATCGTGTGACCGACTTGGTCACTCCGATCCCGAACTTCACGAGCAGCTACGAAGATGGATTGGCAGGAGCTCTGCGAGCGGCCTACCAGATGTCCAGCCCGCATAGCGATGTCCAGATCATGCCGGTTTCGCCCACGGACCTGGGTCGCGGAATGGCCGCCAGTATGTCGCCGTCACAGATGGCACCGAACATGTTAGGTCAATTTGCACCGATGGGTTCGCAAGGAGGCTTCGGCCCAGGCAACCCGCCCACCGCCGCCGCTGGCGGACGTGGGGGCAGCTCGTTTGCTGACTTTGGTTCGCTGATGACCCTGATTGAAACGACCGTGGTACCGGACACTTGGGAAGCCCTTGGCGGCCCGAGCACGATGGCTCCGTACCCACAAAACTTGAGTCTGGTCATCAGCACGACCAGTGACGTGCACGACCAGATCACCGACCTGTTGACGACGCTGCGTCGTCTGCAGAACCTGCAGATCACGATCGAAGTTCGCTTCATCACGCTTTCGGATACGTTCTTTGAACAGATCGGTGTCGACTTTGACGTCCAATTCGATGACAACACCAACGGGTTGCCTCAAGACGACTCGGGACCTGGGGTCACGATCGGCTTCAACGGCCCTGGTGGAATCACCTCGGACTTGGACGTGCAATTCCAGAACAACAACTTTGGGGTCACGCCACCGTTCAGTGCTCCTGACGCCGGTGCGATCTCGACGCTTGGATTTGCGATCCTCAGCGACATCGAAGCCTTCTTCTTCTTGCAAGCCGCTCAGGGCGACAGCCGTAACAACGTCATGCAAGCTCCGAAGGTCACGCTGTTCGATGGTCAGTTTGCAACGATCAGCGACGTGTCGCAGCGACCGTTCGTTACCAGTATCACGCCGGTCGTCGGTGACTTTGCCGTCGCCCAGCAACCGGTCATCGTGGTGCTCAACGAAGGCACTCAGTTGAACGTGCAAGGGATCGTCAGCGATGACAAACGGTTCGTCCGCCTGACGCTGGTTCCGTTCTTTAGCCAGATCGGCGACGTCGACACGTTCACCTTCGAAGGCCGACGCTCGACGAACACCGACAGCAACACGACTCGCGACACCAACGGTGACGGCGTGATCGACGAAAACGACGAAACCGACTCGGACACCTCCAGCGACATTGTCGAAGGTACCACGGTCCAGTTGCCGACGTTCGCCTTCACGCAGGTCAGCACGACGGTCAGTGTGCCGGACGGTGGTACGATTCTGCTGGGCGGGATCAAGCGTCTTGCCGAAGGTCGATCCGAACGCGGTTTGCCATTCTTGAGCAAGATTCCTTACATCAGCCGACTGTTCCGCAACGTTGCGACGGGCCGGGATGCACGAAGCTTGATGTTGATGGTGACACCACGAATCATCATCCAAGAGGAAGAAGAGATCGCTCAAACCGGATTCGACCCCAACCGCTAACGTTGGCAACCAATCCAAAGCGATAACAAAAACGAAAAACGCCGGACGGAAACGCCCGGCGTTTTTTCGTGTTTACTGAGCAGCGTTGTTGCTGTCGCTCGTGGATCGAACCCACGCAACGGGTTGCGCCCGATAAGGTTAAAAGATGGAAGGTTAAAAAAGGGGGACGCATGAATGGTTCGTCACGGCTGCGAACTCCCATCTTCGGAATTGGCAGCATGTTTGGTTTGCGCGGGTTTGATTCCTTAGTCGCGAAGCGACGGCAGGCTGTAGCCTGGGACGTAAGTCCCAGGAAAATGGAGCGAACGCGCCGTGAGCCACGAAGTGACGACAGGAGTTTTTCGGCATCGCACGGAGGTCACGCAACGAATTCATGCCGTCGCTTCGCGACTTTCGATGTCCCCCATACCCAAACCCCGGACTGGCGTCCGGGGCTAAAACCTGCCACCGCTTCGCGGTTCAGGAAGAAAATCTGCGTGATCAAAATGCACCGTCAACCCCAAAGATTTAGTGACCACGGTCTAACCACGCCAATACTAAGATTTTTTGCCGGACATCTTTTGCCAAAACCTTGCTGCTGTCCGATCGGGTCACGGTTGATGATGCAACGCGTCCTCGCACGTGTACAGTAAAATAATACGCTCGGTGGAAACACGGCGGGTTCACCGTCACTTGCACCGAAGCCGGCTTGTGAGATTTTCCAAAAACAACATTTACCACCCTGGCTCGGTGATGTGTAACGCTCTGCCGAAACTCGAAACTTATGAATGCGAAACTAAGTCGATGGAGATACGCTCTAGCCATCTTCGCAATTAGCGGGGTTGCACTTTCTGCTGCGATCTATCCTCGCTTAGCTCGCTATCGTTCGTACAACAAAATCGTTAGCCGGACGGATGCGGATTTGAACCTCACGCCTCAGCCGATGGATTTTGTGGTAGGTCATTCAGATGATGTTATGCACCTGGCGATCGGCTATGCGGATATTGGGTTGCCCAGAAACTGGGCAATGGCGATCACGACTCATGGCCCCGAACAAAATGCGATCCAGATAGGAGGAGATGCTGGCGAAAACATCGTTTTTATGCCCCCGTTTTTTGATGCACAGCTTTCTGCAGACGGCAACTATTCTTGGACGTGTAGTGAATTGAATTCACATCGGGTGTCGTTGGCAAAAATCTTCATGATGTCGAAGTCGGAATTCACGGAACTGATGGGCTATACGGTTTCCAAATCGCTCAACCGATACAATCAAAATGGCATTGGTTGCTTTGCCACGGAACATGTCCGCGGTTTCATCCATTTTGGGCCACAGGCCGAACCCGGTAATGTTCACATCAAGGCCTGGTCAAACCGAGGAAAACTGTCCCAGGGCATATTGATTTCATCGCGCAACGCAGAAACGGCTTCAAAGATCACTCAATGCGTAGTTGCGAACCTTAAATACTCGATCGATGACGTACCAACAGGAGACGTACTCCAAACTTTGATTCGCAGCAAACTGGGAAAACACGACCTTTTTCGCGAAACGACTGACGAGCAATGAATCTTCTGAGAGCCGAGAGCAACGGGGACAGAACATTTGAACGGGGTAAGCAAAGATCAATAGCTATCATCTCTCGACGCCAGCTACCCGCCCGAGGGTTAGCTCTGTCCCTGGCTTTTCGCGCAGGTCTGCAGAGGTCTTTCGGGTCTTTTAGCCGCATTGGCTAACGCTGGGATGCAACCATCCACGCTCTGGCGAGCGTAGCTACCCTGCGGTAAACGTCGGGCAAAAACATAGCCCAGAGTGCGACACAATCTCTGCAAGTGTGCCGGCCTCCGGCCTTGCGGTGTAGGTCGCCTCTAAACCGTTGGCTAACGCCAACGGCAGTTCATGTGTCGGCCTCCGGCCTAGTTCGCTCGCGATGATCGAACCAATGTTGGGCAAGTAAATGTCATACCCCAAGATTCGAAGTGTCACCTCGTCCGCGATATGGTCTTGAGCTGATTAGTTCAGACAAACGGGTTGGCCTTAAAAAAGGTTAAAAGATGGAGGGTTAGAAAATGGGGATGGACGATTGCTCCGTCGTAGTCGTCAGCCTCCACGGCATGTTCATCTTCCTGTCACCCATTTTCCTGTATACCCCTTTACGCAGGTCTGCAGAGGGCTTTCGGACTAACTGACGCTTTGTCTAATGCTGTGATGTAAACGTCCACGCTCTGGCGAGTCCTCATTCCGCTTCGCGGCACCCTAAATAATGAAAACGGCGGTTAGTGTATAATTTACGATGGCTGACGTGTGAGTTGGGTCGCAGATCGTGCTCCACTGGCGTCTAGAG
>NZ_BAABRO010000020.1 GCF_039545035.1 Novipirellula caenicola
AGTTCCCATTGATCGTCGGTTAAGCAATGCCGCCCCACCATGATTACCTCCTCCCTTTCGTTCGAACTAACTTACCTCTCATTCGTACGAAATAACGGGCAACATGGTTTTCAGACAGAGCCTAGTAGCGTTTTGGCGGCGACCAAGTTACTGAAGATCTCCTGGAACACCGCTCACGAGATCATGCAGCGAGGGGTCGAGCGAGGGCTACAGCGTCGTGATACCGACCCGATTGAAACCATCGGCATTGATGAAAAGAGTTTTGGCAAAGGTCAGGACTACGTGTCGCTGATGGTGGACCTGGAAGGATCGCGGGTGCTGGAAGTCGTCAAAGACCGCAGTGAGGAATCTTGCGACAAACTCTTTGATAGTCTCACCGATGAGCAAAAATCGGGTATCCGGGCAGTCGCGGTGGACTTCTGGCAAGCCTTTCGAAACAGCATTGTCAAACAAGTTCCCAAAGCGAAAATCGTTCACGACCATTTTCACATTAGCCAGTACCTCGTCGAAGCGGTCGACCTGGTTCGACGTCGAGAGAACAAACTCCTTCGACGCGAAGGCATTAACGCGCTAACGGGGACGCGTCAGTTTTGGCTCTTCAACGAGGAGAGTCTTGATGATGCCAAGCAAAAGCAAATGGAGGACATTCGCCGAGTAGCGATCAAGACGGCACGCGCGTGGGGAATCAAAGAGATGTTTCGTGACTTCTGGACTTACCGAAGCGCCGCTTGGGCGGAGAAGTTTTTTGATCGTTGGTATGCATGGGCGATTCGCAGCAAGCTTGATCCGATCAAGAAGGTGGCGAGGATGCTCAAGAAACACCTCGCTGGTTTGCTGGCCTACTTCGAGTACTCCATTACGAACGCCAAAAGTGAAGCTTTCAACGGTCGGGTGCAGGCGATCAAGTCGGCAGCCCGCGGCTTCCGCAACTTTGAGAACTACCGTATCCGGATCCTGTTCTATTGTGGAAAGCTACAGCTGGAACCAGATGTGAGCCACTAAAATCGACGAAGAGCCCCCTCCGGGAGGGTCGGCTGCGATAGCGGCCGGGGAGGGTGGTGAAACCATGCTTGCACGATCCACTTCTAACACTCCGAGCCCCACCCAGAGCCGGCTACCGCCGACTCTGACCTCCCCAAAGGGCATTGGTGTCTACACATCGATTATCTCTGATAGAGCGGCGTTTTCCATGTCTTTCATCTCCTCAAGTGAAAGTTCGGTCGCCATCAAGTAGTCCAGCATATTCAAGTGGACATAATACCCGGCCAGTAAAGCTGGGCCGGTGAACTCCACGCCGCGTTTCATCCGGCGTCCACTTAATCGGATCAGATGTCGACGAAATTTAATCGCCGCTTCGCTCTCGCTGGCCTCCAACTGTTTCACTAGCACACACGCCATTGCGGCCAGAAGCAGACGCTTTGCGATCGCCAAACCCGTTTCCTGCTGCCAATATTCCAACTCCAATCCGTGACTCTTGAGCAGTTTAAAAAAACTCTCGATGCGCCAGCGGAAGTAGTACCATTTGCCTACTTCGGACGCATCAGCTTCATCACCAGGGACGTTCGTCAGTAGGGTCCACTGGGCGACGATCCAGCCATCGTCATCGACCAGTCGCACAAACACGGCACGAAGCTCGATTGGTTTGCCGGCGATCGACTTTTTCTCACCGTCGATGACGGCACTGTGGGGGCGATAAAGGGTCACGGTTCGCTCGCCCACTTGTCGCTGGACCTTCTTCCCCTCGTGAAGAGCCTTGCCCGCATCGACGTACTGAAACGTTTGATCGAGTTCCTCATCAAGTTCACTCAGCAGCACCGAGCGACCTTCGCACCGTACCCGACGATCATCACAGCGGACCAAGAACAAGTGGCCCAGGCTGTGCCAGCGTCGTCGCCGTCCCAGTGAGTCCGCTTCGCGATCGATTACATGAACAGGAGTTCGTAGCAGATCCCAGCCGTTGGAAGCCTCGGCCATTGTCGTCTCAAGCTGGTCGAGATGGTGCCCCTCCCACAGCGGAGGTTCCTTTGCGGTGCTGTGCAGAGCCTCGCTCGTCTTGAGGTGGATCTGCATGGGAGCCAGCGTGATTCCGGAGTCTGCCTCGACCAACAGGGCCGTCGTCAAGTCGTAGCCGATGTCCGTCTTGTGGGTGAGCTGAAGCAAGTCGCTCTTGCGATTGGCGTGGCTCTTGTAGTCCAGCTTGCACCAATCATGGGCGACCAAAACAAATTTGCTTTGGCTGTTCCGGCAGCCATCTCGACCAAGCTTCCTGAGGGGCTCCATAAGTTTCTCAAGCGAAACCCGATCATTCTTCAGGAAACGCCACAGGTTCTGACTGGCCGAAGTCGTTTTATCGATGTCCACCGGGCAGTGTGGCCCGGGGTTGGACCTTGTGGCAGCCTTCATATGCGACTTAACCTGTTTGCGATACTGTGTTTGCAGGCGTTTTTCCAACGCAATTTGAATCCCATCCAGCAATCAATATCAAATCGATCAATTTGTGTAGACACCAATGCCCAAAGGGGAGGTGAATCTAAACTCACCCTCCCTCCGGGAGGGTCGGCCGCGATAGCGGCCGGGGAGGGTGGTGAAACCATGCGTGCACCGTCCACTTCTAACACTTCGAGCCCCACCCAGAGCCGGCTACCGCCGACTCTGACCTCCCCACAGGGGAGGTAAAATCTTGTGCTCACGCTGGCTGCTTCTTAACCGGAACCAACAGAACAATCGCAGCGGCTGAAATCGCGCAGAGAACCAGGATCGCCACGGGGTACCCCAGACGAACTTGCAGACTGCCTAGCAGCGAGGTGGACCAGGCCTCGCAAGCGTTGGTGGCCGCCATAAATGCGGTGAACTGAGTGGCAGCCAACTTTGGCGATGTCAAATTCATCAACCAGTGATAAAGGGCCACCGTCAGCCAACCGATCGTGAAGGCCACTGCCGTTAATAGCACTAGAATGTGCAGCCCTCCTTGCCCTTCTAACCACCGATCCACTACCGCCAACGAGACGATTGCGATCAGGTTGACAATCAAGGCGGCCGCGACAAATCGCGTCCCTTGGAAGCGTCTTGAGATGCGTCCGGCAAACAGAGAACCGACGATCATCGCGGCAATCATCGTCGTCGCCGTGAACTGGCCAACCTCGAACTCGCTGTAGCCATGATCGATCAACAACGGGCCCAGCACCGCTTCGAGTGATTTGAATGCGGCAGGGGCAATCAGCGCGAACAAAAACGCTCGTCTCATCTCACGCGTACGAATCGCGGCAAATAGTTCGCTTCCCAGTAACCGCAGTCGCATGAAAAATGCAGACCGACTGGCCCGATCCGCTTTCACGGCGCGTGCCGCGGCAATGTCCATGGACTTCTCCTTTGATTTCGTCAACGCGAGCGCCGAAACCATGATCAAAGCGATCAAGACGGCAACGACTCCGGCGAAACCGACGTATCGCTCCAAGATTAACGATCCACCTCCCATCGCCGCTCGCCCCACCATGACGCCGCACTGCATCCATCCGTTCAGCGAACCTCGCTCGATGGGCTGCGATTCACTGACACACAACGCGTCGATCGAAATATCCTGCGTCGCGGCGGCAAAAGCGTGGAACAACAAACACGCAGCAACCAACGAAAACTGCATGCGAACATCCAGCCACAGCAACGGGAGCAGCGCAATCGCCATCACCGATTGGCTGGCGAGAATCCAGTGGCGGAATCCCCATCTCGGGCCACGCAGCAGGTCAACCAGCGGCGCCCACAAGAATTTCAGCGTCCACGGCATGATCAACAACGCCATCAGCCATGTGATCTGATCGACTGGTATCTCCATCGCTCGCCAGCGAGTGGGTAATCCTAGCCAGATGAAACCAATCGGAGCTCCTTCGCTCAGATAGAGCAGTCCAAACAGGACTTTACGGCGTGACGGTGTGGCAAGGAGATCCATGCGGTCGATTGTAACCGCTGCTTCGCTTTAGCGATCAGACGAACCGACGATCCCACGCCGAGTCAATTCCGCCAGCACCTCGGCAGCCTGCTCGCTTGGCGTCGCCTCGGCGTGGCCGGCGAGATGAATCTCGGGCTGCTCGGGCGCTTCGTAAGGGTCGCTGATCCCGGTAAAGTTTTTGATCTCGCCGGCTCGTGCCTTTTTGTACAACCCTTTGGGATCGCGAGCCTCACAAATCTCTAGCGGAGTGTCGACAAACACTTCGAGGAAATCGCCCGCCGATCCGCTGGCCTCGACGATCTTTCGCACTCGATCACGATCTCGGCGGTAGGGACTGACAAACGCGGTCAACGTGATCAATCCTGCGGACGCCATCAGCGCGGCGACCGAGCCAATCCGGCGAATGTTTTCTTCGCGGTCGATGGCCCCAAACCCAAGCCCAAAGCGGCTGGCAAATTCTTCACCATGCTCGTCTCGCAAACCATCCGGAGGCGCACACAATCCGTGGCGAATGTTGTCTCCATCAAGCAAGATGGTGGCCCGCCCGAGCTGGTTCAGCTGACGCTCGAGCTCGTTGGCGACGGTACTCTTGCCGCACCCGCTCAATCCAGTGAACCAGACAACCACGCCGCGTTGGCCAAGATTCGCTTCGCGTGCGGCGCGATCGACGGTTTGTTCGTGCCATACAATGTCAGAGGGATTTGTCATCGGTTGCTAATTGCTTTCGTTTCGTATCGTGTTTCTGGTCAATCGGGGTACTGTAAATCGAGCGAGACCTATCGCCACTCGGGCGATCGCTTCTCTAGAAAAGCGGCGACGCCCTCTTTGGCGGAGTCCGTCGAACAGGCGGCGGCACTGTAGGCCGTGCCTGTGGCAATCTGGCTGAGCAGCAGTTCACCGACGCACTCGTTTAGCAATCGCTTGGTCGCCTGCACGGCTTCACGAGGCGCTTCAGCGCACGCCGACGCCAATTCGGACGCGGCCACCCAAATCTGGGCCGAGGGGACTGGCTTGGGGCACATCCCCAATCGATAAGCCTCGTCGGCGTCAATCACTTGGCCGGCAAGCAACATCCTAGCAGCCGTCGCGGCGCCAAAGCGAAACGAGATCAAAGCCCCTGTCGCACCGCTCACCAGCCCTCGACGGGTCGCTTGGGCACTGAGCGAACCACGCTCGGAGAGCACCAGCAGGTCGGCGGCCAGTGCGATGCCGAGCCCCGCCCCAATCGCGGCCCCATCGACCGCGGCGATCACCGGCTTGGGAAACCGCAGGATTTGCTCGAGTAGCTCCGCATAACGCTGCCACAACTTGAACAATTCCCCCTGGGATTCATCGACCGCCATCGCCGAGATCGCGCTGAGGACACTCAAGTCGATCCCGCTGCTGAAGTGCTCGCCACCACCGGTGAGAATCACGGCACGCACTCGTTTTTCTTGATGAAGGTCAGAAAACGCAGTCCGCAAATCTTCAATCAGCGTCGGGCTCAGCGTGTTGTGCCGCGAAGGGTGATCCATCAGGATCGTAGCGACGGCGTCATGAATCTTGATGTCGACATGTTGCATTGATTCGCTCTCGAAGGGGTGAAGAGCCATCAGGAAAAAAACGAAAGACGAGGCTCTCATTATCATCGCTGAACCGACCGTCGCGTGCTACCCGCGACAAACCCAGAGGCTGCAGCAGATCGAATCGAACCGTTTTGATCGAAAGACCGAGCGAAAACGCAACGAAAAAACCCCGAAGAACTAGGTTCTCCGGGGCTCCTTCTGCTCTCACGTCTTACGACGCTAGAGGGTATTGTTAAGCAACTGGATCGATTGCTTAGTTACCACAGTTGACGCATCCAGCGCCGGTTGCCATTGGTGCTGGCGATGCGACAGGACCTTCGCTGTAAACGGCTGGCGATGAACTGCCACCGCAGTCGACGCAACCAGCTCCGGTCGAGTAACCGGCTCCAGCTCCATATCCAGCGCCGTTACCGCCACCGTAAACAGGAACTTGGATCGTGGTCGGAACTTGACGGCAAACGCGAACTTGAACTTCACGCATCGATTGCACAGGAACGCACACGGTGTAGGTTTCTGGCACTTCTTCCTGAACGGTGTCGTAAACGGTGACGTTGTACGAACGCGTGCGGGTTTCAGGAACGTTGACGGTGTAGTTAACTTCGCGAGTACGCTCTTGGGTTTCCAAGCGGGTACGGTTGACCGTTCGCGTACGGGTCTCGGTGGTCATGGTCGTCTGAGGCACGGTACGAGTACGTGTTTCCAGACGAGTCTTGGTCACAGGCACCATGCGGGTGCGAGTTTCCGTCTTCATGCGAGTCACAGGAACGCTGCGAGTGCGAGTCTCGGTGCGGTAGGTCGTCACGTTGTACTCACGAGTACGTTCTTCTTGACGGCACTTTTGCACGGTCACCATACGAGTACGTTGCTCGTTGACCATTTCCGTGTAAGGAACTTGGCGGGTACGAGTTTCCATACGAGTACGAGTCACAGGAACTTCGCGAGTGCGAGTTTCTTGACGGCACTTAGTGACTTGGATCGAACGAGTGCGTTGCTCGGTCGTGTACTTGGTCACGTTGACCATGCGAGTGCGGGTTTCAGGACGCATACGAGTCACAGGCACCATGCGAGTTTTGGTTTCGCAAGTGTAGCTGGTCGTCGTGTAGGTGTAAGGAACCTGGGTCGTTTGACGCTTGTAAGTCGTGTAAGGCACTTGCGTGGTGACAAGGTTAGGAACGTAAACACGACGATAAGCGATCTGAGGACCGCAAGCTGCACCGGCCGAAACGCCGCCACCACAACCGTCGTCGCAACCGCTGCCGCAGGTTGAGACAGGCTCACAGCAACAGCATGAACCACAACCGTGAAGGCCGTGACGATGACCGCCCAACAGACCGCCACCGATGATTCCGCCACGGCGTGAATGTCCGCCACCGACTTCAACCGCTTGGCATTGGTAACTGCCCATGTCGCGGGTAACGGTTCGCATCGAGGTCACTGGTACACAAGTGCTAACGGTTCGGTAAGCAGTGTGCGTTTGTTGAACAGGAACGCGAACTTGATAGGTCTGAGCGACTTCTTCGGTGTAAGGAACGTTAACCGTATAAGTTTGCTCGACCTGTTCTGTGTGAGGAACCGAAACCGTGTAAGGTTGTTCGATCGTCTCAGTGTAAGGAACATTTACCGTGTAGGTCTGGGTGACCGTTTCGGTGTAAGGAACACATACTTGGTAGGACACTTCACGTGTCTTCTGTACTGGAACGCATACCGTGTAAGCTTGTTCAACTTGCTCGGTGTAAGGAACGTTAACCATGTACGTTTGAGTTTTGGTTTCAGTTACAGGAACGGAAACATTATAAGTCTGCTCAACGTTCTCGGTGTAAGGAACGTTAACCGTGTAGGTCTGTTCTACTTCTTCGGTATAAGGAACCGATACTTGGTAGCTTTGTTCGACCTGGGTCGTGACAGGCACCTGGACGGTGTATGGCACTTCTTCGGTGTAAGGCACACAAACTTGGACGTTGTACTTTTCCGTACGAGTCTGAGTTTGTGGCACCATTACGGTGTACTCTTGTTGCTTCGTTTCAACGCGTGCAACTTGACGAGTAACCGTTCGCATCCGTGTCTGCGTTTGACGCTGGTACGTCGTCGTTGGGACCATGCGTGTTTCGGTCACGTACTGCGAACGCATGACGGTTTGCGTTTGATACGAAACGGCTGGGCCGCACGCATCGGCACCACCAGCGTAAACGGCGCCCGAGCCGCTACCCATGGCGACACCGCCACCAGAAACACATCCGGCACCGCTCTCGCAGCCACCGCACGAACCACATCCTGCTTGGACATTCACTGCGAACACCAACGTCGCAATCAGTCCAAATACATACTTGAGCATTTGAGCTTTCATCTTGGGGAACCCTCCAAATACGTCTCACAGCCTGTGAGGCAACAGAAGAAAAACGAGGAGCTTTAACGGCTGCGTAAAGTGGGCGAACCTATCGCCCTGAGACGTTGAATTTAAACTGTGCAACCACACTGTCAACGATTACTTATTGAATAAAGGTCCCGAATCGTTAAATAGTATACTTGCATACAAATATTGACATCAAATTGGAGTCACTATCCCGCACACATTGTCGTCTAAGCGAGCAATACAGTATGTGAGTTGGTGACTGTAAATCTGATGTTAATGAAATGTATAAGTGCGGTTTAGAGTTAAATTTCTGGGGCTATGAAACGCGCTCGTCGAAGAAGGGAACCTAAGTGTAAATCGGATCGGTGCAAAACCGACCAAGATGCTTGATTACCTACCAAGTTTAAATCGGTCAAAACCGATCGCAATTCTTTCCTGCAAAAAACTTTTAAAAATCTCGCAATCGTGCGGTGCAGCGGTGCGTTTTACGCGTCATGGAGACGCGGTCGATGAGCCGAATCGAGCGAGTCGCCACTAGACAACCATACTCGCGCGGCATACGCCACGCATCATTTTCGGATTCGACCAAACGGTGTTCTCGATTGAAGGCCGGGGACCTCGACGCATGGGATTGTCCTGCCATCACACACACGCAAACAACTCAGTGCACCTGTATTTTTTGATAACACGATTGAGGCGCCGTTCTCTCGATTCACTTGATTGCATCCAATCGGACACCTGTTCATGTAGGACTTTCGCAACCGGCAATCCGGCGACTACTGGATCGTCGATCCTCGTGACCGGTCGCCGTCCTCTTCTGCCATTGCCAACGCCCCCATCGCAATCGATCCGTTAACACGACCTGTCGACTCGCCCCTCTCGTTCCTCGTTGACTTCGCTTTCGTTGAAATTTGGTAGCGGCACACTGAGCAGTACCAAGGCTTCGATTCGGTCACTGAAAATACCGCGGGGCAGCTGTCGCGGGGCGGCATTCGTCGGCATGACGATTGACTCGCTCGCAATCCAATCACCAGCGGCAGGGTCGCTGTGATCTGCTCGGGTCGTGCTAACGCGGCGAGCGGCTTAGTGGATTGAAAAACGCAGTGCTGAGTCGTGCCCCCTCGGGCACCGGGCAATCCAGCTGGCCCCACGCTGCTCCGCTACCAAAACGCCTCGCTTGGTGCCAACGTCGATGGCGTGGGTCTAGCGTCCCAGTCGTTGAGGGGCTGACGCCCAATGCCATCTACTTTGAGTAGCGGTGCGGCGCGGAGCCCGGCCGGCTAGGCACTGCCTGAGAACGCATCAGAGCCGGAAACTTGGTAGCGGAATTCGTGAAGAATGTCGATTTCCCAATGGGTTAGGGCATGCTGCCAAAGGGTATGCCATGCTGCCGAAAGTCTTGACGACTTCCGCTACGGGTTTTAGGCAGAGCCTAGTGGCATAGTCGATGGCGTTGGGCTGACGGCGGCGGCCCGTTGACTCCGCTCGATGGCCCGTTGACTCCGCTGGAAAGCGGCGGGTGGAACCGGAAAACAGCCGTCGATCAGCGGGGGATGACCGATCACAGCGTCATTTGCAAGAAGCGTGGCAGAACGCGAGAAATTCACGGCCCGATTGCTGCCCCCCACTTCACAATGAAGCGATTTAACATCTTGTTCGGACGCGGACGGCGAAAAGTGTGCCGTAATGCCCACCAAGGGATATATCTCTATGACAAACCAACATCGATTCTTTATGATGCAATCCTGATAGTGAACGGCAGGGCAAAGTAATACGCGATGAATTGCCAAAACGGGCATCATCGTGGCGAGGTTCTGGCAGCGTCGACTGCGACGCATGGGGGGCAATTCGAACGATTGCAAGACAAGAGTGATCAGCCAGCTGAAAATGACTTTCAGTTGACAAGATAGCAGCGTAGCGGCTTTCCACACGAGGTGATTTCGCGGATCATACGATTCGACGGGTTGCCCCTTTGTGAACAGCGGGTCGCCGGATCGACGAACAACCACGTTGCCAATCGGAGCTTGCTTCCGAAGGGCAATCGCGAGACGTGGCATATTGTTCGCGAATCGATTCGGAGACGAAACGCATGCGGTGCATGTTGACCAACATATAATACAGTGCACGTTCATCTGAGTGGGTGAGGGAAAGATCGATGAATCGATCGACACAAACAACGCAGAATCCAACCATGCCTCGCAAACTGATTTGTATTGGCGACCCGAGCACGCTTCCGGCGGACATCCCCGAGGGAGAAGTGGTGGTGGTCGACACCTCGGTGGCGGTGGTGGATCAGTTGGACGACCCCTCGATCGAAGGAGTCTGGATCGCCCGTGACCAGCTGCCCAAGATTAGCGAGCTGAGAGGGATTTCGCAGAGTGGCATCATGCTGCGGGATATGCCCGAAGGCGTGGCGTTGTTGGATTCCGATTTGCGAGTGCTATGGGCCAATCGTCGGCTGGTCGAGTGGTCAGGCCGCGAGGAGCCGTCGGTCGGGATGAACTTTTACGAGATGCTGTCCAACCCCGAGATCATGGGCCCCGATTTCTGCCCGTTTCACACCGCACTTGCGACGGGGGACGAGAGCAACAGCACGCTGCACACCGAAGACAGCCGCTATTTTCAAGTCCACGCGGCGCCGATGGTGCACCCGGTCCATAGCCGCCAATTGGTGGTCACGGTCAGCGACATCACCGAAGAAATACTGCAACAAAACAAGCTAGCTGCGATCCACCAAGCCGGACGTGAACTGGCCGATCTTCGCCCGACTGAAATCTTTATGATGGAAGTCGACGAGCGAATTGATCTACTAAAGGAAAACATTCGCCACTATCTCAGCAACCTGCTGAACTTCAACATCATCGAGATCCGCTTGCTCGAACAAGCGACCGGAAACTTGATGCCGTTGTTGAGCGTCGGGATCGACCAAGACGCTGCGGATCGGCAATTGATCGCACATCCTCAGGGCAACGGGATCACCGGATACGTCGCGGCCAGCGGCATCAGTTACATTTGTCACGATGTCGTCAATGACCCTCTGTTTATCCCCGGCGTAGCGGATTCACGCAGTTCGTTGACCGTTCCGCTGATGCTGCATGACCAAGTGCTCGGGACGATCAATATCGAAAGCCCCGAAATCAATGCATTTGGCGATAGCGACCTGCAGTTCCTCGAGATTTTTGCACGCGACATCGCGTTCGCGCTAAATACGCTGGAACTATTGGTCGCTCAAAAGGCGAATACGGCTCAGCAGAGCTGTGATGCGATTCACGGCGCGGTCGCGCTTCCGGTGGACGAAATCCTGAACGATGCCGTCAATGTGATGGAACAATACATCGGACACAGCTCGGAAGTCGTTGATCGATTGAAGCGTATCTTGCGGAATGCTCGCGATATCAAGCAAACGATTCAACAGATCGGCCAGCGGATGACGCCGCTCGAAGCGATTCCGGTCGGTGGCGAGTCGGCTCACCACGTGTCGCTACGCGGCAAACGAATTTTGGTGGTGGATGCCGACGAACAAGTTCGTGAAGACGCGCATCAACTGCTCGAACGCTATGGATGCATCGTCGAAACCGCGCATAAAGGCGACGAAGCGGTATTGATGGTGCGCGGCAGCGACGATTCGACGATTTACGATGTGATTATCAGCGACATCAAGCTTCCCGATTACAGCGGCTATCAATTGATGCTGCGATTGGGCAAGATCATGGACTATGTGCCCATGGTTTTGATGACGGGATTTGGCTACGACCCAGGACACTCGATTGTCAAGGCACGCCAAAACGGGCTTCATGCCAAAGGAGTCCTGTTCAAACCGTTCCGTTTGGACCAATTGATTGACGTTGTCAAAACCATCCTTGATTTCAACGAAGAAGTCAAAGCCAGCGGGGTTGTGCCTCCGAAACCAGTGGACAGCGAAGAGCCAGCGGAGTCAAAACCATCCACCGACGGCAATCCGCCGGCGAACCACAGCTAGACTCACCGCGTCTCATTTCCATTGCCACTTGTCACTTGGCTTTAAAAGGCCTTCGGATTTTGGCCTTTCTGATTTCAGCCACTTCTTGGCCTCGATGTCGTCGAGCAAATAGGCATTCCAAAACGCGAGACTGATTTTCTGAATCGCGGGATGATGGCTCGCATCGCGTTTGCGAGTACGAAAGCCGGCACTATCGCTGAACGTGAAGTGATAGCCTCCGTCGAAAACCAGTTGGTATTTGTCACCATCAGGTAGAGCCTCATAGACCTGTTGCCGTGATTCGGGCGTCGTTTGCGGATCAATCGGGCTGTCGTCGTTGGTACCCGTCATGCACAACACCGGTTGCTCGATATCGCCGAATGCGTTCGCTGGCGAAATCATTTTTGCCAACGAAGGGCTCATCGCAAAGAACGCATCAATCCGCGGATCATGATAGTTTTGGCGTGTAAGGAATTTGCGTCCTGCCACTCCCATCGTCGTGACAGCGCCAAAACTATGTCCGCTCATCCCGATCCGGTCGAGGTCCAATTTGCCAAATAGCGGGTGTCCGGTTTGCTGGTTCCACTGCTGCAGTTGATCAATCACAAACGAGACATCGGCGAAGCGATCACTCGCATTCTTGGCACTCGCGGCACTTTTTAGTTTGCTTAGCCGCTGCACGACCGAGCCGGACGCGATCACGTCGCGGTCGCTGCCGGGGTGCTGCATGAAAACACCGATGAACCCGTTCTTGGCCCAATGCTCGCCGAGATAACGATTGTTCTCTCGCGAACCACCCAGCCCGTGTGAAAAAAGGACAATGGGTTGGGGAGCCTCCTGTTGGACAAGGTAGATCCGCAACGGGACGCTGCGGTCTCGCGACGCGTCGACCGGCTCGTCATCGATTTGTTTCACGGTAACAACGTCCTCGGCGACATGGTCCTTGGTAACAACGTCCTCGGCTTCAACATTCATCCCCTGGCCGCCGATGATCATCCATCCAACCAACAAACCGCGGCAACATTGCAATTGAAAACTCATCACGAAAACCTCCCATGGATAATGTCTATCGGTCAAGAGAAATCGCTTCAGCGTAATCGAGTTCTCCGGTGCGACCGTCGTAATACTGAAAGATCACTTGAGGATGCGGATAGGCCACCAAGCGTTTGCCCCCAAGCTGCTTGGGCATATTAAAGACATTGTTGATTTGCACGACACAGAAATGCGGATACAGCCGCTCGAGTCTCGGTAGATCGTCGAGAATATACGAACTCCAGCGAATGTCACATTTACGAGGCCCGAATTTAAAGATGCCGGTGGCCGGGCGATCGCTCTCGTCAAACTTTGGCACATGATTGACGCTATTGTGCGGTCCACAGCAAAACTCCCAAATGTTTTCGGTCACCTTGATCGCAAAGCTGTTATGCAGGTCACCGGTCATCACGAACACTTTTTTACCCAACTTTT
This sequence comes from Novipirellula caenicola, assembly GCF_039545035.1. Lineage (NCBI taxonomy): Bacteria > Pseudomonadati > Planctomycetota > Planctomycetia > Pirellulales > Pirellulaceae > Novipirellula > Novipirellula caenicola. The sequence continues at coordinate 13,281 of NZ_BAABRO010000020.1, forward strand.
CCCAAGCATCGATCAACAGTTCACGTTCATGGAAGAACCCGGTCCATGCCTCTTCTTTATTTCCGGAAACCTCGTAGCCGCCCGCTCCACTGTGCGGGATCATGAAGGGCACCGTCGAGATCACAAAGAAGAAATCGGCATCACTTTGCTGCATGCTTTCCAGCAGCCATTCGCGTTGAGGTTGGCCCAGCATCGATACGTCGGGCTTGTCTCGCTGTGTGATGTCATGCATCCCTCGATCGCCCCGTGTGTCCAACAGAAAAAACTCGCAATTCGCAACGCGGAACTTTCCGTAGCTCCGTCGACCGATCGAGTAACTGACGTCGCCGTCGACTTTTGCAGGCATGTGCAGCCGCAATGTATGAGCGTCGACGACTTCGCGGATTGCATAAATATAAGAATTTTTATGTCCGTCATCGTTGTCATACTGCATATCATCGGTGCCCGCTTGTTTGGTCCCCCAGTGGACATGCAGGTTCAGCATCTGATCGAGCGGCAGCGTCGTGAAATCGGTATCAGCATCGACCAACAAGTCGCTGCCGGATTTCATCGTAGCGGTACCAAAATGAACCGGTTGCGAGTGTTCGACGGGATTGGCCCAGCCCAGATAGTCGTACCAAGCGGTGGTTCCAATATCGCGAAACACGGCGCGACGGTGCCGTTTTCCTGTTTCTGCAGCGCCCCATATATCGTTGATCAGTTCGTGGTCATCAAACGTGAACAAACTAGGCATGTTGCGGTGCCAACGCGCCATCTCGACGCCCCGCTCTAAATATAGTTTGTAGTTCTCCCAAACGCCTACGATCGTGGGCATCACCTCGACGACGCGAGGAACCTCGTCGATGCCTTGTGTTAAACGCCAAGCTTCGACGGGATACTCACGCTCTTCCTCGTAAAGCCAATCTCCATTCATCACGTGAAAATGAACCTTGTCCGCCCAGTCGCGGTTGAGCGTTTCGTAGGTGGGCGTGCGATGGCCAATCCCGTTGAGAGGATTTTGATTTGCGCACGAACCGATCTGAAAGCGAAAGTTGAACAAACCGTCGGGGTTGTGTTCTGGGTTGCGAGAATCTTCAGCACTTGGCAGCGTACGAAAAGTACCGGGCAGCCCGTGCGGACGCTCATTGACAACGATTTGATAATAGTACCGCGTGTCCGCTTGCAAATCGGTTAGCGTCACGACGCCTGTATTGTCGTTTTCGATTCGTGTTCGAGCGGCATCGCTCCGTTGGTCCATGGCATCTTCGGCGGTACCGTATTGAACCCAAAACGATCCCGGGTCCGAAGTTCGCCCCCAAACTCTGACGCTGTGCGCCGTCGACATCCCGAGCATCGGACCATGCGTCAACCGAATCGGATCGCGTTCAGCCAGTGCTGGCGAAACATCCAGACTAACCCACAAGAGAACGAATAACGGCAGCAAAGAAATAGGGCGTAGCATGATGTCCCGTGGTGCGAGGTAGAGAGGGAGGCAGAACCGACTCGGTTCCAACATCATACTCCGCCCATGCGATCACCGTGAGTTCCGGTTGCCTCGTCTGCTAACCAACCCCCAAACCGACACGCGTGTGACCAAGACCGAAACCTGAGCGTTCCACAAGCGGAACGCAATCGGCCCCGTGCGCCCAATCACGAAAACAGTTGATCGTAAACCTGTTTGGCGATCGCTTGCTCTTCATCGGTCGCCACCACCAAGGTGCGAACGGTCGCCGAAGGGTGGGTTAAATCCGCGATCGTCCGCTCGCCCAGCGGCGATTCATTTGCGTTGGGATCGATCACAATCCCTAGATGAGCCAGCGGAGTCGTGATCAGCGTGCGTAGTTCGGCAGCGTTCTCGCCGACGCCTGCTGTGAACACCAAGGCATCGAGCCCACCGAGAATTGCAAAATAGGCACCGATGTATTTTAGGATTCGATGGACATACACCTCGATGGCCAGCGCGGCATCCGCATCGCCTTGACTTCGCCGCGTCAGAACCGTTCGCATATCGACATCGCCGCAAAGCCCTAGCAATCCACTTTGCTTGTTGAGTAAGGCATCCGTTTGGTCGACCGTCATCCCCGTTTGCCGCATCAAATACAGTGGCACGGAGGCGTCGATGTCACCGGTCCTCGATGCCATCACCAACCCTTCCAACGGAGTCATCCCCATTGATGTATCGATGGCAACGCCATCGATCGACGCGGTAACGCTGGCGCCGCCCCCGAGATGCAGCGAGATGACACGCTGGCCGGTGGTCGCCGCATCAAGCGTATTTATCGCTTGTTCGGTAACGTAACGGTGCGACGTGCCGTGCGCTCCATAACGCCGCACACCATGCTCGCTGTATGCCCAAGTGGCAATCGCGTAGCGGTATGCCTTGGGCGGCAAGCTGGAAAAGTAGGCGGTGTCGAAAACCAAGACTTGGGGAACGGAAAGGTTCCGTGCGGCGATCGCCTCGATGACCGATCTCGCGGGCGGATTGTGCAGCGGCGCAAGCGTATCAAGCGTGGCCAGTTCCACCAGCACATTGTCATCGACAAGCGTCGGTGTGGCGAAGCGAGCGCCTCCTTGCACCACTCGGTGCCCAATCGCGGCCAAGTCGATGTCCTTGTGCCGATCCAATGCAATTCGTGCCGCATTTAGATGATCGGCCGCGTCACCGCCCACTTGACCGATGCGATCGACCAGCCCTTCGGTCAATCGATTTCCCGAGGCCGAGTCGATACAAGCGTATTTCAGCGTCGTGCTGCCAACATTGAAGACAAGGATGTTCATGAGTCTTGAGCCTGGATCGCAGTGATTGCCACCGTGTTAACAATATCAGCCACGGTACACCCACGAGATAAATCGTTCACCGGTTTTCGTAATCCCTGCAGCACAGGGCCGATGGCAACCGCCCCTGCTGATCGCTGGACCGCTTTGTAGGTGTTGTTGCCGGTATTGAGGTCAGGAAAGATGAACACGGTCGCGCGTCCGGCCACCGCACTGCTAGGCAATTTCGTGGCTGCCACGGCGGGATCGATTGCCGCGTCGTACTGCAGCGGGCCTTCGACCAGCAGCTCGGGGCGTTTGCGTTTCAGGATCGCTGTCGCTTCGCGAACCCGTTCAACATCCTCACCATGCCCGCTCTCTCCGGTCGAATACGACAGCATCGCCACCCGCGGATCGATCCCAAATTGCGTCGCCGTGTTGGCGCTGCTCGATGCGATTTCTGCGAGTTGATCCGCCGTCGGATTCGCAATCACCGCGCAGTCGCCGTAAACCAACACGTCATGCTTTAGACACATCAAAAACACGCTACTGACGCATCCGACACCTTCGCGTGTCTTGATGAACTCAAACGCCGGGCGAATCGTGTTCGCAGTGGTGTGGATCGATCCCGAGACCATCCCGCCAGCGAGTCCTTTGGCGACCATCATCGTGCCGAAATAGCTGACTTCGAGCATGCGGTCACTTGCGACGTCCAAGGTCACCCCTTTGTGTTTCCGCATCGAGTAATATTCGTTGACAAACGATTCGCGAAGCGGTGAGGTCTTGGGATCGATGATCTCCACACCAGAATCGGAAATCGAAATTCCCACATGACTCGCCGCAGCACGAATCGCAACCGGATCCCCCAGCAACACAATCTCGGCAACATCACGGCGGCGAAGCACATCGACCGCTTGCAAAATGCGAGGCTCACTGCCTTCTGGCAAGACGATGCGAACACGTTTCTCGCGAGCTCGTTGAATCAACGAGTATTCGAATAACATCGGAGTGACACGGTGTGTGTCGGGCGCCTGCAATCGCGTGGCAAGGTCCTCGGAGTCAATGGATTGTTCGAATAGACCAAGAGCCGAATCAATTTTGCGAGGCGAATGTTCGCCGATTTCTGCGCGGATCTTTGAAGCTTCGGTTGCCGCGGTAAACGTATCCACCGACGTCAACAAAACAGGCATGCCAGACGTGTTGCAAATCAATTGCTGGACCGCCAGCGGCGGCAACATCCCACCGGTCAACAAGATTCCGGCTGGTGATGGCCCGTTCGCATCGAGCGACGCCAGTGCACAGCCGGCCAAAATATCGCTGCGATCCCCTGGCGTGATCACCAGACTCGATGGATACAACCGCTCGAGAAAGTCCGGCAACAGCATCGCAGCGACCTTCAACCGCGTCACTTCGCGATCAAACGTCGTTTCGTCGCCACTGAATTTCGTCGCATTGAGTCCCACTTGAATCTCGCGAAGCGTCGGTTGACGCAGTAGCGGTTCCTCAGGAAGCAGGTACAAGGGAGCTTGGGAAGCCGACGATGTCTGGTTGTAGGCCGACCGCAGCTCCGATTCATTCGCTGCATCAATTTGGTTCAGTACCGTGGCAATGACCTGGCCTCCACGGTCCGTAATACTATCGTTGCCGATGTAAATCGACTGCATACAGTCTTCGACACTTTTGCCCCGTGCCGAATACACGGGCATGATCGCACAGCCAAGATTGACCGCGATATCCGAATTCAGCTCAAATTCGATTTCTTGCGCCAATCCTTGAAAACTCGTCCCCTCGACGATCACAAAGTCGCACGTCTCCTGCAAACGTTTGAACTTCTGTTGGATGCGTTGGATTAGCCCCTCGTAACGATCCTCTGCCAACATGCGGCGGGCTTCGATTCGCGTGACCCCCGCCATTTCGTCTGGGTCGGTTGTGATTTGGTAGCGCGATCGCATCAACCGGATGCTTTGATCTTCGTGCGGGCGAGAACGAACGACGGGGCGAAAGAAGTGCACGCGGTCGAAACGACGCATCGCTAATTCCATCACCCCAAGGGCAACCATTCGCTTGCCGGTCGCGTTTTCATTCGTCGCAATGTAGAGGCTGTCAGGCATGACATTTTGCTGCGTGAGGTGAAAAAGTGGCGAAATTCAGCCGCATCCGCACAAACGAAGTTGGCTCGATCACCCCTGGTACCAAATTGACCGCTCTCATTGAATGCGAAAACGCAAAACCAATGAAGGTGAGGGCAATCCAGCGAGAGGTGGTTGTGCCAAAACCGCACAGTTGGCTTCGAATTCACTAACGTGTATCCCAGCGATCCGCATACAACCGTGCAATGCAGGCGAGAATGATCGTCATCCCGAGCAAGACGGTCACTTCCAACCGCAGTGAGGTGACGGGCAAATCGTACCAGAATACTTTTTGGTATCCATCAAGCGCCCAGGCGTTGAATGTCAGTTTCCCCCACTGCTGCATTTCTTGGCTCATCACGTAACGCGGCACCATACTGCCACCGAGTGCCGACATGGTCAGGATCAGCACGGTCGAAACGGCAGTCAATTGGGTACGAGACCGACAAAATACGGCAAGACAAATGCCTAGACTCGCCGTGGCGGACGCCGTGCAGAAGGTCATCAATGCAAAACCGCTTCGATGGCCAAACAAATCGACCGAAAACACTTGCTGTGCCCACAGGAACATCACCGTCAATTGCACGCAACCAAGGCACATGATGTACAGCCATTTGCCAGCCAACAGTTCGCTGACACTCAACTGGCTCGACAGCAACCGGTCGAGCGTGCCGGCTTCGTGTTCCTCCAGCAGACTCCCGCCCGCTCCGGTCGCCGAAAACAGCAAGAACATCACTGCGATGCCGGCGGCGTACATTGCAATTTTGGGATTGTGCTTGCCCGCACCAAACAAATTGTTGGACTCGACGTCGATCAGCGAATCGGCCGCTCCGACGTCCGCAGTGGTTGCCTTCGCCGATCTTTCGAGACTCGCCGACGACGACGCAGGGTCAAGCGAATTTGCCGGCGGCGAATCCCGAGTGGCTGCGGCAACGACTTGCGCCAACATCACACGAATGATTTGGTCGCCGATCGGATTGCTGCCCTCGCTGAACAGTTTGACTGTCGACTTGGATCGCGATTTCAAATTGGCTTCGATTCCGCGAGGCAGGTACACCACGGTCGCGACGTCGTGGTCTCGCAGCACCACGCGGTTGAGTCGCTCGATTGGCCACCGCTTGGTCGTATTCAGCAGCCCCAGATCGATTTGCAGTGCCGATTGTTGCTTCAGCAGACTTGCGATCCGTTGGCTGGTCGCGGTCATGTCGTCATCAACGATCGCAACGTTGATTGCGGCATCACCGCTGCTGACGCCCCGGCTGAAAATCATCGCAAAAATACTGAAGAACAAGATTGGCAACACCAGCACCATCACAAGCTCTTGTTTGTTGTTCCACAACCGCAACAGCGAGATTTGAAAAATGGTTGCAATCATTCTCGCAGTTCCTTGCCCGTTAGATGCAAGAAGACATCCTCAAGCGTCGGCTGCTTTAACACCACTTGGGCCACTTGTAGTTGATCACGCTCGAGGCTTGTCAAGATTTCAGCCAATTGAGTGGCAGGGTTCGAAATCTCGCACGTTCCGGTCGTCCCGGACTCGTCCATCGACAAACCATGCCGTGTTGCATCGACGACATGCGGAAATCGGATCCGCAGCAATTGGCAGTGTCCGACCGTTCTAGCGATCAATTCATCCAACGTGCCCATCCCGATCACCTTGCCTTGGTCGACGATCGCGATCCGATCACAGCGATATTGAGCTTCGTCCAATTGGTGCGTGGTCAAAAGAATTGCTGTCCCACGGTCACGCAGTTCGTCAATCATTTCATGGATGCGGCCTCGGCTTTGTGGATCGACTCCCACGGTCGGTTCGTCGAGAAGCAAGATCGCAGGACGATGCAAGACACTGCATGCGATATTGAGCCGACGCTGCATCCCACCGGAAAATGTTTTCACAAGATGGTGACGCCGATCGGTAAGGTTCGCCCACTGCAGCGCCTGGTCGACTCGCTGACCAAGTCGGCGTCGATTCACGGCATGCAGTTTCCCAAACACCATCAAGTTTTGTTGCGCCGTTAAATCGTCATATAGAGCGATGCTTTGCGGAACCACGCCAAGCGATCGAGTGCGATCGGTTCCCAACGCAAATTTAAATGATCCATTATCCAATCGACTACGGCCGGCCAGACAGCGAATCAAAGTGGTTTTGCCGGCACCATTCGGACCAAGCAACCCAAGCAGCTCGCCGGGATAAAGATCGAGCGACAAACCACGCAGCGCACGCGTTTTGCCATGCGACTTTTCCGCAGCTTGGATCGAAAGGATTGCAGTGAGTGAAGCCATTCAAGCAGGATTCCAAATTGGCATGACGATGCACGCTTAATCCAGCAGCGGCAATGTCGCCCGCTGCTGTGCACTTTGCACCGCCGTGTCGACAATTTGTTGACCGATGCGGCTGATCTCGGGGCTTAGCGGTCCTTCGACTTGACCTCCGCGGGTAATCACATCGACCATGTACTGCACCGGATTCTGCTGAGGCGGCGTCAGCACGTCTACCTCGATCGGGTGCGCGGCGGGCTGGTTTTCGGTTTGAAGATTGACGACGCCGGCATAGTCTTCGCTAGAAATCGTTCCCTGCGTCCCCACGATCACAAAACCGCACTTGGGTTGTGGTTGGTGTGTCCACGGATCCGTAAAGGTTCCCCAGCGAGTTTCAAATTTGGACAAACCGGTGCGATAGCGGGCGACAATGATACTGTGCTCGTCCACCTCCAATCCCTCGGGCTGGTCGACGACACAGCTGACTTCGATCGGGCGACGGCCGTTCATGAACCACGTCCCCAGCGTTGTTCCGTAGCCGGCATAATCAAGCAGCGACCCACCGCCTTGGTCTCGCTTGTAAAACCAGCTGTTAGGTTTTTCACGCTCGACGTCGCTGGCGGTTCGCTCGACCTTATCGGCGGCATGCCACAGCGGGCCACGGTTGCCGCCATAGTGATGCACTTCGAGGACCTCGCCGATCACGCCTTCGTCGATCAACCGCTTGGCGGTGCGATGCGATGGCATCCAAGTCAGTGGCCAATTGATCGCCAACCGGCTTCCCGAAGCCTGTGTGGCCGCGATCATCCGGTCGGCTTCGGCCAACGACCCGGCAAACGGCTTCTCGACCATAATGTCGCAACCGAACGGAGCGACCTTTTCGACCCACTCGCCATGCTGCGACGCCGCCGGGCAAAGGATCACCAGATCGGGTTTGGTTTGCTGAAGACACGCCACGTGATCCGTAAAAATGCGGTCCTCAGGAACCTGAAATGATTTTGCCGCAGCAGTCATTCGCTGAGGATCATTGTCGCACAGCCCAACGATCTCGGCGTCGGGGTGTTCGTGCACCATTCGCAACAAATCCCCCATATGAAAATGATCAAAATTGATACCCGCGATTTTGAATCGAGCCATGTCTGAAAACACTAATTGCAAAGGAGGATAGAAAAACAGGTCTTCGGCAATGACAACCGATTGTAGCGTTTTGCAGGGTCGTTGATGTGCGAGCCCAGCGCAATTCCGTTAGACTAATTCGATCCCCAAAACATGATGCAGAGTCCACCCCCATGACGATCTGCGGCTTGTCCTGTCTATCAAAACGAGAGTGAGTCCAAGATGCTTTCTGAATCGCAAGGCAATCGTCGGCCCCTTCTACGATCCTCCCTAATCGCACGCTCGATCACATTTGCGGCCTGTGCCATTTGTCTTTGCTGCTACACCACACCCGCGACCGCAGAACCCCACGATTGGGAAAACGAACAGATCGTTTCGCAAAACAAGCAACCACCACGTGCGACGTCGTTGCCGTTTGCGGATCGCGAAAGTGCAATCCAAGCCACCCCCGAAGCAACGCCTTACTTCCAAAGTCTCAATGGGATTTGGAAATTCAACTGGGTGAAGCAACCGAGCGATCGACCGGTTGATTTTTACCGTCCTGATTTTGATGTTCGCCAATGGGACGATTTGGCGGTGCCAAGCAATTGGCAGATGCATGGATACGGTGTTCCGCTTTACAGCAATATCCCCTATCCGTTCAAAAAAGATCCGCCTCGCGTGATGGGCGAGCCGCCAAAACACTTTACTAATTTTGATCAACGCAATCCGGTTGGATCGTACCGTCGCCAATTCGCCATCCCCGAGCAGTGGAAGGATCGCCAAACGTTCTTGCAATTCAACGGGGTCGACTCGGCGTTTTACGTGTGGGTCAACGGTGAAAAGGTTGGCTACAGCCAAGACAGCCGCACTCCGGCACTTTTTAACATCACGTCCTTCCTGCAGCCTGGCGAGAACACCTTGGCGGTGGAGGTTTATCGCTATAGCGACGGCAGCTACCTGGAGGACCAAGACTTCTGGAGACTCAGCGGGATCTTTCGCGACGTTTTCCTCTGGTCCGCAGCCCCGCTGCATGTACGTGACTTTTTTGTGCATACCGATCTGGACTCGGACTACCAAGACGCAAAATTGTCGGTCGATATCGAAATCGCCAATTCAGGAAATAGCGAACAGAGCTTTACAGTCGCAGCCGAATTGATCGACGATCAAAATGCAACCGTATTTCGCGACGTTATCGCGACGGGAAAGGTTCCCGCGAATCGTTCGACGAATCGAACCTTGACCAAAGACGTTGTCGCACCAAAGCTGTGGTCAGCCGAAAACCCCAACCTCTATCGATTGCTTTTGACATTAAGTGATGATCAAGGCAACGTGATCGAAGTAACCACCTCGCGAGTCGGTTTTCGCAAGGTCGAAATCAAACAAGGCCTACTGCACATCAACGGCAAATACGTCTACTTGAAAGGTGTCAATCGGCACGAGCATGATCCCGACACTGGGCACACAGTTTCGACCGCTTCGATGATCGAGGACATCAAGCTGATGAAACAATTTAATATCAACGCGGTTCGTACCAGCCATTATCCGAACGACCCGCAGTGGTACGATCTGTGCGATCAATATGGTTTGTATTTAGTCGATGAAGCAAACATCGAATCGCACGGGATGGGTTACGGCCAAGAATCGCTCGCGAAGGATCCGGCTTGGGGAAAAGCTCACCTGGACCGTACCGAGCGGATGGTCGAACGAGACAAGAACCATCCCTCGGTGATCATTTGGTCGCTCGGTAACGAAGCCGGTAACGGCGTGAATTTCATGGACGACTACGACTGGATCAAAAAACGCGATCCGTCGCGTCCGGTCCAATACGAACGCGCTGGATACGACGACCGAAACACCGACATTCGTTGCCCAATGTATGCCGGCATTGACGAGATCGTCAGTTACGCGTCAAAGAATCCTGATCGTCCGCTGATCTTGTGCGAGTACGCTCATGCGATGGGCAACAGCGTCGGTAATTTCCAAGATTACTGGGACGCGATCGAGTCCTATGATCACCTGCAAGGTGGATTCATTTGGGATTGGGTTGACCAAGGTCTTCGCAAAACGATCCCCACCATGGTGATTGTCAAGGATCAACAAAACAGCGACCTATCCGCGAACGTGATCGGAGACGTGGATGCCGAAAAGGGAGTCACCGGAGCGGTTGTGGTCGGACGGTCCAAGGCGTTGCAGTTGACCGAAACCTTGACACTCGAAGCGGTGATTAACGGCAACCATGCTTCGGCATTTTGCCCGCTGATTTCCAAGGGCGACCATCAATACTTGCTGCGATTGGATGCCAAAGGCATCAACTTCACCCTGTACACCGACGCATGGAAAGGCCTTCACGTTACCTATGACAACGCACAGCTGCACGAAGGTCAAAACCGCATCACCGCGACCTACGATGGCAAGCACCAACGGCTGTATGTCAACGGCAAACAGGTAGGTGAAAAAGAATTGCAGGGAACGATTCACCCGAGTGTGTTTGACGTCAACATTGGTCGCAATTCCGAAGTCACCAACCGAGTGTCATCACTGCCGATTCGTGAAGCAAGAATCTACAACCGCCCGCTGTCGGCTGAAGAAGTCGCCAACGTTCAGCAGCGAGGTAAGGAAGGGCTTGTCTTGGATCTCGACCTTCGCAAAACGCAACAACAGCAGCGACCGGCGAACAGCCCCGATACGTTTTTTGCCTACGGTGGCGATTTTGGGGACCAACCCAACGATGGTAATTTTTGCATGAATGGTCTCGTCCAACCGGATCGCCGTCTGAATCCTCATCTTTGGGAAGTCAAAAAGGTTCACCAAAACATCAAGGTAACCGCGGTCGATTTGGCGAATGGTAAGTTTGCAGTCCAGAACAAGTTTCTATTCACCAATCTGAACGAGTTCATCGCCAAATGGGTGATACGCCGCGACGGTGACCCCATTCGCTCGGGAACGCTCGACCGTTTGGACATCGCACCATTAACAAGCGACGAAATCACACTACCCGTGGATGGGCTGGACGATCAAAACGGCGAGATCCTGTTAACCATTTCCTTTGAATTACCGGCCCCGCTGCCTTGGGCAGACGCCGGACACCGGATCGCTTGGGACCAATTTGTGCTTCACGATTGGAGTACCAGTCTGACCACCGATAGCGAGGAACCTACCCGTGTGGTGGTCAGCGAAACGCAGGATCAGGTGGAAATTACCGCCGGCAAAACTGTGGCCACGTTTGCGAAGAGCAGCGGAGAACTCCGTTCGCTCGAGGTGGATGGTCATGCGCTGTTTTCCGGACCGCTTGTGCCACAGTTTTGGAAAGCGCCAAACGACAACCAATATCGCAACAAGTACTTGAGCCGGTTGGGTGCGTGGCGGAATGCAGCCGACCAGCGGACGCTGACGAAGATGATGGTCGAGGAACAAAAAGACCACGTCGATGTCATCACTGAATCCGATCTGCCCGTGGGTGATGCTCGATTGACACTGCGATACTCAATTTTCCCCGGTGGTCACATCCATGTCGTTTCCGACTACGATCCAGGCCAAGGGGAACGGCCGCTGATTCCTCGCTTTGGCATGCAAGTCAAAGTCCCGCAAGCGATGGATCAAGTACGTTGGTATGGCCGTGGCCCGCAGGAAACGTACTGGGATCGCAAAACCGGAGGTGAGATCGCGGTCTATGAATCGAGCGTCGACGAGATGGTGCATCCGTATTGCCGGCCACAAGACGTAGGTAACCGGACCGACGTCCGATGGATCGCCGTCGTTGACAAAGCGGGACGAGGGCTGAAGTTCACCGGCAAAGCTCCCGTAAGCATGAGTGCATGGCCGTTCACGATCGAGGATGTGGAAACCGCATCCCATCCCTATCAATTGCCGCGTCGAGATTTCAATTTGCTCAGCATCGACGCAAAGCTACACGGCGTCGGTGGTGACAATTCGTGGGGAGCACAGACGCATGCTCAGTACACGATCCCGGGTGATCAACCGCTGCACTACGAATTCACGATCTCGCCGATCACCCCGTAGGTACGCAACGCAGATTTGGCAAAAGCGAACGGGATCGACGATTCGTTCGATCCGCACGGCCAGGACTCGGCTGCAGCCCGGTATACGGGAAACGGAGAACGTGTCAGCCTACTTTATCGAAGTGAGGGTGATCACCCCTCGTCTTCGTCTTCTTCGTCGTCATCCGAGACATCGACGAACGCGCCGCTCTCTTCATCTCGCTCGAATGCCGAACCTTCGGGGGCATCGAGCAGCGGGATAATGTCGGGGTCAAAGTTGGCGATTTCGTTGACGTCGTAGATACCGGTATTGTTGGCGTCATCGAGATATTTCTGGGTCTCGGTTCCCGCCAGGAAACGCCACCCGCTGTCCTCTTCGAAATCCGCTTCCTCACGGTACATGTAGCCCACCGGATTGCCATCGACGGTGATCGCGTCCGTGGCAAAGCAACCTCCAAAGCCCTCAGCGAGGGGTTGGATTTCAGCAGCAGAAAGGGCAAACTTTTTTTTCACAACGACGGCTTCTATCGAATTGGTGCAATGCGGAGGACGCTCCGTTTCAATTGCACCATGATGGTGCAATTCCATTGTTCATTGTAGCGAACTGGCGACCGGGGCCAAGTTTGGGTAGAGGCAACGTTGACGGGCCGCCGATTCCGGCTATTTGTAGGCCACGGCCGCACTGGACGGCCCTGCCAAGTGGATCACGTCAAAGCGTTGAAAACCGACTTGTCCACACCATTGACGGAAATCGGCTCCGGAATAGTCAAACGCGTCACCGAACTCGATCAACATGTTCAATGACATCAAAAGCCCATGAACATTTTCTCGACGGGCATCATCGATCAGGGCTTCGATGGCAATCAACGCTCCCCCAACGGGCAATGCGTCATAAGCGGCCTGGATCAACTGCATTTTCTTGTCGAGATTCCAGTCGTGCAGGATCATGCCCATCGTGATCACGTCGGCACGTGGCAATGGATCGGCAAAGAAATCCCCGGCGGCCGTGTCGATCCGTTCGCTCAACCCAGACGCAGCAATATGTTTTTGAGCGATCGGCTGGACCGCTGGCAAATCAAAACTAGTGCACTTCAGGTGCGAGTGTCTTTTGGCGACTTCGATGCACAATAGCCCGCTGGCGCCTCCAACGTCACACAGCGTTTGGTAGCCCGAGAAATCAAATTTGTCCGCCAACGCCTCAAAGTTGATCCGCGACAATCCTGTCATCGCACCGATGAACTGCTCCAATCGCGGCAAGTCCGAGTAGAGTTCCTCGAACATCCCCTTCTGCCCATGCTTGATTTCGTTCTGCGGTTTGCCGGTGCGTAACGCTTCAGGTAGATCGTTCCAAAATTTGAACAACCTGGCATTCAGCATGACGAGAATGCCGCCGATGTAACGCGGACTTGCTTCGTCGAGAAACAACGCCGCTTCAGGCGTGTTGAAGTACAAGGATGTCGGGCCGTCGCCATCGCGGCCAAGAAACTTCATCGCCACCAAGGCGTCAAAAAAGTCGGCGATCCCACGCGGGTGCAGCCCCAATTCCGCACCAAGTTCGGCGCCGCTCACATGCCGGTCGCCAAGCTTGGTGAACACTCCAAACTCGACTGCAGTCAGCAGTACTTTGGAATGCCAAAAGCCAAACGCGGTCTGCAAGATCGCGGACGGATCCGCAGGGTGATTGGTAGTCATAAACGCGTTCCCCCGTAACAGACGTTTGTTTGCGGAAATGGCGGAACGCAACCCAAAGCGGCGGTCTAGCGTGGCGGCGAAAACACCCACCACCGCCACCTCTCGCAGTCAAAACCGCAGACGACGCTCGAGGTGATCCACTTCAACAAGCGATCCCGGTCAAAACGTGGATCGACTCTATCTCGATTACGACTCGTCGGCGTTCTCGGACTCCGCTTGTGAATCGGATTCGTCCGCCGTCTCGACCTCGGTCACTTCCGCTTCTTCGGTCTCCGCCTTTTCAGCGTCAGGGGCGTCGTCGTCTTGCGATACCTCTTCGGTCTTGTCATCGCCGGACGTCTCTGCCTCGCTTTCGTCTTCCTTCTTCATCTCGGCCGCTTCGTCCTCCTCAGCAGCCTTTTCCTCAGCAGCCTTTTCCTCAGCAGCCTTTTCCTCAGCAGCTTTCTCTTCGGCGGCCTTCTTTTCAGCTGCTTTCTTTTCCTCGGCAGCCTTCATTTCTTCGGCAGCCTGACGCTCTCGTTCGCGTTCTTCGGCTTCCAATTCCTTCTTGCGTTGCTCGGCCTTCTCTTTCTGAGTCAGACGAATGTCCTCGTAGACTTCGGAGCTGACTTCGCGTCCACCGGCCATCATTTCAACAAACGCATTGAGCGGGAAATCCTCTGGCAATTCTTCGCTATCGATCGCAACTGAGTAACGTCGAACCGACTGCATCAGATCCTCGGCCGAATCGTCGATCGTCAGAATCGGATAGTCGTCAAAGATTTCGGCCCAGATCGCAAACGCTTGCTCATACAGATCGATCGCCTTGTCCAGCTCGGCGGCTTCGTTGGCCTTTTCGGCTTCATAGATCAAGCGACGCGCGGTGACGGTTCGCTCTTCTTGCTCGGCCAACGACAACGTATCCCAGTAAGGATAATTGATCTGTTTACGGTAACCATCGGTCTTGTTGCGACGTTGCTCGAGGTCGGCAATCTCGCCAGCCAATTCGATCGCTTGCAATCGCACTTTCGGATCGGCTCGTTTCGCCAACGTCATGAAATCGGAATGTTCGTTCGCTCCGGCCGCCGCGTCGCCGACCGTCTTTTTGAACTCTTCGATCCGCAGTGCTTTTAGCCGAACGAGCTCATCCAGCTGGCCCAATTTGATCGTAAAGGGCGAAGTCGTAGGAACACTTCGCTCGCCGAATCGGCGCCAACCTTCGGATGCCAACTGCCATGCGTTTTGGGCACGGTCATCCAACACGCCTTCTTCTTCGATCGCTTCGGCGTGCTTGATCCGCCACTTCGGACCGGTTTCAAAGAAGTTCAGCGGGGTTTGGCGACGAATTTTCACGCCCGAATCGACGATGTCATATCCGTGCATCAACCACAATCGTCCGACCAACCAATTGTCAGGTTTAAAGTAGGGACCTCGCGCCTCGGGGCTGTCCACGGCGATCCCTTGTTTCATCAACGATTCGTGCAGCACTTCGTCTTCGGAGAACAGTTTTCGGAACTGAGTCTTCTCGTCGGACATCCCCATTTTGTTGCCATAGAACCATCCGGTGTACCAGACCAAACGGGGTGCGTTACGGTTTTGGCGAACCCCTTTGGACAAGAACTCCGTCCCCTCACGCACCATTTCGTAGCGTTGGCGATAATCGTCGAACTCGGTCGAAACGTTGTAGGCAAGGTTGTGAGCCTGATGCTCCCAAACTTTGTCAAAGTGAGGCTGCAGCAGTGCGATGTTGTTGAGGGTCGCCTTCAGACGGTCCCATTCGTGCAGCACCTTGTAATGATGCGCCTTATTCCACAACAGCGTTGCCGCCACTCCGCGAAGTCCCAACGAAGCCAGTTTCATCGTTTCACTGGCCGGACTGATTTCGCCAAGGTCGCTTTCGGCGATATTAAACTTATCCCGCATCTCGGTTAGCTGACCGCCGGTATCCCCGCTGCCACCGCTCGGTTGACCAAGCATGTACAAGGGGACCACCATGGCCAACAGGATGACGAGGTAGATAAGTTTGCGACTGAGGACAGTAGTTCGGTTCATGCCGCGATCTCACGCGATTTCAAGAAGAAGTAACTGACAACAAATGCCAAAATGCAATAGCCAAGCGTTGCGGCGGCATGGCGTGCCAACAACGCACCAAAGATATCGAAACCGCTAGCGGCATACTCCGCCGTACTGACCATCTTGGGCAAGTTCGGCAGTGCGGTCGCGATTGCGTCAAGCGTATAGACAATTCCCGCATCAACCGCTTTGATCACTTTGCCGGCCAACGCATCGACGTCCAACTGAGTCGTCATCGCATCCTGTTTCAAAATACGAACAACCGATTCAATCGGTCCTCCACCTCGTTCGATTCCCGAATCGATGTAGTAGCGGGTGTCGTAAACCTGTTCGGCCGAGAACCCGAGCAACACGCACACGGCGGTCGCCACCATCGCCACAGGACCACTGAGGAACGTACTGAACATCACCCCAAAGGCAATGATCATCGTCATCTGCAACCAGATCGAAATGTAAGCCTTGGTCAAGTTCCAACCAAAACTGTTCTCACCGGGACGCAAGTAGACGCCGCTCTTGGTCACCCCAAGGTATTGGCTGCGGTCCAAACAGCGAATTTGCACCAACATCTGACCGTTTTCGTCCACCAAATCGTCGAACACATTCAGCATTCGCGTTTCGTTACCGTCGGTGCCTTCGATATTGAGTGGCAACAATTTTTCGTCGACGGTGTATTCGTCAACGATGAAGGTGATCGGGTTACTGCTGATCGCTTGATCGGGATGCTTCATCGTGATCGAACCACGAATCCCGGTCACGATATCGCCCTTGAACGAACGGTAAGCTCGAATCGACATGTCCAGCGGCAATCCGTCGGGATAACGCTCGGGCGTGACATCGGAAAAGGTGAATTCGGCCACACCAAGCGTTCCGCCTTCGATGTAACCATGTTCGGCGCGACGAGGCCCTTGGGTCACGCCGACCAATCGCGCGATCCCGGCACTTCCGTAACCCTCTTGGACCTTTTCGTTACCGACGTCGATCCCGGCGTCCTTTTTGTCGCCTTGGCGATCATAGAACTGGACTTCACCGTAGGATGGAATCCGAGCACGCAGGGCGCCGGTCGCCGGACCGATTGTGAACGAGCCATCTTCGGCTTGCGTGACCACGTGGCGGTGTCCACGAACCATGTCGGTAAGCCCCAGGCCTCCGGAATCAGGGTCAATCGAAAACGTGTGCTTATGGCCACGAATGTAATCGGTTTCGCCTTCGAGTCGGCCATTGCTGAGTTCACGCACATCGGTCACTTCGAGGTGCGTGTGACGCAAACCACGCGTGACGAACAAGTAGCTCGCCAATCCCATCGGAACCATCATCATGGTTCCCACGGCAACAAAGCCGAGCATCCGGCCGAGTACGATTTCGGTGGGACGCACCGGTTTGGTGACGATCGTATAGATCGTTTTACTCTTGATATCCGCTGGCAGCGAAAACGCACTGATGAACAACGCCAAGGCGAGGATCAGATAGTTCGTGGCGGTCAAAACAAAGCTGATGTACAGCCGCGCAGGATCATCGCTTTCGGGGTTCAAATACCATCCGGCTAATAGCAAGCCAACGACGAACAAGCCGACGACGAACAAGACTTTTCGACGAATCGCCTCTTTGAACGCCAACCGGGCCAGCGCCATCACGCGGCGTGCCGACGTGCCGGGCAAGTCGAAACGAATCAGGTCGCGAACCGTGCGGGCAACCGCGTAAAAACCTTCGCTCGGTCCATAGCGGGCAGCCGAGACCATGTATCCAATGATCAATCCCAACACAATCGCGAGCACGAACAGCACGATGCCTTGCAGCAACGCACTTTCGAGAAACGCATTGGGACGGACAAGCCATTCATAAAATGACCAGAAATCCTCAGGTTGTAGCGTCATTGACCGGCTTCCTCCGTCACATCACTTTCGCTCGTCACCCGACGTGCTCCGGGGCGATTTTCACTTTCACGAACGATGTTCAAGAACAGGTCTTCCATCGTTGTCGTTGGGTTGTCGATCGATTCGACCGTTCCGCCGTGCCGTTTGATCACATCGGCGATCTCGGACTTGGCCGCATCGCTTAACCCACGTGCGTGAACCTCGGTGATGTCTTGGACCTTCAACAGATCCGAAACACGGCCAAGTTCCTTCAGTTCGCCTTGATGCAGAATCGCAACCCGGTCACAAACGTCTTGCACGTCGGCCAATTGGTGGCTGCACAGCAGAACCGTCTTGCCTTGGTCACGCAGCGCGAGGATCAAATCCTTCATCTCGCGAGTTCCGATCGGGTCGAGGCCCGTGGTCGGTTCGTCGAGCAAAATCAGGTCGGGATCGTTAATGAGCGCCTGGGCCAACCCGACACGTCGCGTCATCCCTTTACTGTATTCGCGAAGCTGGCGGTGTTTGGCGCCTTGCAGCCCGACCAGCTTGATCAATTCGTCGACGCGTTTCTTTCGGTCGGCACCGGACATATTGAACAGTCGACCGTAGAAATCGAGCGTTTCCTCGGCCGTCAAAAATTTGTACAGGTACGATTCTTCGGGCAGGTAGCCGATCCGCTCGTTTTTGCTCGTTTCGGTCGCGTCCTTGTCAAACACCAGCACACGGCCGCTGGTTGGGAACAGCAACCCGAGGATCAGTTTGATCGTCGTCGATTTGCCGCTACCGTTGGGACCGAGCAGACCGAAGATTTCGCCGCGGCGGACTTCAATATCGAGCGACTTCAGCGCGTGGACCTTCTTTCGGCCCCAAAAGTCGCGATAGATCTTGCTCAGGTTTCGGGTTTCAATGACCACCCCCGAATCGGTGTCCGCAGAACTATTCGGAGCGGGTTGGCCGGCAGACTCAGCGACCGCAGTAGCATCGGTATCCACGAGCAAACGCTTTCTGTGTTGAGAAGAAGGAAAATGGGATCGTAACGGTTTGGAATCTCAGCAAAAAAAACACCGGGTTCCAAAGGTTTTTACGTTACGGCGTCGTGCTGGAAAGGGTTCGAATTTTTAACGACGGAATACTTCAGGTTTGTATTGGACACTGCCAAAACCGCACTGGCAACGCATCACGGATTGCCAATCCGCTACCTAAAAGCCTAAAAAACACGCTCTGGCTTCGGAAGCCAGTGTCGCAGCGCCTCCGTCGGCCGCATTCCTCGTCTCGTGTCGTCTCACGTTCATGACTGCCCCTGGCTACCAAGACTCGCTCGATTTCCTGTACGAGCGGATCAATTACGAACGGATTTCGACCACGCCGACGCGGTACCCGTTTCGGCTGCGGCGGATGGCCGAATTGTCAGAACGCATCGGTCTGGGCGATCATGTCCATGCAAATTCGTCCAAGCCCCCCATTCCGCTCGTCCATATCGCCGGTACGAAGGGCAAAGGATCGACCGCCGCCATGGTCGCCGCGATCCTCAGCAACGCGGGCTATCGCACGGGGCTTTACACCTCGCCCCATTTAAATCAGCTGGAAGAGCGATTTCGGATCAATCACGTCCCTTGCACCGCCAATGAAATCGTCGGCCTAGTCGATCGGATTCGCGGCGTGGTCGAGGAAATGGATCGCGAACCGGGCCCGGGGCCGACGTTTTTCGAGCTGACCACCGCGATGGCGATGCTGCATTTCCAGTCCCAAGCGTGTGATGCCATCATTCTCGAAGTCGGACTTGGCGGACGGCTCGACAGCACCAACGTCTTTTCATCGTCGGTGACGGCGATTACCAGCATCGGACTCGACCACCAACACGTGCTGGGCGATACGATCGCCGAGATTGCGGCCGAAAAAGCGGGAATCATCAAGCCGAACGTCCCGGTTGTCTCGAGCGTTGCCCGCCCCGCGGCGATCGAGGTGATCCAGCGGACGGCCGCCGAGCAAAACGCCCCGCTGTACCAGCTAGCGGAAACGCCTGCCCCGGCCGGGGCCTCCATCAACGATGCAGGACACCCCGGCGGAGACTTTCTCATTTCCATCGAACCAAGCGGTGATTGGGGATCCAAACTGTGCTACCAAGGGCGCACGGCCCCGCTTTGCCAATCCCGCGAAGTGACGCTGGCGATGGAAGGGGATCATCAAGCTCGCAATGCCGCAGTGGCAATCGCGGTGACAGATCTGTTGGCCGAATCGGGTCTAGCGGTCCCCGGAACCGCGTTCGCCTCGGGTTTGGCCTCGCTGAACTGCACCGCGCGTATCGAGCGTTTCCAATTGGACAACGACGTCGTCGCGATTGTCGATGCCGCCCACAACGAGGATTCGATCGCCGCGTTGATCAAAACGATCCACGACCGTTTGGCCGACCGCGAGATCACCGTCGTGTTTGGAACCAGCCGAGACAAGTCGGCCGAACCGATGCTGGCCGCCTTGGCCCCCAAAGCGACTCACCTCGTGCTGACCAAATACAGCGGCAACCCACGCTACCGCGAACCGGACGAGATGTTGACGATGGTGCCCGAAACCGATCGTCGACGAACGCAGGTGATCGCTAATGCGATCGAGGCTTGCCAACGCGGACGCGAATTGGCCAGCCCCGGAGGCGGCTTGGTGATTTGCGGTTCGTTCTTTCTGGCCGCCGAAGCGAGAGAATGGATTTTGGGGCTCCAGCGTGCTGCAGCGAATTAAGACGCCGCGGGGCTGGAACTGAGCATCAGTTCGACATCCCCGATCGGCAATTGAAGCTTCTCGCTGATCTGCTGCGCCGTCAGCCCCGCGTGACTCAGAGCTGAGATTCTTAACTGCAACACCGTGTGATGCTCGTCCTCGGCAGTAGGATTGGCGACCGAAGCATCGGGCTGGACGTTGGCGAGCGTCTCGATTCGCTCGTCCACTTGCCGCAACAACGTCTGCACGACCGCGATACGGGTATCCAATTCGGCGGTCAATTCACGTTGCAGGTCAAACATCGCGACTTGCCAACGCTGAGTTTCCACGGGGGCATCCGAAAGGGGCGCCACGGGATCCTTGCGTTTCTGAATCGCTTTGAGTTCCCGGTTGGCGGCCCGCGAATCCTGGGTGACCCGTTTCCGCAATGCGATTTGGCGGCGGGCTAGAACCCATCCCAACATCACAAACCCAGCCAACATCAATAGCTGTGCCTGCTGCATTTGGGCTAAAATCATCGTTTGCATTCGTCACCCAAGAAAACGGTGTCAACTAACTCAACGGCGCGTAGGATACGGTTGGTTATCATTAAATCGACCGCGGCCCCCGGCCCTCATTGAACCTTTTGAATCGTTTTCGTTTACGGCGACTTTAGCACTCCTTTCGCCTCTCGCGGTTTTAACGAAAATAGCGGCCATGCTTCCCTCATCTCACTCCTCTGCCTGTCCGACTGCGATGTCCTCCGCACGTGCATCATCGAACTTTTCCAACGACGAAGCGGTGGTGAGCGTGTGGCATGCGACGAGCTCGTCCTCGCATCCTGGTCCGATCGAAGCGTATTGTCACCAATGGCTCGATGAATCCGAATGCGAGCGGGCCGATCGATTCCGCGTGATGACAAGCCGCAACCAACACATTGTCGGACGTGGGATGGCTCGACACCTGCTCGGCCAATTTTCGGGCGCAGCCAACGTATCGCCAAAATCGATTCAGTTCTGCTGTCTGCAACATGGCAAACCGGCGGTCAAGTCACCGGCCGAAATTTCGACTCCGTTCAATATCGCGCACACCGACGGTTTAGTCTTGTGTGGAATCGGTCATGCGAAACATCAATTGCTCGGGGTCGATGTGGAACGACTCGAACGACGCACCGATCCCGAACTCGCAACACGGTATTTCTCGACGCCTGAAATCGAATACGTTCAATCGTTTACCGACACCGCGCGACGCAAGTTGGCGTTTTTGAAGGTATGGACGCTCAAAGAAGCGTTCATCAAAGCGATTGGCACGGGGCTACACACGCCGCTGTCGGATTTTGCGTTTGAAAACATCGACGACGACACGCCCACAATCCGAATGCTCAATCCCAAATTGGAAAGCGATCGAGATTGGAAATTCTTTTCGTTTCATCCGCGTGAATCGTTCATCGCAGCGATCGCGGTGGCAACCGACGAACCTGCCGACAATCTCTCGATGCATCTAAATAGCTTTGACGAGATTGTGGCCGAGCATCCTTAGCGTGCCATCTCTAGCGACTGCGGTTGTATTTCCGGCGGTACTTGTCGAACAACATGGTATGGCGACTCGACAAATCGACTTTGCGACCTTGGATATAGGCATCGACGACATTGCTCTCGGTTTCCAAGATGTCGCCGTCCGCGATGATCAACGTCGCGTCTTTGCCGACGGTCAATGAACCGACACGGTCGCTGACCCCGAGAATCTCGGCTGGCGAAAGCGTGATCGCGCGGACCGCATCCTCACGCGATAACCCGTAGGCGACCGAACACCCGGCATGGTAGGGCAGATTGCGGACGTTCGACGCACCGCCTGGATACCCCGGGCCCTCGCCGGCGATGGCATACTTCACGCCCGCCGCTTGCAACCGCTGCGGAAGGGTGTAGGGATGATCAAATGGATCGTGTCGACGAAGCGGCAAACGCAGCGTTCCCGCAATGATCACGGGAACGTTGTAGTGTTTCAACAATTCAGCACAGTCCGCAGCATCGTAGCCACCGTAGATCACCAGCTTCAATTTTCGGCTCTGAGCGTACGCCACGGCGGACTCAATCGAGTCGCGTCGATCCGCGTGAATCATCAGCGGCAAACGCCCTTGGATCACAGGCAACAGGGCTTCTAATTGAATGTCCTCGATCGCCGATCCCGCCGCTCGCTGCTCGGCGTAACGAGCGGCTCGATCCAACCATTGATCCAATTCCTCTAACTTCTGATCACGCTTTTTCGCTTCGGCCTTGGGATCCGCATCGCTGACTTGGGTCGCTCCCCAAGAAACGCACATCGCACTAGGCGCGGACAAATTCATCTCGCTAGCCGTCCAGCCATCCAACTGCATGACTGCGGATTGACCTTGAAAAAATCGTCCTCCCGGCGCTACATGCGCCAACAACACGCCGCTGGCTCGCGCCACCGGGATCAGTTCGCTATCGGGATTCACCGAAACCCATGATCGAACGTTGGGATTCTTGTCGCCTCGTTCGGCGTGATCCACGGTGACATCGACTCCCGTGATCTCGCGTAACCCGAGATCGGTCATTCCATCAAACAGCCCTGGATAAACATGCTTTCCAGCGGCTTCGATGACTTGCGTTCCTTTCTCTGGCTGGATGTCGTTTCCAACCGCCACGATCCGGCCATTGTCGAACAACAGATCCCCGGCTTCGATCACATCACCGTCGACCGTGTGCAGCGTTGCACCACGGATCAACAGCGGTCGCGATTGCTCGGGGCCAGGGATTTGATCATTGGCCGCCGCGCTACCGACGCCGACCGCACTGCATAACGCCAACAAGCAACCGATGACATTCAAAATCTTCATTGTACACCTCCGGCGTTTCGCCCTGCGTTACAGAACACATCAATGCGTGTCCAACGATCCTCTTCCTCGACTTTGTCTTTCTCGTCCTGTGGCTTTTCTTGCTTTGGTTCTTGCAAGGCGATTTGAATGATCCGCGAACGAAGCTCGCGATCACGTTGTCTCAGCTTGCGATCTTGATCGACATCAAAGTAGCGGCGACCATCAATCCAAGTCTGCTCGCAGCGTGACGTGGTCGACAGCGGACGCCCGCTCCAAACAACCAAATCCGCATCCTTTCCTGCTTCAATCGATCCGACGCGGTCGTCGATGCGAAGCTGCTTGGCTGGATTCAACGTCACAAATTTCAACGCTTCTTGCTCAGGCACACCGCCGTATTTGGTGGCCTTTGCCGCTTCGGTGTTCAAGTGACGGCCGAGTTCCGGATCATCACTGTTGTAGGAAACTACGATCCCGGCATCATGCATCAAAACACCGTTGTAAGGGACAGCGTCATAGACTTCGAACTTATACGCCCACCAATCCGCAAACGTCGACGCCATCGCTCCATGCTCGGCAATTCGATCGGCGACCTTATAGCCTTCGAGAATATGTTGCAGCGTACCAATGCGGATATTGAACTCTTCGAGCACATCCAATGTGGCCACAATTTCGTCTTGCCGATAACTGTGGCAATGAATCCAACGATCGCCTCGCTGAATTTCGACCAATGCATCGAGCTGCAAATCACGTCGCGGAGGCAATTGATCACGGACACCGTTGTGCCAAGCGGTGTTGGCCGCTTCGTATTGCCGCGCCGCGAGGAACTGATCGCGCAAAATCTGTTCGACCCCCATGCGTGTCGTCGGGTAACGGTTTGGTTTGCGTTTGACGTTTTCTCCCAAGGCGAACTTGATCCCCAGCGGAGCTTCGGCAAATTTCAACGCTTGCATCGTTCCGCCCCAACGCAATTTGATCACTTGGCTTTGCCCGCCAATCGGATTGGCCGAACCGTGCAGGATATTGGCGGACGTCACCCCACCGGCCAATTGCCGATAGATCGTGATGTCGGTGTTGTCGATAAAGTCTTCGACACGCACTTCGGACGTGACCGCTTGCCCTGCCTCATTGATCCCGCCATCGGTCGCCATGTGCGAGTGACAATCGATCATCCCCGGCGTGATGTGTTTCCCATTGGCATCGATTTGCACACAGTCTTTGGGGACCTTCAGATTTTGTCCGACTTCGGCAATCACGCCACCACGAACCAGCACGTCGCACGGGCTGATCACGCCGTCGTCGCCACACGTCCACACCGTCGCGCCGCGAAACATCACCAAAGCTGGCTGCTCGGGTGGCTCCGTCAGCCCAAATGCACCGAGCGGATAGACCAATTCGATCGGGTCCGTGACGGACGCAATCTCTTGCCCAGCCTCGGATGACTTTGTCTTCTCCGCTGACTCGACTTTCTCCGCTGACTCGGCTTTCTTGGCTGGTTCTTCTTTCTTGCTTGGGTCTTCTTTCTTGTTCGGGTCCGCTTTCGAATCTTCGATGCGTTTGAGCAACCATCTTTCAGACACTCCGCTTGGCGAGAGCAACGTGGCCATCAAACGAGGCGATTTCGGGTCATCCTCTTGCACCCTCAAAACGGTCAATTGCCAAACGCCTTGGTCGAACGAATCCGACAGCGAGTGCAGTTTGATCGAAGCCGAGACGCGGTCGCGTTGCCGAATCAGCTTTTCGAGCTTTGCCTTCTTGTCGCTCTTCTTTTTGGCCAGGCGAACGTAGCCCGAGAAGGACTTTTCGTTCTGCTCAAACACCAACTCGGCGTTGACGCGTTTGCCATCGATCGTCAGCGGGGTGCTCCATACGCCCTCGAGCCCATCGTCGTCGGCGGCGTCCTCGGCGATTTCATACCGAACGCCTGCGACCCAGGTTTCGAGCACTTTGGTGGAATCGTCTAGCAAATCCCCGTCGGTGATTACCAAATTGGCAAGCATCCCCGGTTTGATTTCGCCCACACGGTCTTCCACTCCCAGCAGTTTTGCCGGAGTGGTCGTCATCGCGGCCAGGGCAATCTCGCGTGGTAAGCCTCGATCGACGGCCACGCGAACCTGCTTCAAAAAGGTTTGCGGATCGTCTAAGCCATCGGTGGTCAAGGCAAATTCGACACCGGCAGCATGCAAGCGTTGGGGGTTTTCGGGCGCAAAATACCAGTGGATCCAATCGGTCAACGTCGAGTCGTTGATCGACGCCAAGGTCTCGGTGGCCAACACTTTGGGAAAATCGACGGGCAATAAAAACGAACGCCCCGTCGCGGCAATCTCATCCAAACCGCGGTACTCGCGTCCCGAACCACGCAGCAGGATATCGAGCGAGAATTCGTCGGCGATCGCTTCGGCACGAATCGCCATGCGTTCGTTGTCCGCGTCGAACAAAAATCGTCCGTCGGTGATCTGATGCGACAATTGATCGAGAGCCAGTGACGGCTCGGGACGATTTAAACTTGTATTTCGCTGGTAAACCCGATTGGCGTCGCGATACCAGACCGCGTCGTACAATGCTTGCCGCAGCAGCGCCGTAGCGCCCATCGGTGATGTGGGATAGCTGTCGCGTTTCTTTCCACGTGGCACGGTCAACGTCGCATGCTGGAAAACATTGGGCCGCAACAACCGCTGCGGGTGATCGGCATCCGTCAACAAGACCACACAGCTGCGGCCTTTCAAAATGCCTCCGCTCGGAGCGAGCAGCTGCGTCGTGATTCCTTGGCTGCGGCGTTTGCCGTCGTCGGCTTGTTTGTCACCGCTGACCCACGCGGCATGGTATTCGGGGGTGATATTGCGGTTCCAATACCCGGTTCCCTCGACTACGGGGTCTTCGGGAAGTTCGACCTCGTGAAACGCATCGATCAGTCCCGCATAAATTCGCTTGCCCGACACATCGATTCGCTTGGCACCGGGGGGAACGTCCATTTCGCTCGCCACGCGGATGATGGTCGTGCCGTCGATCAACAACGACATGACCTTTGGCGTCGCCCCAGGATGGGTGACAATTTCAGCTCCCTCAAGCAGCGTCGGTGATGGGTCGGCTTGACGCAGTGAATCAATCGGACGCGTCGCGGCGGATCGACGTCCCTCGCCTGTTTGAGCGAGCAACGCCGGGGACCCTGCAGCCCCCCAGCACAAAAGTGCTGCTAAACAAGCCAGCGGCCATGCTCGCTGGGGAGAGTTTTTCTTCAGACACATCGAGATCATCTGCACCGCTTTCGACGTACAGCAGGAAACAAAGACGAACGAACAAGCCCCGAGCGGGGGCTCGCGTCAATGTTAATCACTGAAGAAAGAATCACCAGGGACTGAGCTGACCTCCCCCGAGCCTCGTTCCTTTGTCACACGTCTCGATGCGTCGAGCGGCAGGAAACGATCCGTAATGGAACCTTTAAAGTTCCGAACCAAAGATCCGAGCGGCGGTGCTGAAGAAGCGGCGGCGAAGTGAATCAGGTTCCTGGCGATCATCACACTGTGCCTCCATCGCGGTGTACCAATCGCCGAGTTCGTGAAGAATGCGGGGATCATGAATCGCCAGCATCACTTCGTAGTTGAGGAAAAAGCTGCGCATGTCAAAATTCGCCGAGCCGATGAACGCGACCTCATCATCGACCAAAACCGCTTTGGTATGCACGACGCCGTCGCGATACCGCAGCACTCGGGCGCCCGCCTCGTGCAAATCACGACTGTATTCAAATCGTGCGTAGTCCGCTGGCATCATGTCACTCTCGTTGGGAAACATGATCCGAACATCGATTTCGCGACGACATGCCATTTCCAGCGATCGCATCGCGATCGACGAAGGGACGAAATAGGGGGTCACGATCCAGACCCGCTTGGTGGCTCGCTGGATCGCCGTGATCAACAGGTCCTCCATGACTTCGCCAGGCCCATCGGGGCCAATCGGGATCACTTGCACCCGGCTTGCCCCGTCATGCCCGTCATGCCCGCCATGCTCGGCATGCCCGTCATTCGCCTTGGAATTTTCTCGATGCTCCGATTCGCCCTTTGCCGATTCGCAATCGCCTGATTTGCAATGTTCCGAATCGGAATCGCCTGATTTGCCATCGCTGGTTTCGCGATTACTCGCCTTGCCATCACTCGATTTACCATTACTCGATTCGGTTTGTTTTGAATCGCATGACTTCGGTTTGAACACCCCGCAGCAGGGAATCTCCTTTTGCAAATCAGCTTCATCAAGCGAGTGATCTCGATTGACAAACCGCCAATCGGACCGGAAAACCGCTTCGACTTGGCACGCCGCGGGCCCCGTCAGTGCCACACAAAGATCGACCCAGGTGTCTTCATCGGGCTGCTCGGTGATTTCGTACTGCACCAAGTTTGCTCCGCCGACATAGGCCCGTTTGCCATCGGCGATCACGAGTTTTCGGTGATTGCGAAAATTCAAATAAGCAAACCGGGACAAACGTGACACAGGCTTGAACGTCATCGCTTCGCCACCCGCATCGCGAACGGTGTCGAGCATTTCATCGGGCATTAAGAAAGAACCAACGCCATCCACCAACAGCTTCACGTCGACTCCCTGGCGAGCTTTGGCCGCCAATTTGTCCACGATTTTGTGACCAAGGTCATCATCCGCCATGATAAAGCTAAGCACGTAGAGCGATTCGGTTGCCGAGTCGATTAGCTCGAACAGATACTGATACATTTCTTCCGGTTTGGCCAACAGCTTGACGCAGTTGCCGGGCGTCGAAGGGGCGAGCCCACGACGAATACCAATGTTCGACAATCCACACCGATCAGGCACCTCCACACTCGGACATGGCGGCATTTTCACGATGCCACGCAATTCGTGCTCGGCAGATATTTTGCGGCCCGCGAGGGTCAGGTACAGCAGAAAACCAACAGGTGGACAGAGCAGGATGACGACGATCCAGCCAAACCGGCCGACATGTTTTCGCTCGTCGTGACGCATTGCGGTCATGGCGACCAGCATCAACAAGGCCCCAATCACCGATCCGACATACCACCCCACATAGACCATCTTGTTCTCATTTGTAGTTCGTTATTGATTGCCCCGTTCCAGTAGGGCGACCAGGACAAGGTGCAAAGGGCATGCCAGAGAAAAGACGGGCAAAGGAGCGAATAGTCGGTTATTTCTCAAATCAGGGGCGAATTGATCAAGGATTTGTCCCCCCGCCGTTCGTCTGGGTGGGCAGCAGTGCGAGATTTACAGCGATTAGATCCGCGAGACGTATTGTCCGCTCAATCGCCGGATCAGCGAACGCATTTCCAGAACACTGATGGTGGCCATCACTCGATGCGCGGGAAGTTCGGTCTTGGCGATCACTTCGTCGATGGGCGTACTGGTTTCGCCGACCGCGTCCAGCACCGCTCGCTCGAGTTCATTCAGCAGCAAATCGGCACCACTGCGAATCGATTGGCCATCGCCGGCATCGACCGGATTGCACATCGGCCCAATCCCTTCGAGCACGTCTTCGATCGTTTGCACCAACTTGGCACCATCGCGAATCAATTGATTGCATCCTCGCGACATTCGACTGGTCACGGGACCAGGCAACGCAAGCACTTCTCGATTCAACTCGCATGCCAAGCGAGCGGTGATCAAGGCGCCGCTGCGATCAGGTGCTTCGATCACCAGCGTGGCGAGCGACATTCCTGCGATCAAACGATTTCGCTGTGGGAACATGCCGGCATGCGGCTTGGCATGCGGAGGGTACTCGCTGATCACAGCACCAGCCGCTGCAATCGTTTTCGCTAATCCCTTGTGCTCGCTCGGATAGATCTCGGCTAAGCCACTGCCGAGAACCGCGATCGTGCGGCCGCCTCCGTTTAACGCCCCTTCGTGGGCAGCCGAATCGATCCCGCGGGCCATCCCGCTGATCACCGTTATCCCGGCTCGTGCCATGGCATAACCGAACCGCTCGGCTTGCTTTAGCCCATACGTCGTGGCGTGTCGCGTCCCGACAATCGCCACGGCAAGCTCATCGGTAGCGAGCCACTGCCCATCGACGAACAAGATCGGCGGCGCATCGGGAAGATCAAACAGCGACTGAGGGTAGTCTTCGTCCTCGGACGAGATGATCGCCACGTCCTGATCGGTACACCACTGGATGATCGCATCGACATCAATATGATGCGAAGCGGTCCGGATCACGTGCACAAGTTTAGGACCAATCCCATGCACGGATGCCAATTCGTGATCATTCGCTTGTAACGCACGTTGGGCCGAGCCAAATCGATCAAGCAAGCCTGTTAGAATTCGCGGCCCAACTCCGGGCAGCATCGCCAACCGCAACATGGTCCGCGTTTCCTCGGTGATAACCCGCGGTGGTCGCGGCGCCGCGTCCTGCATCCCATCGGCGTACGTCATCGCCAACAAACCATCGTCCTGCGGTTCATCAGACTCGGGAGCGTCGGTTTGGAGTGGAGCGTCAACGCGAGGTGGATCGGCGTCCGCCCCTGCTCCGCGAGCATCATCGGCACTCTGCATTGGTTCGACTTCCATCAACGCATCCCTCGATCCTGATTGTCACTAAGGCACTCCGCCTGTAGGCCACGCTGACACATTGGCCCAGTGTCTCATTGGCCCATTCGCCCAGTGCGACATTGGCCCTCAATCACGCCAGGCCGAGATCGCGAACGGTTAGAAATCGTCCACGATCTCGTGTCCTTGATAGGTAATCAGCGAAGCGTAGACCTCCGCATCAATCTGTTCGGAAATAAAATGGGTGCTGCCATCGGCGAGATTGATTTGCAGTCCACCGACATGAAACGAATACGCCTCGTTGTTGTTGGTCTTGTTGATCACATAGGGTCCGGAACAGCTCAACCCATCGGCAGCAAAACCATGCATCGGAATGTAGTTCCCGGGATTCGCCCAACCACCAAGCTTCGATCGCGCGTCGGTGACATTCACATTGCCGCAGCCATTATTGTTGGTTGATGGTCCCAGCCGCCCCATCACAAAATACTGTGGGCGTCCCGCACACTCGACCAACAACATCGTATTGGACAGTCCGTCTAACACATCGCGAAACCGCGTGACTCGCGATCCATGATACAACCCACGGCGATTGACTCGCGGCTTGACAAAGCCGGCGTCGATGATGTTTTTAGTCACCTCGCCATGAGGAACGTAGTCGGTCGTCGCGGTATTGATTCCGGAGCCGAGTCGATCGAGTTCGTGATTATCCGGAGCCGAAGGACACAGATAGGTTTCCACGTGTGTCGCAACGGCGTCACGGTTGCGTACGTCATTCCAATTGACATCAAAGTCGTAATTCTCGAAAAGTGCCATCTGCTCGACAAAGGGCAATAGCGATGCTGCCCACGTATGCTGACGCGGGCTCGGTTGGCTTTTGCGGGGCAATTGTTGATACAGCGAATGATAATTGTGCGACGCCAACCCGATTTGACGCAAGTTATTGGAACAACTCATCCGCCGCGCCGCTTCACGAGCGGCTTGCACCGCAGGCAACAACAATGCCACCAACACCCCGATGATCGCGATCACGACAAGCAGTTCAATCAGCGTAAATCCGCCGCGGCACCGCGAGCGAAGCAAAAGCCGAGGAATTGACCTAGGAAAGCTTTTGCAAACTGGACCTGTCGCGCGCACGTGTCACCCCCGTAACCGCGGCAGATGACAAGAAGAAAAGCTGCCACGAGTGACCTGCCGCCCATCCCCCGTGAAGGGTCAAGTATAAGGGGATCGAGCGGGCAAAGTCGAGCAACAAATCAAGTCGCGTCGTAATTCGACTTGGTTGCGACCGTTTCGGTTCTCGGAAAACGGTAAAAAACCTGGATTGCCACGACAAGCGAAATGGTGATCAGCACTGCCCCCGCAAGAAACGGAGCCCCGGGAATCTCGACCGGAGCGGCATCACCGGTGAAATAATTGAACAAGCCTGCGGTGAAAAAGATCGGGGCGATGACGTTTGTCAAACTGACCAACGAGGTTAACGCCCCTTGAACTTTGCCTTGATCCGAATCGCTGACCGTTCCTGAAATCAGGCTTTGAATCGCCGGCCCTGCCAAACCGCCAAGCGAACCAAAGATGATCAAACCGGGGATCATCCAAGCCTGGTTGGCCAGCCCGTAACCTGCGAACGCGACCGCCGAGATCAGTGTCCCGAACAGCACAGCGTTGCGTTCGCCAAAGCGTTTGATGACCGGACGCACCAAACCACCCTGGACAACAATCGCGGTGATCCCGACTAGACCAAGCGCCTTGCCATTGGCCGCCGCGTCCCAATCAAACTGGTAACCGGTATACAACACCCACACATTTTCCAAGCCACGCTGTGCCAGCGATTTGCATAGAAAGACAACCGTCAATCCGACCACAAAGGGATACACCTTTAAATGGTTTAGCGTGCGAAACGGATTGCCGTGAGACAGCAAGAACTCACTGCGGCGGTGCTTGGGAAGCGACTCGGGCAACACAAAGTAGCCATACAACCAATTCACGATCGCAAGTGCCGCGGCCAAGAAAAACGGCCAACGCAAATTGTAACTGCCTAACAATCCACCGAGCGCCGGGCCGATCGTAAAACCGAGCCCGAACATCATTCCGACCAAGCCAAAGTTCCGAGCACGATTGGCATCGGACGAGACATCCGCGATGTAGGCATTGGCCGTGGTGATACTAGCGCCCATCACTCCGGCAAGCAGACGGCCTACCAACAGCCACCAAATATTGGGTGCAAATCCTTGGATCAGAAAATCGACACCCAACCCAAACAACGACACCAACAATATCGGCCGCCGTCCAAAGCGATCCGACAATGCCCCCAAAATTGGCGCGAACAGAAACTGCATCAAGGCGTAGATCGCACCGATCACCCCGACGTAGAAACTTGCGCCCGACTCGTCCGCTCCGATCAATTCTTGAATCAACTCAGGCAACACGGGAATCACGATCCCGATGCCAAGAATATCGATGAACAGCGTCAGCAAGATAAAGGCAATCGCGGCCTTGCGTTTCTGAGGCGGCAGCCGCGACTCGGATTCATTCGAATCGGACGGATCGTTTTTCAGGTCGCTCAATGAAGTCTCTTGAATTCGGTCTAAAAGTTTGGCGAGGCAACGTCGCCTGATCAGTCACGACTTAGGATGTTGCACTGAACCAGCGAGCGACCTGACGAAGTCCTTCACTTGGATCATGCTTGGGCCAATATTCGAGCCCCACATAACCGTCGTACTGGCTCGATTGAATCGCGGCGAATATTTGTTCGTAATTCAATTCGCCCAAGGTTAATTCGTGGCGTCCCGGATTTCCTGCGGCGTGAAAGTGTCCGATCTTGTCGATGTTCTGCATCAAATTGTGAATGACATGTCCTTCACTGATCTGTTGGTGATAGATGTCAAACACCACCTTCACCCGAGGGCTGTTGACCCGATCGATGATCTCAAACGCCTCGTCGCTGCGAACCAAATAGTACCCCGCGTGATCCACCAATTCGTTCAGCGGTTCGATCACTAGCGTGACGCCCGCGGCTTCGAGCAGCGGTGCGGCTGCGAGCAATCCATCGATCAACGATTGGTGCTGTTCTTGACGTGCAGCGTCGGGGCGAAAATCGCCGACTTGGGAAATCAGTACAGGGCAATCCAGCTGCTTGGCCGCGGCGATCGATTCTTCGAGTCCCGCGAGGTATTGATCGCGTTGAGCGGGATCGACCAACGAAATGAACTTGGTGCAGCAGGCCGAGATCGACATCCCATTTGCATCGCGATGCTGAATCAGTTCGTCAAGATTTTTTTCCCACCAACACCAAAACTCGAATGCCTTGATTCCCGCATCGGCCACGGACTTGATCGCATCCCCCACAGGCACGTTCTCGAAGACGGCGTCGATACAAACAGAGGGTTTCAGTTGATTTGGCATGAATCAGGTTTGCTTCGTGGAGACTTCTTGGTTGACGGGACCCTCGGTGGCAGCGAAGGCCGATCACGGATGGCCGAATCGCGATGCCGCATCCTCGGTTTTGGAATCCAGAGGCGGCAAGCGGGCGAGCGAATCGCCAAAGTCTACACCAATGCAGACAAGAAGCACGAGGGTGCTGGCCCTAGGGGGTGGGAAGTTCGAGAACCAATTGGGGAGCTTCGTTTGGATCTCGTTCACGGCTCGCAAACGCCAACAGGCTGTTGTCGGCATTGCCACCGGCCAGGATCAAGGTGACCGAGCGGCTTTTGGCACTCCGTAAAAACTCGGTCAGCTCGCTGCCGCCAATCGAGACTTGGCGATCATTTCCGTTGTCTTTGGCAGTGATTTTCGTCTCGGCCAAAATCGGCAGCGATCCCAGCCCACGCTTGGAATACGAATTCCCCCATGTCAACGCAAATCGTCCCGATTCCTGCCACCGCTCGGCAGCCGGTGTGTCCACGCCGTATAGACGCAACGTCGCATCGGACGGACGATCGTCGCCCGGCAGCGTGAGCACCAATTTGGCATCTTGAATCTTGTTTCGCTGCTTGCTGATCGCAGCAAGATCAAACCGCATGTAGGCATGTTCCAGCTCGGCCCCGTTTCGCGTCTGCACTGCAATGCCGGGGTTGGTCCCCATCGGATCACCGCCGCCTGCGCCACGACGCACCGAGGAATCGGCTCCGTTGCCATCGGCGGAACTGATCCGGATGGTCTCGACGGGAACCGAAGCGGGTTGTGGCTCAGGCGTGGTGGCCGCGTCAGGCAATGAGTTCTTCATCGCTGCCGATTCTGGCGGCACGTCCACCGGATTCTTGTCCGCCATGTTCGATTGCGAAGCGTCTGAGTTAGCAACACTTACCATCGGTTGCGGCTGGGCAACCTCGGACTTCGCAGGCGGCTTGGGCGAGGATGACTCGGCCTGATTTTTATTGCTGCCGTTGCTCTTGTTGTTGCCATTGTTTTTATTGTTATTGCCGCCCCCTTTCTTGTTCCCTTTTTTCGCCGTCGGTTGTTGTTTCGCAGCAGGCGACGGGTCCGCTTTTCTAACCGCAGTTTTGGCCGGAGGATTGCCGCGGTTAGAAGCTCCCTGCGCCGCCCCGGAGGTTTCTGCGACAGCGGGACTCGCCGCACCGGATTGCGCCACCGGCGGCGGAGCACTTGAACCGCTCGCAACCCACGCATAGATCGCGACGACAATCAGCAACAACGCCAAAACCGCGATGGCGATGAATGGCGCATATTGTTTCCAATCAATGGTCGCGGCGGGCTCTTGCTTTTTCGCCACCGGTCGCGCCGCCGCGGATCCAAACGAGCTTTGCGGTACCGTGGGGGCCGGAGCCGCTAACGGACTTGGGGTCGCCGCCGGAGTCGCGGGCATCGCAGGAAACGCAAACGGATCCGGGACCTCTTCGGCCGCCGCTTCGATCGAATGGTCGTCAAAGAGATCGTGATTTTGTTTTTTGCTGACGACCTCGCTCAACCCCAACTGCAATTTGCTGATCGCTTGCGCCACTTCGGATTTGGCATGGCACTCGACCTCGGCACGCTGCAATTCTTCGAGCAACACATTGGCTGACGCAGGTCGTTCACGAGCCTCTTTCGCTAACAATCGATGCACGAGATCCGCAAGCGGTTCGGGAATCTCGGGGTTCAGTTCACGAATCGGTTTGGGTCGGTGCGACAAAATAGCGACCAATTGCCCCGAGACCGATGAAGACGCCAGCGGCAAACGTCCGGTACATAACTCGTACAAGACCACCCCGAGACTATACAAATCGCTTCGATCATCCAGCGGATCGGTGCGTGCTTGTTCGGGCGACAAGTAACCCGGGGTGCCAATCACCGAACCGGTTCCAGCAAGCCGATCCACCGGAGTCTGTGCGAGCGCGAGACCGAAATCAAGAATCTTGATTCGATCGTTTCCTTCTTCGATCCAAATATTCGCCGGTTTGATGTCGCGATGAACAATCTGTTTAGCATGGGCTGCGGCAAGCCCACGTGTGATCTGCTTGGCAAAGTCGAGAATCTTTTCAAAACCCAACTGCGTTTTGCTCGAATTGAGTGATTCGAGCGTCTGCCCTTTGAGCAACTCCATTGCCATAAAAGGGGTGCCGTTGCGTTCGCCGACTTCAAAAATCACCACCACGTTGTCGTGATGGACCGCCGCCATCGCACGCGCCTCTTCGATGAATCGCGCCCGACTGTTGGGAGTCGCCGCAATCTTTTTGTTCATCACCTTCAAGGCGACGGTGCGTTTAAGCCGGGTGTCCTCGGCCCGAAAAACGTACCCCATTCCCCCCTTACCCAGCTCACTGATCACTCGATACGAACCGAGCATCCCCAGATCATCGGGTTGCGATGGGGGAGCGAGAAAGTCGTAGACTTGCTGGGTCGTTTTCATGGATTCGCATTAGGAACGATGAGTTTCTTGCATCCGTCCGGGCGAGAATAGTTTAACACGCAATAAAGTAAATGTGTGCGGGGAACCGGAAACCCCCAGCCGAAAACCACCGCTAATCGCTGTCATCCGCTAAATTCAAGCGGTCTATACCGGGCGATTCGCACCGGGCGATTCGCACCGGGCGATTCGCACCGGGCGATTCGCACCAGCGCCGTGACGAGTCTCGTACGCTGGAGATTGTATCGCTAGTTTACACACGGATCGCAACGGCAGCGGCATGGCTAGAATGCAAACGGCATTTTTGGGACGTATTTGCAAACGGCATACCGGCGACCGCACGGTGTGCCCTCGAACCGGAAAGAATGCAACTTGGTGCCCCCGGCATGTTGTTCGCGGTCCGCTGCCAAACGATACTATGAACCCTGCTTGATCATGATCCGTGCCTCAAGCGATGGAAAACGACTTCTGGACGTCACGGACCCTCCAAACCTTACCTGACCCCCTCACCATTCCCTTCACCCCAAGAATCAAGATGAAAATGCGGCTTAGCCTCACGATCGCCAGCCTTTGTCTGGCCAGCCTCTCCTTTGGATCACGGCCCGTTGACGCTGCGGATCCTGGCCTCAGCGACAAGGCCAATCAATTGACCGAGTCCGAGAAACGTAGCGGATGGGAACTCTTGTTTGACGGATCGAGCACCGACGGATGGCGAAACTACAAACGCGATGACGTGTCAGACGGCTGGAAAGTCGAAGACGGAGCGTTGATTCGTCACAGCAAGGGTGCTGGCGACTTGATCACCAAGGAAAAATTCGACACCTTCGAACTTTCGCTGCAATATAGGATCAGCAAAGAGGGCAACAGCGGGCTGATGTTCCACGTTGTCGAAGGCGAGGGACGCCCGTACTACACCGGCCCCGAAATCCAGATCCAAGACAACAAAGACGGGCACGATCCGCAAAAGGCGGGTTGGCTGTACCAGCTGTACAAACCCGGCAATGCTCCTGGTGAAGACACTCCGATTGACGCTACCCGCCCGGCCGGCCAATGGAATGAACTGTACTTGCGTATCGCTAACGATCAGTGCAGCGTCTGCATGAACGGCGTGCGTTACTACAATTTCAAAATCGGTGACAAGACCTGGAACGACCGAGTGGCCGCCAGCAAGTTCGCCCAATGGGAAGGCTTCGGCGAAGCGGGCGAAGGCCATTTGTGTCTGCAAGACCACGGCGACGTGGTGGCGTACCGCAACATCAAGATCCGGCGACTCAAAGATGGCCAACCCGTCAAACAACCGATCGACGGAAAACTTGGCATGAAAAGCGTCTTGGCGTTTCCTAATCTGCAGTGGGATCAATGGGATGCCGTTGACGACGCCGGCCAAGTCCGCCCGTTGCGGTTGATTGAATTGACCTACGCCAAAGGCATGCCCGAGCGACTCTACACGATCTCGCAACGCGGCATGATTTGGACGTTCGAAAACAAACCAGACGTCACTGAGTCCCAATTGGTGCTGGATTTACGCGAGAAGGTTTACGACTGGCAAAAACGGGGCGCAAACGAACAAGGGCTGTTGGGACTTGCCATGCACCCCGAATTCAAAAGCAACCGAAAGTTCTATGTCTACTACTCGTTGGCGGATGCCAAAAAGTCGATCATCTCTTGCTTCACGATGTCTAAGGACAATCCTCATCAAGCCGATCCCGAATCCGAAGTGGTGCTGATGGAGATCGACCAACCGTTCCAAAATCACAATGGCGGCAGCATCGAATTTGGCCCTGATGGCTATTTGTATATCGGACTCGGCGATGGCGGACTTCGCAACGATCCCTACGAAGCCGGCCAAGATCTGAGCAAGATTCTCGGTAAAATCCTACGGATCGATGTCGATAACGCGGGCGACGGCAAAGCCTATGCGATCCCCGCAGACAACCCGTTCGTGAATACCTCGGGCGCGCTACCGGAAATCTATGCCTATGGACTTCGCAACCCATGGCGAATCGCGTTTGACCCCGCCTCGGGTCGTCTGTGGGCCGGCGATGTCGGGCAAGAATTGTGGGAAGAAGTCGACGTGATCACCAAAGGCGGAAACTATGGCTGGAGCAGCCGCGAAGGCACGCACCCGTTTGGCAACCAACCGGTGCCCGAAAGCGTCAGCGAGCCGATTGAACCGGTGTGGGAATACGACCACGAAATCGGTAAATCGATTACCGGCGGCCGTGTTTACCGCAGCGACCGCAATGCGGATCTAAACGGCAAATACATCTACGCCGACTACGTCACCGGCAGCGTATGGGCACTGTCCTACGACCCGGAAACGGGCAAAGCGACTCGCAACGACCAAGTCATCCCCGACAGCATCCCGGTGTTGGCGTTCGGACAAGACGCAGCGGGCGAGGTCTACTACCTGACCAACAGCGTCCGCGGCGAATGCATCTACCGCTTCGACGCAGCCAAGTAAGGTCACCTCTTTAGCCCCGTGCCTGCGTCGAGGGGAACGGTCTGAGAAGCCCAGGATGCGAAGCAAATAATCTAGCGTAGTGGATCTTGCTAAAGGTCCTGCATGCGGGATCTTTAGCAAGATCCACTACGAAGAGGCCTAAGATACGAAAAAAAGCCGAGTCGCTAGACTCGGCTTTTTCTTCGTTTTCACGTTTGCGTTTCACTGAAACGAGCTGCTTGCGACTACAGAATGTCGAGCAATTCGACTTCAAAGACGAGCACTTCGTTGGGGCCGATCGCTCCCTGGCTGCCGCGTTCGCCGTAGGCTAGTTCCGAAGGGATGTAGAGCATCCATTTCGAGCCCACCTTCATTTCCTGCAGTGCCATCTGCCAGCCTTGGATGACTTGGCCGACCATGAATTCCGCAGGGGTTCCGCGAGCCACCGAGCTGTCAAACACGGTGCCGTCGATCAGTTTGCCGGTGTAGTGAACCTTGACCTTGTCCGACGCGGTCGGCGAGGCACCGGTACCTTCTTTGATCACCGAGTACTGAACACCGCCTTCAAGCGTTTTCACGCCTTCTTTCTTGGCGTTCTGCTCAAGCCAAAGCTTGCCTTTTTCTTTGTTTCGCAACATCGCTTCTTCTTGGCGTTTGCGAAGCATTGTTTCCATCTTGCCTTGAACTTCACGCAACTGATCATCGCCCATCGCGGGATCATTGCTGGCCAATCCGTCCTTCAAGCCTTCGATCAGCGTTTGGAAATTCATGTCCTCGGCTTGGAAGCCTTGATTGCTCATTTGTTGGCCAAGTGAAACGCCCAAGAAATAGCCGATCTCGTCAGCCTGTTCTACGTATTTCCGGGGTGCTTCTTCTGTTTTGGCGGCGTCGTCTTGTGCCATCGTCGAACTCGTCATAAGTGTAAGAGAGACGAGAGCCAACCCGCCAAACTGTAAAAAGGATTTTGTTAGATTCATCAGGTGGGACATCGGTAGGGTTCCTGCGTTTGATAGAAAGGTCATCGGCGTGCATTTATACAAGAGCGACTCGAGTTGTGTTACCACGCAACCGAGAGATTCACGCCGGCTCGACCGAAATGCATTACGGTGCAAAGACAATTGCGGCAATTACCATGCCGCCAATCACGGCCGCGACCAACAGCAACCGGCCCCAGCTGACCTCGGGATTGGTAGCCTGATTCAGTCGGGCACTGATTTGTTGCTCGAGAATTTGGCGTCCCTTTTCGGTGACCGATTCCGCCGCCACATCCTTGCCCAACCCGTCGGGAATCGATTCCGCGTGCAAATCGTACTTTTCGCCCATTTCCAACATCACGCCTTGGACCGAGCGAGCGTTAAAGGGGCGATCGTCGGGCAGCTTGCGCAGCAATTGGTCGACAATTTCATCGAGCTCGGGGGGACACTCGGGCAGCAGATCGCGGATTCGCGGCGGCTTGGCGTGCAGATGCTGCTCGAACAACTGGGCAAAATTTTCGCCCAAAAACGGCTTTCGCCCGGTCAACATCTCAAATAGACAGCAGCCGAGCGCGTACAGATCGGTTTTACCCGAAATCATCGCATCGCCGGTAATCTGCTCGGGCGACATGTAAGCGTGGGTGCCGACCGTCAATCCGGTGGTCGTGATATCGTTGTCGTGCAAATCACGGGCGATGCCGAAATCGCCTAATTTAACAATCGCCGACTTCGTCAGAAACAGATTGCCAGGCTTCAAATCGCGGTGAATGACGCCGTGGTTGTGAGCACACTGCAGGGCGGAACAGATTTGCCGAGCCACATCGACCACGACCTGCCAATCAAGCCGTCCTCGCGCCTCGAGCAACTCACCCACCGTGCCCCCTTCCACCAGCTCCATGATGTAATAGAGCTGCCCATCACTGGCTTCGCCTCCGCCAAAGGAGGCGATGATGTTGGGATGACGCAAACGTTGCAGAATCGTGACTTCACGGCGAAAGCGAGCTCGGATCAGCTTGTCACGACTAACACCGGGATGCAATTTTTTGATTGCAACCCGTTCGCCAGTCTCTTTCTCCGTCGCTTCATAAATCGTACCGACGGTGCCGACCCCTAGAATGGTCCCAAGCACGTAATCGGTGATTTGTGAAGAAGGCACGTCGATTTTCGCTCAAACGTCCTTAAACAGCGATCTTTTCGATCTTGACACGCGTGTGAATTTGGCGATGTCCGGTACGACGCTTGCTGTGCTTGCGACGACGAAACTTTTGGATATAGATCTTTTTGTCTTTCTTGGGGCCAATCACCGATGCGGTAACCGAGGCACCATCCAAGGTGGGCGAACCAAGCTTCAAACCGTCGTCGGCGCTAACCGCGAGGACTTTTTCGAAGGTAATTTCGGAACCTTGGGAAAGATCGCGGAAGTCGATGTCTACTTCCATGCCAGGTTCGACGCGGTATTGGCGGCCACCATCTACAACGATAGCGTACATTTATGCACTCTCAAGTGAATTCAAGCGTAAGGGCGTTTTGTCGAGCCGCGTAGTGTATCGATCGATCCACGCCACGTACAGGCCTTTGTCACGCTACGGACGACTATTTTTCCACCACGATCGTCCCTATCGACGATTTGGGCGGATCGTGCTGCCTAATCCTGTTGGCGAAACGAGGAATTCAGGTCGCCCACCGCTCACACCGAGGGCTGTTTGGATTACGATATCCGCAGGATTACGCGAACAAATCTCCCGTAGTCGCCGACCGAAACCTGCCCCCTTTCCCCCGCCGGTTGATGACAAACCGACCGGATTGTCGCAAGGAAACTGAAACTCGATGTTGCTTCATTGGCCCCAGAATCGATCCTCCTTGTTCCTGCCAATCGCCGCCCTGGTCCTTGTCGTGGCGGGAACCATGCGGAGCACCCCCGCGGTGATCGCTGCAGATCGCCCCAACTTTGTCTGGATCATGTCCGAGGACAACTCGAAACATTATCTGCGACATTTTGATCCCGATGGGGCCCCGGCGCCCAATATCGAGGCGTTGGCCGAGCATGGCATCACGTTTGACCGAGCGTTTTCATGCGCCCCGGTCTGCTCGGTGGCTCGCACCACGCTGATCACCGCCTGCTACGCGCCACGGATCGGCACCCAGTTTCACCGCCGCTCGAAAATGGCGGCGATGCCCGAGGGACTCAAGATGTTCCCGGCCTACCTGCATGACGCCGGCTACTACACGACCAACAACAGCAAGGAAGATTACAACGCCCAGAAATCGCCAGACCCTTGGAATGAATCGTCCCGAAAGGCGAGCTGGAAAAAACGGCCTGACAAATCGATGCCGTTTTTCCATGTGGTGACCTCGGCATTGTCGCACGAAGGCCGGCTGCATTTCCCTGAAAAGGCGATGGCCACTCCGCCGCAAACCGATCCGGCGTCGGTCAAATTGCAACCGTATTTTCCTGACACCGATACATTCCGCTACACGCGAGCGAGCTACCACGATCGCATGACGGCGATCGACCAGGTCGTCGGACAGGTCGTGGATGAATTGAAGAATGCAGGTGAACTCGAAAACACATTTATCTTTTACTTTGGCGATCACGGCGGCGTGCTGCCCCGATCCAAAGGCTATGTCTATGAAGCCGGGTTACACGTGCCGCTTGTCGTTCGAGTCCCCGAGCGATGGAAAGATTTGGTTTCGCGCGAACTAGGCTCTCGCACCAATGGGTTCGTCGAGTTTGTTGACTTTGGCCCCACGGTGCTGAACCTTGCTGGCGTTGACGTTCCTAGCGGTGTCGATGGCAAGGCGTTCTTAGGACGCGGCATCGACGTCGCCGAAGTCGATGCTCGCAACGAAACGTTTGGCTATGCCGATCGCTTTGACGAAAAATATGATTTGGTGCGTTCGCTGCGAATCGGGAACATCAAATACATGCGTCACTTCGAACCGTATTATCCTGACGGACTGCAAAACAACTATCGCTACAAAATGCTCGCCTACCAACAATGGCGACAACTGCACGCCGAAGGCAAACTGAACGAAGTCCAAAGCCAATTCTTTCGCCCCAAAGCGGTCGAAGCATTGTTCGATCTTGAGAA
The DNA here is from genome assembly GCF_039545035.1 of Novipirellula caenicola. NCBI lineage: Bacteria > Pseudomonadati > Planctomycetota > Planctomycetia > Pirellulales > Pirellulaceae > Novipirellula > Novipirellula caenicola. The sequence goes on from NZ_BAABRO010000020.1 coordinate 55,483, forward strand.
CGACCCGCACGAAACCCTCAACCTTGCGAACGATCCCTCCGCCCAGGCAACCTTGAAAAAGATGCGAGCAAGACTGGACTCGCGACTCAAAGCGATGCCTGACCTGAGCTTCATCCCCGAAGCAGTGCTGTACGAATCGGCAATGGAAAACCCAACCGAATTTGGTCAGCAGAACAAAGAGCGTATTGCCAAACTGATCGACACAGCGAACCTCGCCTTGTTGCCATTCGACGAAGCTGAGAATCAACTGCGTGACGCGATCTCGAGCAGCGATCCATGGGTTCGCTACTGGGGCTTTGTCGCGGCATCCAGTATTGGATTAAACGCAAAACCTTTGACGAGCGAAGTCAAAAAGCATCTCGCCGACGAACAACCGCTGGTTGCCCTGCGTGCGATCGAATTCATGGCGTTACTGAGCGACGAGGATGTGCGACCGGCGCTCTACGAAACGATCCAGCGTGCGAGCAACGAGCCTGAACTGTTACAAATTCTGAACACGGCTGCTTACTTGAACGACTTCTTTGGCGATCGATTGACGCTTGATGTGGAAAAAGTGAAATCAAGCATCAAGCTGAGCAAGGACGGCGAAGTCAAAGACCGTCTGGACTATTTCTCGTCGAAGTAATTCTCGCCGCCAGCAGACGCAATTAATCACTTACCAGAATTTCCACCAAGGCTTCTTCGGCGGCGGGGGTGTCGCTCGCATTCCCAACACCCCGTACTCGTCGACGTCGCCTGACCGCACCTGAGCCACCTTGACCATCGACGCATCGATCAATTTACTTAACAGCGGCATGGTCGAGTCGTTTTTGCGAACATGCAGCTTGCATTTGAATTGCTTCGATGCCGCCATCATCGCAGAGATCGCTTGACGCGGTCCGGGGGTGTTGCCGAAATCGGTGATCACAAAGGTGCCGGCCCCTTTCTTGTGCCCGGTCACTTCGGCGAATTTGTAATGACCTTGCTCCCCATCGAGCTCATCCCAGCCATGATACTCTTCCTGCATCTTGACTCTCCAAAAGTTGAGTCTGCGGCGAAGCCTCACGCGGCGATGTCCATCCCTAAAACGCTGCGAAGGATCCGCTAGGGAAAAAGTGGCGAACGCCACGCGTTCGCCCTCAAAGATATCTATCATCCTTAGGACTGCCCCCTTAACGCAAGTCAAACCGATGGCAACTCGGTTAGTTTCGGGGCAAAATCAGCATGAACAAATCAACACTAGACCAATTGGCCATCGCGAAGCTCGCGACTCTGTTTTAACGACTCGGCGAGTGAGTGGCTGTGAGTGACAACGACTAGGATAACCCCCTGGCTGCTGGGCAGATCAAGCAATAATTCGGTGACCGAGTCCGCGGTGCGGCGGTCCAGGTTGCCGGTGGGTTCGTCGGCCAAGACCAAGGACGGCCGCATTAACAGCGCCCGCGCGATCGCAACCCGCTCTCGCTCGCCACCGGACAACTCGCTTGGCAGATGAGCTCGCCGCTCGACCAACCCCACACTTTCGAGCAGATGTTCGGCATGCGTGAACCGTTCGGCTGCGGGACTTCCTTGTGCCAATGCAGGAACCAGCACATTTTCGAGCACGGTTAGCTGCGGCAACAAATGGTGGTCCTGAAACACAAATCCGACGTGCTGGTTGCGAAACCCGGCCAGCTCTTTTTCGGTCAACGCAAACGGATCCTGGCCGTCAATCCGCACCGTGCCTTGATCGGGATGGTCAAGCGTCCCCAGGATTTGCAGCAGTGTACTTTTTCCGCAGCCGCTCGGTCCGACGATCGCAAGCGAGTCGCCGCCGACCAACGACAGCGACACGTTGCTCAATACCTGTAGCGGCTCGCCCACCGTTGGATACGACTTCGAGAGATTCTCGACCTGCAAAGAAGTTTCGCGATTAACCGTCGTCACTGTTGCTGCTCTCCTTTGTGGCCTCCAGGGGCCACCGTTAGCCTTGAATCACGCTTTCACATAACGCGAGGCTTGCGATTCCATAAAACGTGTATTCGACATCGGTCGTGTCGTCCAACGACAGCCCGACAAACCCGCCCGGGCTTCGCTGCATCATGCGAGCGTACTTTTGGATCGAGACGACATCCACGACAGATGTGGCATCCAGATCGACCAACGTGATCAACCCTGTGCACGTACTCAATAGATCCGCAAATGGGATTCGCGTGTTCGCGGTCATCCCCCCTTCGTCGGATTGCATCTCGGACAAAAATTCGATCGTCGCGGTGTGATCGATCGCATCGAGTCGGCCAAGCGACTTGAGCGTCCCGATCGCGGCAGCGGTGGGATTTACCCCAGGTCGTTTTGCGGCTCGAATTTCCAGAAACCCGCCATCGACATGGGCTTGAGACTCGAGAAATCGCAGGATGCCGTCGGTGTCGGGAACCGGCACTTCAATCAACTCGTGACACAACACCGACAAAAACGTCTGATAGGTGCTACCGGCTCGGCCTTCGGGGGTTTTAGCGAAACCGCCATCACTGGTCCGCAGTGTGGCCAGCAAATCAGCAATATTGGTTCGCCATGAATCATCTTCGTCCGCGATCACCACGGCGCCGACAGACAATTCACAGATGGCGGCAGCAAACACCAGCGAAATCAGATCGATGATCGATTCGCGGCGCTGCATACAGCCACGCAAAAAGCGAGCGGCCCGTTCCCCTACCTCGGGCGTCATCCCATCCAAAATCCACAGCCCCCGCAATGCAAAGGCGGTGTAGTAGGGATCGCTTTCGCCTTCGCGTCCTGCGAAACCGCCATCGTCACGCTGCTGCGCGACGAGCCAGTTTGCATGAGCTTGGCGAATCTCGGGCGATAACCCTTGCGCGCCAATCGCCAAACGCAAGGTCAACTCGTGCAGGTAGCTTTGCGGAGCCTGATTGTCGCTCACGCAGTACCTTGCGGATTGAAGTACTGGGGCTCATTGCCTTCTTTCCACTTGATATTGCAACCAAGCGAAGGCGTTTGATTCTCGCTCGGCTTCTCGCCAGCAAGCACCGCATCCAAAGCGGCTCGCAGGTCTTTCCCGGTCACCGGTTGGTCGTTCTTGGGACGACTGCTATCGAGCTGGCCTCGGTACACCAATTTTGCTTGATCGTCGAACAAGAAAAAATCAGGAGTACAGGCTGCATGATACGCCTGAGCCACACTTTGATCGCCGTCAAACAGATACGGGAACGCGTAGCCACGCTCGGATTTCTCCTTCTGCATCGCCTCGGGATTGTCATCCGGATACTTGTCCGCATCGTTACTGCTAATTGCGACCACCGAGACGCCTTTGGCCATGTATTCATCAGCAAGCAACTTGATGTGGTCGGCAACATGCTTGACGTATGGGCAATGGTTGCACATGAAGATCACCAGCAACGCCTTGCCACCCGAGACGTCCGCCAATGACACTTCGCCTCCGCCACATTCGGGAAGCTTGAAATCGGGTGCGGCGGTGCCAAGGGGCAACATTGTACTTGCAGTTCTTACCATCAGAAATCCGATCGAGTCATAGGATTGGGGAAACGGGGGAATGGCCAACCAGCGTAGCCATCACCGTGATTGTCATGTCGTGAAACAACCCCGCTTCGTCCGCGGTTTGGCGACGCATCGAAGCAGGGGTTGAACGAACAGCGACGCTTTAGGATTGTTGCAGTTGATCCAACAGACGACCGGGGCTGCCCATCGCGTGGTAGCCACCATCGACATGCAGAATGTCGCCGGTGATACCGTTGCTATCATCGCCGAGCAAAAACGCTCCGGTCCGCGCGACTTCGTCATGCGTCACGTTGCGGCCCATCGGTGCCATGTGCTCGTACATGGTCAACATTTTTTCGACGCCGGCCGCACGACCGGCCAGTGTCCGGATCGGACCCGCTGAAAGGGCGTTCACTCGTACTCCTAATGGCCCCATGTCGTAAGCCAAATAACGGACGGTGGCGTCCAGTGCTGCTTTACAGATTCCCATCACGTTGTAGCCGGGAACGCATTTCTCCCCCCCGAAATAGGTCATGGTAGCTATCGCACCCCCCGGGTTCATGATACCCTTAGCAGCGTTAGTACAAGCGATCAAAGTGTAGACACTGACGTCCATCGCCAATTTAAAACCAGCCCGACTTGTTTCAACGGTGTCGCGAGAAAGGTCATCGCGGTCCGCAAACGCGATGGAATGCAGCATAAAATCAATTTTTCCAAATTGTTCTGCGGTGTGATCAAAAACACTGCGGATGTCGTCGTCATTTTGCGCATCCATGGGTACAAGAAACTTAGCGTTCTCATATTTGTCGGTTAATTGCGAAACGCGACGACGATTCCGTTGTCGTTCGTCATCCGGACGGTCTGGCAAATGAGTAAATCCACATTCACCACCTTGATCCATGATTTGTTTTGCGATGGCCCACGCGATCGAATGGTCGTTCGCCACGCCCAAAATCAGACCTTTTTTGCCTTTGAATTGCATTGTCTCTTCATTCCTAAAAATCTTGGCGGTCACGTATGGAGACCGAGTTTTGCAAATATCGCATCAACAGTTTACGCGATGGAACTTCGCGCCGCGTGGCAACGAAGTCACAGGATAACGGTTAAGTACCGTCTTCGTCTATTTGTCTAATTTCGCTTAGGAAACCTTTCAATGACCGAGACACCTGCATTGATTGAATCCGACCGGTTCGATAACGAGTTATCGATGGATATATTGAAAACATTGCAAGCGGACCATTCGCGTCATGATTTTTTAGACGTGGCGATTCCCGGGGTCTTGCAGTCGATGGGCGGAACCTTGGGCGGGTTGGTCAGCCAACGCAGTGGCAAATGGACTCCGGAATGCTGGGTCGGCGAAAAAATGCCGTTTCCACCGGAATTGGTTGGGGAAGCGTTTGAGCGTGGGATCACCATTTCGGCGGACGGTTGGCATGCCATCCCCTTGGCGCAACCGCAACACAGCGGCACCGCGGTTGGCGAACCGTCGCCCAGTTCCGCATTGGTGATGCGATTGGCCGATGATTTGAGTCACCGCGAACCGTCCCGATCGGTACCGCATACCCAACCGATTGCCGACATGTTATCCGCGGCGCTGCACCGCATCGACGCACACGACCGTAATCTGCAGCGAATCGAGCAATTGTCCTCAGTGCTGCGTGCTGCGGCTCAGTGGCAGCAACTTGATGACGACGAAGCCTTGCTGCAGCGGATCGCCGACACCGCCACGAAGCTGCTGCACTGCGAACGCGCTAGCATCTTTTTGTGGGACCGACGTCGCAAGAAACTTGTGGGTCGCCCCGCACTTGGCGTCCAGGGCAAACCGCTCGAAGTGGACGACAAAGCGGGCGTGGTCGGCGAAGTGCTCAGCAGCGGCGAAGCCAAAATCTGGAATGGCAACAGCGACGACGATGAATCGCGAGTCAACCGCACGGTGGACCGCTCGCTCGAGTTCCAAACGCACTCGTTGGTGGCCGTCCCGATGTGCAACCCGGTGGCCCACTTTGGCGCCAACACCAAGCCGACCGCACACGGTCGCGAAGAGATCGTGGGTGTATTCGAAGCGATCAACCGTCGTAGCGGATCGTTCGATCAATCCGACGCCATGCTGCTTTCGGACTTGGCACTACATGCCGCCGCGGCGATCCACAGTCTGCAAACGCGAAAATCACTGACCGATTCACGCGACCGATTGGTCGACGATGCCGCCGCCAAGACTCAATTGATCGGTGATCACCCGTCGATTGACCAAGTGCGAAAGAACGCCCAGAAGGTTGCCGCAACCGATTTGACGGTACTGGTACTTGGCAACAATGGCACGGGCAAAGAGGTGCTGGCGCGACACATTCACTACGAAAGCAATCGTCGAAGCGGTCCGTTCATCGCCGTCAATTGCGCGGCGTTGGTCGAGTCATTGTTAGAAAGCGAATTGTTTGGTCACGAGAAAGGCTCGTTCACGGACGCCAGCCACACCCGTGTCGGCAAGTTCGAATTGGCCAACGGCGGAACGCTGTTCTTGGACGAAGTGGGCGACATGAGTCCCGGAGGCCAAGCGAAATTGCTGCGTGTGCTCGAAGACAAAGTTGTCATTCGCGTCGGTGGGTCGCAAACGATTCCCGTCGACGTCCGCGTGATCGCGGCGACCAACCAACCGCTCGAACAACGGATTGCCGAGAAACGTTTTCGCGAGGATTTGTTCTTCCGGCTCAACGTGGTTTCGTTAACGCTTCCTTCGTTAGCCAAACGAGGCGAAGACGTGCTGCTGCTTGCCAATCATTTTTTAAAGCATTTCGCCTATCAAATCGGACGCACGGTTCCGACGCTCGATGCGAATGCAAAACTGATGATGCTGTCGCACCCGTGGCCAGGAAATGTCCGTGAGCTGCGAAACACGATGGAACGTGTTTGCTATCTGTGCAGTGGTGATCGGATCGGAGTTGATGACTTGATGTTGACCGGAAACACGCCACTGCAGTCGGGCGGCAATCGGGAAGCATCGTTTTTAACCAATGCTCCGCCGACGCTTTCCGATGCGACCCGCATCTATCAAATCGCCCATATCAATCAGGCAATCGAGAACTGTCGCGGCAATATGACCGAAGCCGCCGAGCGACTCGGGCTGCATCGCTCGAATCTGTATCGAAAAATGCGTCAACTCGGGATGCCTACCTCGGGCGAAGGGGCATAAATCGACGGTGCTTCCGATTTCAAACGCGTCCGATTCAGTCACGTCCGATTAAGGGATGTGTCATTGGCGATACTGGGCCATTTGCAACATCGGGGCCATTGACGTCGCTCGGGCACCACCTTTCCGAAGCAGCCGGGATCGCCTAAAAACAGGGCTCCGCGATCGATCACACGGTCGCATCTGCAACGAAAAATCCGCCCAGCCCCGCTGCGGTGGAGCATCTGTTCATAACAAGCCCCCCATCGGTCATGCTCGAACCTCGCCGCACGCTTTACGGATCCCTCGATTGCATCGTCATCGACGGAGGCCCATCGCCCAAAGTCTTGGTCGTGCTGTGTCATGGCTACGGAGCTCCCGGCACCGACCTTGCGTCGTTGGCGTTTGAATGGATCACGCTGCTGGGTGAAGACGCAGGTGATTTTCGCTTCGTGTTCCCTGCGGCACCGCAAACGTTGGCCGAAATGGGAATGCCCGACGGTCGTGCTTGGTGGCCGATCAACATGGCTCAACTTGCTCAACATGTCCAAACGTCGTCCTTCAGCGAACTTCATACTGCGGTCCCGCCAGGGATCGATGATGCGCGCGAACTGCTGAGCAAAAGTATCGAGGCGATGAAAGCAGAGATGGACGCACCATCCGCTCCGCTTGTGCTAGGCGGATTTTCGCAAGGAGCGATGTTGACGCTTGATACGGCGCTTCGTGGGAAAATCGATCCCCCACAAATTTTGCTTTTGTTCTCCGGCACGTTGGTCTGTCAAACGCACTGGACCGCATCGCTCAGCCGACTCAAGCAAACCCGGGTCTATCAATCGCATGGCAACGTCGACCCCATTTTGCCGTATTCCAGTGCGGTCGCGTTGTCCAATTGGCTAAGCGAAGCCGGCATCGAAACGGAATTTCATTCGTTTCGTGGAGGACACACCATCGATGGCGAATCGATCGAACAGACCGCAAAATGGATGACCGCTTTGCCACGCGACTCGAACTAGTAGTCGCACTCCACGCTGGAACTGCTCGAATCGGGGGTCCAATCGATCAGTGGGCGATGGTTGGCATGAGATCGAGTGACCATGCAAAGCAAGGATGGGATCGCAAGTTCGCGATGGGTCGCCATCGAAACCACCGCCAAGTTATACGAGACCATCGCTGCGTGCGATTTTTCTTGGGCGTCCGCCAACCCCTTCATGCACCCTTGGATTGATCCACGGGTTGCCAGGGCTTCGTTGTCCTCAATTCGCTTTACAAGTGACGAGGAAGTCATCAGCAATTGACGCTGTGCGTCGGCAAGCGATGCTGCCGACGCGCGGTTGGAACTGTCCGAACGCAGTTTTTTCAACGCGTTATCCGATTTCCGAAACGCTTCGGACAGTTGAACCTGATGAGCCATCTCAAAGTCACTCGGCAATGCATCGAGCAGATGACCGACAATCAAATGTTCCTTTGCGATGGCTTCGACTAAACACTCGAGCGACGAATCGCAGTGCTGCTGCATTTTGACCATTTGACGATAGGCCGTAGCAAGGGAGACGAGCCCAGCAAACATCGCCATCGCAGTTAAGAACGCAATGATCTGTAGCAAAATCCCCCCCTCATCCATTCGTTGCTGATTGAAATCTCATTTGTAACATATCCTATCCCTTGACGTAATAAATTGAGTTCCATCTTTTTCACAGGTTTGTATAAAAATACTGCAAGTTCGGCGCCATTTTCGAACTTGTCCCCAACTGCACCGCTGCGACAACCGCATGTGACCCGGGAAAAAAACGCGATAATATTAGAAACCACAAATCCCCCTGAGAACCAAAAACCTCAAATCGAGCAATAATCTATATCTTGGTATGATTTTCACATTGATATAGTTAACTTGAGTCACTGCGATTGGCCGATCGGTCAGCGCAAACACAGCTCGACGAGCTGACGGCCCACCATTCACTTCCCCCCTCTTTTTACCCCCGGTTAACATGACACGAATTGCGAGCCGGCGGCCGATGCCCGCTGAAACGACGCTGCCCTACCATCGAGAGTTGATCGAGCGTGTCAGCGGTGACTGTGTTTTGAAGGCAATGGATAAACAATTGTTTACGATCTGCGAGTTGGCGGGCAGCTTGTGCGTCGAGCAACTCGACAAGGTTCATCCGCCCTATGGGTGGACGATTCGCCAAGTCTACGAACACTGCACCAATGCCGAGCGTGTGTTTGGCTATCGCATCATGCGATTTGCGGCAGGCGACACGACGGAACTGCCCGGATGGGACGAAAATCTGTACGCCAACAGCCGTTTTGGGCTCGGCAGTTTTCACCAGATCGTCAGCGAATTGGGAGCGCTTCGCCAAGCCAACCTCGCGTTACTGAAGCGAATGACCCCGAACGCTTGGGACCGCAGCGGCGTCGCTGAGAAACAAACGGTCACGGTGCGGGCACTCGCTTGGATCGCCGCCGGACATCTTCAGCACCACATGGAAATCGTTGCCGATCGCTGCAAGGTTCCACTGAAAATGCCGCCCGCAATGTAGATCGCGGTTGGCCAGCACCCCGCGTCGCCCTGATGAAATCCGTGTCGCCCTGAGACCCGACGCGTGAAACGCCACTTCCCATCACCCCGCAGGGGACTGGGACGCACCGCGATGCGGCGCTGGTTCATTCGTTTCCGCTTGACCGTGAAACTCGGCCCGCTCTTGAACCTCAGGCCGCTGTTGAGACGCAGGATTGTTTTGCTCTGCGAGATAGTCCTGAAGATCCGGATGCGCCTTCATCGTTGCCAATAATGCCAACAAGCGATCAGGGTGTTCTTGCCGATCCATCAACGTGTAGATCAGCAACAATTCGCGTAACCGCAACGGGGCGTACAGCGGATCGGGAAGCGATGCTTGGGACAGATCAAGATTGGCATGGTAAGCCAACAAATGAGCCGCATTTTGTCGGTCGCAAATGCCAAACCCATGCGTGTTAGGATACAGAAAGTGATTGCTTAACCGCCACAGCATCGCGATGATCACGGCTAGGATTGTCAATTGAAAACCGGTCGCGATGACCAGCGGAACCGGGCCTGACACTCCCGCTCCGTACAAAATCATCATCCGCAATTGGTACGCGGTCATCACCATGATGCCCGCGAACAGCACTGCAAATGCCCCCGCAATGATTCGCGTTGCCCACCCCAACGCACGGTGAACGACGGGACGATGTGGCAGCGGAGGCGGCAAATACGGCGAAGACGAATGCGGTGAAGACAACGAAAATTTTCCCACGATACAAAATGGTTTGAAACGCAATGTCGACAATTATCCACGCTCGATTTGCCCTCGCGGTGCTTCTGTTGGGGCTACAAACACTTGGACTGCCGAACGATGCATCGGCGGTGGAACGATATTCGCTCACGCTAGAGAAGCCTCACCGACCGGGTGACCGTGGCGAGATCACGCTTAGCGACGAGCAGCTTCAAGTCAAAATCTTGTCCTCCACAGGGATTGGCAAGCTGAAATTGCATCGCAGTGCCACCGAAACGTCATGGCCCCAAACCATCGTGGTGTTGCTTCAGTACGCCAGCGGAGACCCGCTCAGTGAACTCGAAGGTTTTACGCTGCGAGGTGAATCGAACCTGATTCAAGGGTCTCGGCGAACCAGCGATGCGATGGACCACTTCATTTTGACCGACGAGGGAACCAAATTCCAGAACTTACCCGCTCGAAAGGCCAAGATCCGTGTCTCGCGGACGAAAGAGGCGATGCGAGTGGAGATCCCTGGCAAATTGCTCTCGGAGGAAACGAAGATTGAAATCCAGTGGATCGATTACTACCGCACCTGAGCGTCCCTTTTGAATCTACTGTCAACAGCCAACCTTTTTTAACAGCCATCCTTGATGCCCAACGCCAACGATCGAAGTCAGAATCCCGACCTGGAAAAACTGCATCGTTTTGCCTCGATGTTGGATGATCGATTCCGCATCCCAGGAACCAACATTCGCTTCGGTTTGGACAGTTTGATCGGTCTAATTCCAGGAATCGGCGACGCCGCGACTGCGGTGAGTCATGGGTATCTATTTTGGCATGCGTTCCGGCTGGGGGTGCGAAAGCGGGTGTTTTGGAAGATGTTGTTCAACGCGTTGTTGGATTTGTTGGGCGGTGCGATTCCGGTGGTCGGAGACATTTTTGACGTTTATTGGAAAAGCAACCGCCGCAACGCCGACCTGATCGTCCGCGAGCTAAAAAAACAGGGGCAACTCGGTGGTGGACGATCACCCAGGACGTGATAGGTTGTGGGGGCTCGTCGTATCCCGTCTGCCTGCTCCGCATTGATGAATGATCCAATGGACTTGCTCGCTGCTGCTGTAGAAGAAACGCCGATCGAACCCGCATCGGCTGGAATCATGTTGTTATTCGCGGCCGTCATGATGGCGACTTACGTCGGCGTCGCGATCGAGCGGTTTCACAAAACCGTCGCCGCGTTGTGCGGCGCTGCCGTGTTGGTGGTGCTCGGCATCGCGTTGGATTTGTTTCCCTATCCCAAGATCTACGATTTTCTAAAAGAAGATTTGAATATCTTCGGCGTCATCATTGGCACCGGGATCCTCGTTGATGTCGTTGGCAAGAGCGGACTGTTCCACTTTCTCAGCATGTGGATCGTGCGACTGACCGGCGGCCAAGCAGGCAAGTTGTATCTGACGTTGTGCTTGGTAACCTTTCTATTCGTCTCGGTGCTGACGATCGTCCCGGCCATGCTGATTCTCAGCTCGTTGGTGCTTGTGATTTGTCGATCACTCGATTACAAGCCTGCACCATTACTGTTAAGTGTTGCCATTTGTGCCAACAGCGGCGCGATCGCCACGTTCGCCAGCGGCTTGCCCAACATCATGATCGGGACGGCCGCAGGGATTCCGTACATGCAGTTTTTGAAAGTCTCACTTCCCTATGCGGTGGTCAGCCTGTTCATCGCGATTGCATTTTTGCGATTCTTTTTTCGCAACGACTTGCCCTGGAAACAATCCGCCGAACAAAAGGCGGCTCTGCAAGACCAAATCGATACGTTTGATCCATGGGCATTGGTCGAGGACCGTAAGATTTTGTTGCGAAGCGCCACCATTTTGGCTTTGACCGTTGTCGGTTTTGCGTTGGCTCAGCAGATGGGGGTGGGGATGGATTTCATCGCCATGGTCGGTGCGACCGCTGCGTTGTTGTTTGCGGGCAAGGGGGTCGAGGATGCAATTCACAAAGTCAACTGGACCGTGATCCTGTTCTTCATGGGATTGTTTGTCATCATCGGCTGTGTCAAGCAAACCGGGGCTCTTGGTTGGGTCGCCGAGCAAGTGATCGCGTTGTCCGACAACCAGCTTTCATTGCTGGTCCCACTGCTTGGAATTTTTTCCGCCGTCGCCAGCTCGATTGTCGACAACATTCCTGTTGCGGCCACCTTGATCCCAATCGTCCAAGACATTTCCGGTGACACGGTACCGGCTGAACCGCTGTGGTGGACATTGATCATCTGCTGCAACCTTGGTGGCAACGGAACGCCGATTGGTTCGATCTCGTGCGTGATCGCGATCTATGCACTGAAACGCGAAGCCGGGGTGCACATCGGCTGGGGAACGTTCCTAAAACTCGGTGGCAGCATCATGTTGGTTCAAGTTGCCGGAGCGATCGTCTACGTGATGCTGGCCTACAACATGGATTGGATCCCCGACCTTCCCCCTCTCGCCCATTGATCGATGGAAAGAAAATGAACAACGAATCTGAATCACATGATCTGGATCGCGAAGTCGATGCTTCGATGCGAATGTTCGAGCGATCCAAAGTCGGCCATGCCGCCGCGATCACCCCGATCGTGCCCGCGCGTGCCCTGTGGGTTCTCGATGGTTCCCCGCAAGACGAAACCGGATTGACGTCGGCGATTTATTTGCGTGAACGCTTCAACATCGAAACGCTTGTGCTGGACGCGCGTGACAGCGTCAGCGGCGATTCGGAATTGGCCGCAACCATGTGCAAGAAAATTTCCGGAGCCCGCCCCGTCAGCTCGACCGAAGGCGAAGCGTACGAAAAGATTATCGCATCGCTGGATCGCCATGATGTGGATCTCGTGATCGTGCCGTGTCCCTTTGGCCGCTCGTTCCAGCACGTCGGCACCGACAGCGCCGGGACGGTGATCGACGTATTGCTCAGCCGCTGCCCTAAACCGATCCTGGTGATTCGACGCGATGACCAATCGCTTGATGAGTGCTGTCACACCGTATCGATGATCGTGGGCAGCGAATGCGACATGGAACAACGTGCCGCCGGTTGGGTGTTTGGCTTGGCAAGCGAAAAAGCGACGGTGACGCTCAATCTGGTGATCGAAAAAGAGCATTTCGAGAACATTCGCAGCATCCTCGAAGCGATCGACCCCGAAAAGCCGCTTGAACCAGAACAGTTCAGCGAAGCGTTGACCAAGACGCATCAATCGATCCACTCCGCGATGGCTAAAACTGCAACGCAGCGGAACTTGAGCTACCGTTTGTCGCCACAAGCAGGCGAGATCGCGCCCCCGAATCCGCTGAACGACAAGCACAAAATGCTGCTCGTCATGCCGTTGGAAGCCGACGATCGTTTTGGCCAAGGGTTTGTCCAAGACCGCATTCGCCGCAGTCCCCATCCTGTGTTGATCGTGCCGGGGCACACGCCCCAGTAACCCATCCGTCACCGACGGATCGGCCGACGATCAAGCTTATTGGCTGATCATGTTGCGATACATGCTGATGCCGGCAGGCCCGACAAGGACCACGAAAATGCCCGGGAAGATGAACAAAACGAGTGGGAAAATCATTTTCACCGCCGTCTTAGCCGCCTTTTCTTCGGCGATTTGACGTCGTTTGGTTCGCATCGCATCGCTTTGGACACGCAGGGCGCTCCCCACGCTCGAACCAAATTTGTCCGCTTGAATCAGGATCGAAGCCAACTGCTTTAGATCATCCACGCCGCTTCGTTGACCGAGCGCGCTGAGCACTTCGCTTCGTGGGCTACCGAATTGCAGTTGTTGATTGGCGACGTTGAATTCTTCGCCGATGTGACGATGACTCTTCTTCATCTCTTCGGAAACCTTCCGCAGTGCTTGGTCCATCCCAAGCCCGGCTTCGACACAAACGACCATCAAGTCCAATGCGTCAGGCAGCCCCAAAAAGATCTTCTCTTTCCGCTTCTTCGCCAAATGTCCAAGCACGAACTTGGGTAGCATGAAGCCGACGATCAATCCGCCCAGCAATTTCACCAACATGCCTTGGGTCAATCCGTCGGTAAAGATCCCCAGCACACCGCCGAAAAACAGACCGATGCATGCGATGATCAACTGAATCCCCTTGAACACCACCGGAGCGGTATCACGACGGAATCCTGCGTTCATCAACTCGACTCGCAACGCTCCCATCTCTTCCTCGCTGCCGGTCACGGTATCCTTTAGCGGAGACGTGGCTTTTTCAAGCGCCGCGGCAAGCTTGGCGTTCTTATCTCGTTTCTTGTCGATATCAGACAGCTCGACCGTAGCCCCTCGGGTGCTACGCATCGCATCCAGACGAGCTTCGGCGCGTGGCTTGTTGTCGCCACTGACCCGTCCGAGCACGACCCACGCGACCCCCGTGACCGCAACAAAGATTGCGATCGACGTCAACGTCACCGGATCCAAAGCAAAAGCGAGTATCGTGAATGTGTTCATGGTAGATCGTTCCTGGCAGAACTCGTTCGACGAGATAAATAATTCGTGAGGGTATGACGTCAATTTAATGGATGAACCACCGCGTCATGGGAACGCGGTGACAATGGGCCTGGTTAAACTTTGATCGTGATAATTTTCTTGATCATCAACGCACCCAACAATTGTGAAAACAGAGCACCGCCGAGCATGTATTGACCATATTCGTCAGTGAACAACATCATCACGTAGTCGTAGTTCAATTTCAGCATCACCCCGAACAATACCGGCGGCAACGCCAACAGCACCGCGCCACTCATTCGGCCTTCTCCGGTCAACGCTTGGATTTGACCTTGGATCTGCAGACGTTCGCGAACCAAATGGCTGATCTTGTCAAGAATTTCAGCCAAGTCGCCCCCGGTTTGACGCTGCAAGATGATCGCCGTGGCAAAGAAGCGAAGGTCCATGTTTGGGACGCGCGCTGCCATCCCTTCGATGGCTTCTTCGAGTGGAATCCCAAAGTTTTGCTCTTCAAACGCCCGACCGAACTCGACCGACAACGGGGCTTCCATCTGCTTGGAAACCAAGTCGAAACCGGCGTTCAGCGAGTGTCCTGCGCGAAGTGATCGGCCCAGCAACTCAAGCGCTTCGGGCATCTGGTTGCCGAATTTATTCAGACGTCGTTTGCGTTTGAACATCAACCAACCAACCGGCAGCGTCATGAATGCCAAACCCACGATCGGTGCCAATAGGATTGGCAACGGAGAGACCACGGTAATCACGATGCCGCCGACGAGCGTGGCCAAACAGATCATGGCAAACTGCATCGCGTTCATGTTGATGTCGGCTTGCTCGAGATAGTCGTTTAACCCCGGCACCTCTTCTAAGAACTTGGCCAACGGGTTGGTCGAATTTTCACCACCATTGAGTAGCAGCGACTTGAAATCCGATTCGGGGCTGTTGGTCGCCCCACGCCGTGAAGCCATTGCAGCCAATCGGTCTTCTGCCGACGTCGAGTCCGAGTTTGGCATCAGAACGTTGATGGCAAATGCGACGATGGACGCAACAAAGACACCCACGGCGACAACAATGACGATTCCGCTCATGACAGGAAAGCTTTAATTCTCGAGGAAGTGGTTCAGGCGTGCCTCGGTGTTCGCGTCAACGCGGTGGGGCACTTGGTGACTCGGTTTACTTTGTGTTTTTGTAACCTTGCATGTCGGCCGGGCATGCACCCGCGACCGACACGTTCGAAAGGGCTGTAACGCCGCCGGGTCTAGGCGGGCATGATCACGCGTTCGCGGAATGCGCTGGCGGGCAAACGCACGCCGGACGACTCCAATTTATCCATGAACGATGGCCGGACTCCGGTGCATTCGAAGTGTCCAAATGCCTTGCCGTCTTCGTCGACGCCCTTTTGGACATAACGATAAATGTCTTGCAATACGATCGTGTCTTGTTCCATCCCGACGACTTCGGTGATTGCGGTCACGCGACGCGGTCCACCTTGCAAACGGTTGGCTTGAATCAACACGTCGACTGCACCAGAAATTTGTTGGCGAATCGCTTTGACCGGCAAATCAAACCCGGCCATCATGACCAACGTTTCCAAACGGGCGATGGCGTCACGAGGGGTATTGGCGTGAATCGTGGTTAACGATCCATCATGACCGGTGTTCATCGCTTGCAACATGTCCAACGTCTCACCACCACGACATTCGCCGATGATGATTCGCTCAGGACGCATACGCAGCGCGTTTTTGACCAAGTCGGTCGCGGTCACCGCCCCGGTACCTTCGATGTTCGGCGGACGTGTTTCCAATCGCACGACATGGTCTTGTTGCAACTGCAATTCCGCCGCGTCTTCGATGGTTACGATCCGGTCTTCGTGACCAATGAACGAGGAAAGCGTATTCAGCAGCGTCGTTTTACCAGAACCGGTACCACCGGCAATGATCATATTCAAACGTGCCTTGATACAGCCTTCTAACAACATCACCATCTCGGGGGTGAAGGCTTTGTAGTTCAGCAGGTCTTCGAGTTTCAGCGGGTTGCTACCGAAACGACGAATCGAAACCGCCGCTCCATCGAGTGCAAGCGGAGGAATGATCGCATTGACACGCGAACCGTCTTCCAAACGAGCATCCACCATCGGACAGGTTTCGTCGACGCGGCGTCCCACTTTGCTGACGATGCGGTCGATGATTTGCAGCAAGTGTTTGCCGTCACGGAACTCGACGTCCGTCTTCTGCATCCGGCCGCCTTTTTCGACGTAAATATTTTTGGGACCGTTGATCAGAATATCGCTGACCTTGGGGTCCTTCAAAATCAATTCGAGCGGGCCAAGTCCGAGCACTTCATCGAGCACTTCGTCAATGATACGATCGCGTTCCTGACGGTTCAACAACGTGTCTTCGGCATCGCACAGATGCTCGACCACAAGTCGGATTTCACGAGTCAGCGTTTCGCCCTTCAACTCGCCAACGCGTGAAAGGTCTAGTTTGTCGACCAATTTCCCGTGAATGCGTCGCTTGATCTCTTCGAACTGATGCTGACGATTGACTTCAGGTTTAGCTGTTTGTGTACCAGATCGCATGACTGGAAGTTCCCCGGTGAATGCTCAGACAATTGTTTCGTTTTGACTTCGACTGCCATCCCTGTTTCCAAAACAGGGCTCCGTTGCGAAGCATGCTGCTTGCAGCCATCCTGCGACGTGAAACGCTTGCCACCCCTTACATGCCCATGGGGGGGACGCAGCACCTTCGCGATCGAATGACCCACGCAAACATAGACCACGATTAGGGCACAGGTCGCCTAAACCGTACAAATTACGCCAGAACGTGCCGGGTACAGAAAGTTTGCCGAAGCAATCCAACCTGTGTCGCTTGAGAAAAAAAACAGGTTATTCCGGTCCTAGCGAATGCAACGATCGCCGAGAGCAAGCGGACGCAAGCAACGAGAGCGTGCTGACGCAAGGAAATGGGGCGTGCAAGTAGCCGGGACCAGCGGGCCGACAGCAGAGCGGCAGAGAGAAAGCAGGGGAGGAGAGCGGGGACGCCGTGCGGCGGCACTCGAATTGAGTCACCGCCGCGACCACCACGCGAACGTCACGGTGACGATCGCAACCTCATCGCTTTGGATCCGGTATCGATGCCTCGTGAACCTACCAAATGCGGACGCGTTCTTCCGGTGGCAGGTACAACGGATCACTTGGCTTGACGTCAAACGCCTTGTACCAAGCATCCATGTTGCGGACGATTCCGTTGACGCGATACTCGCTCGGGCTGTGAGGATCGGTAATCAATCGCTTCAACAACTCTTGCTCGCGATACAAACGTCGCCAAATTTGCGACCATCCCAAAAAGAAACGTTGGTCCCCGGTCAAGCCATCGATCACGGGTGCCTCTTTGCCGTCAAGCGACAATTGGTAAGCCTCGTACGCCAGGCTCAATCCACCCAGATCGCCGATGTTTTCACCAAGCGTCAGGTCACCGTTGACGAAGTTGCCTTCGACCGGCTCGAATTCGCTGTACTGTTTTGACAAGATGGCAGCGCGACGCTCGAATTCTTCGCGGTCGCTCGGGGTCCACCACATTCGCAGATTGCCATGACCATCATATTTGCTGCCCTTGTCATCAAATCCGTGGCTCAATTCGTGCCCGATCACGGCACCAATCGCGCCGTAGTTCACCGCATCGTCCGCCGCCATATTGAAAAACGGTGGCTGCAAGATCGCCGCCGGAAAAACGATCTCGTTCATCGTCGGGTTGTAGTAGGCGTTGATCGTTTGCGGTGTCATGTGCCATTCGTCGCGATCGATTGGACCGCCTAACTTTTGCAAATCCCGCTCGTGCTCGAAATTTGCCGATGCGATGATATTGGACGCCAACGAATCGGGATCGATACTCAGTTTTGAATAGTCTTTCCATTGATCGGGATAGCCGATCTTGGTGGTGAACAACCCCAGCTTCTCGATCGCTTGTTTCTTGGTTCCTTCACTCATCCAATCTCGCGACTCAATCCGTTTTGCGAAGGCTTGCTTCAAGTTTTCGACCAACTCATTCATCCGTTCTTTTGCTTCGGGCTTGAAATGCCGTTCCACATAAACTTGGCCGACAAGCTCGCCCAACACACTGCTCGTCGTGTTGACCGCCCGTTTCCATAGCGGCTCTTGCTCGGTGATCCCGCTGATCGCGGTGTAATGAAAATCAAAGTGACGCTGTTCAAGCGACTCGGTCAATTCCGAGGCGTAGGCGTCGAGCAAGCGAAATTTCAAGTAGGCTTTCCAAGCTGCCAAATCGGTCTCGACAAACTGAGTTGCAAAGGCATCGATGTAACTTGGTTGGCGGACGACGTACTTGTCTTGCTTCTGCAGCCCAGTCGCTTTGGCATAAGCCGTCCAATCGAAACTGCCAAACTTTTTAGCCAACTCGGCCGCAGTCATCGCGTTGTAGGTTTTGTCGGGATCTCGATTCTCAGTCTTTGTCCACTGAGCCTGGGCGATTGCATGTTCAATCTTGTAAACGTTTTCGACATCCGCGTCACTCACCTCGCCGAACTGGCTTAGCAGATCACGAATGTAGACCTTCAATTGCTCGCGAAGCTCGACGTAACGTGGTACGTCTTCGAGATAGTAATCACGATCCGGCAGCGTCAATCCCGCCTGAGTGACGTACACGGTGTACTGATCACTTTTTTTCGCATCCACTCCGACGAACGATGCAAACGGACCGTAGACACCGTTTCGCGACAACGATCCAAGCACTTTAGCAAGCTCGGCTTTGGATGTTGCCGAATCGATGGTGGCGACCAAAGGTTCAATCGGTGAAATTCCAGCCTCGTTCCGCGATTGCATGTCCGTCACGCTGCGGTACAAGTCGCCGATCTTTTGTGCCGCCGAGCCCTTGCTACTTTTTTTCGCCGCCGACTCTTCGATCAATTCACGGACTTGCTCGCGAGTCTGGTCATTCAAAATCGTGAAGATGCCGTAGTCCGACTTGTCTCCAGGAATTTGGGTCGTTTCCAACCATTTCTGATTGGCATATTTGTAAAAGTTCTCACCCGGTGAAACACTTTCACTAAACAGCGATTTGTCGATCCCGGACACAGCGGATGTCGCTGCCGAAACCGTTTGTTGTGCATGAAGCGTTGCCGAAACCAGCGAGCTGGTGATACCGCACAAGCATGCGCTCGCGAAAAGTGAACTTCGATTAAAACCTATCAATGGTAGTCTCCGACTGGATTGAATTGAAACGTTAGCGGTCCACAGCATCCGCTGTGCCAGTGGGGGTGAAAATCTCGCCACATTGGCTCGAAATGGCCATCAGTCTCGCTGCCACGCCAAAATGCCGCCCCCCTGACCACATTCAGCCGGCATTCTATCCGAAAACCGGCAATTGCTTTATCCGCGTGACGAGAATCTCGGCAGTTTGTTTGCCGAGATCCGCGGCGGTATGATGAACGAAGACGCAGCATTGGAGTGGCCAAGTGATGGGCGACGATGATTTTCAACATCAGCGAGCACAATTGATCCGCGACGAGTTGCCACAACTTGGCATCCATGACGAAGCGGTCCTGCATGCGATGATGTCGGTCCCGCGAGAACACTTTGTCAGCGAAAAGAATCGCGAATTCGCCTATCGCAACGCCCCGCTGCCCATTGGTTTTGGGCAAACCATCTCGCAACCACTGATTGTCGCCTACATGATCGAGGCCTCGCAGTTGGCGTCGCACGAGCGATTGCTCGAAATCGGCACCGGATCTGGATACGCCGCCGCCGTGATGTCGAAAATTGCAAAGGAGGTTTTGACCGTCGAGCGGCACCCCAAACTTGCTGAATCGGCACGCAAGCGACTGAAGCGACTCGGTTATGAAAATATCCGCGTCTTTCAATCCGACGGCACCCTCGGGTTACCCGAGCACGCCCCTTTCGCCGCCATCATTGTCGCGGCGTGCGGCCCCAGCGTGCCTCCGCCACTGCTTCAACAACTCGAACTCGGAGGACGCCTGGTCATTCCCGTAGGCGAGAAACAGGGATCTCAAAAACTGGTTCGCGTGACGCGGCAAGCGGAAAACAAATTCAAGCACGAAGAATTAGGATTCGTACACTTCGTACCGCTCGTCGGTGAAGCGGGCTGGTAGACGGATCCCGATTGGGGCGCGGGCAAGATGCCTCAATCGCGGCCTTCAGTCCCAACGCCGGCGGCAGGACATGGGACTCGCAATCACGCCGCTGACGGACCATCAGTCGAGTCGATCCCACAACACGCCTTCTCCGGTCCCGTCGCCACGGAACCGCAGCAGCCTCGACTCCTGGTTGCGATTGAGACATTTGATCGCGTCAGCGAGCCGGCGTTTGGGATCAAGGTCGGGCTTTTGAGACAAAGGATCATCAATTTTTGCCGGCCAACCATCCTCTTCGAACGCGGTCAAAATCGTTTCTTGATTCAGCGCGGGCCAGCGAAACCGTTTGATCAACTGGGTCCCCAAACGCAATTCATGACGTGCGGCATCCCAACACGGACCGCTGTTGGCCAGCGGAGACGCCGTCTCGCCACTCCGGTTCACATGCACACCACTTGAAGATCGCACACCACTTGAAGATCGCAATTGCCGTGACACCAACCGTTGGCCTTCGTCAGAAAGCGTGAAACAGGATCGGCCATCAAAGACGACCCCGGCTAGCTCGCGAACCATGCGATGCTCGTCCCCCGGTGAACTGAGGTCCTGGCCATGCAACAGCCAATGACGACACACCAACCAGCGAACATCATTGATGCGGATTCCAATCTCTTGCAACTCGGCAAACGAAATCGCAAACTCCCACGGCGAGCATGCCGCATCCGCCGCATATTGCGCCGCGTCATGAAGAAGCGTGAGTGCATCGGCGAATGAATTCAGCTTCTCGGTAACGAATTCATCTTCGCGATGCCAATTTTCGCTGACGACATCCATGTTTGAAAAACCTATGGATTGAAATCAAACCGATCTTCGTGCTTGAAATCTACACGCCCCCCATCCGAAGGTCAAGGCACACGGGTGCATGAGCTTGCTTTCTCGATTCATCTCTTCGCAATCAAGAACCATGCTGCTTCTTTTTGCAACCTGATGGCTTCACCACGCTGTACGTATTGAATTCTTGCACTCGTCGGTTCAATAGCCATTCCAGGTGCAATGGAGGGAGACAGCCATGACAAGTCGCGGCAACGAAACGGTGCTGTCAACGACAAGGTGCGGTCAATGACATCATTTACTCCTGAGGCGTTTGGCTGGTGTCCCGATATCACCGATCCGCGAGACTTTCCGTTCACCCAGGGCATCTTAACCAACCGTCCCGCGACACTCGCCCCAACAACACCGTCCCCGCCAACACTCGCCCGCCCGCTGAATTCACTGCCGGACTTTTTGGCCACTTCGCGATTGCCGGCTGCACAAATTTTGGACGAAGAAACACTGCAGCTGCATCCACGCAACGACGGTCCAGATCATTCGACCGCTGCAGTGATGAGCTTGTCATTGGTCGATTGGCTCAGCCGACGGTGGCGTGGCATCCCACTGAACCGCAGTGTCAAATTCTTGCACCAGATGACCATTCGAACTCAGGGAGGCGGCGGTGTGATGGGAGTCGGTCTACGGGCGACGCTCAAGACGCTGGTTCGCTTCGGCGCCCCTCCCGAACCGATGTGGCCATCGAATTCCCCCGCAGCGGACTTTCCCACGGACCCGATGCTGTTTGCATTCCGCGGCGACTATGCGAATTTGAAGTTCTATCGCATCGACGATCGCTCCAGCTCAGCGAACGACACCTTGATTGCGATCAAACAGTGGTTGGCATCAGGAGCTCCTTGTTTGTTTGGATTTTCGGTTCCCGATTGCCTTACCACTCACAGCTGGATCCCCCATGAACACGATCGCAGCGGCATTTTGGGCGGGACCGCAGCCATCGCGATGGGATACGACGACGATTTTGTCGAAAATGCCCCGCGGCCTGAACTGCGAGGTGCCTTGCGAATCCGCTGCGGCTGGGGCGACCAGTGGGGCGAGCATGGCTATGGATGGTTGCCCTATCGCTACGTCCTGGAGCGTTGGGCCATCGATTTCTGGGGAGTCCATTACCCGCAACGCCCGAGCGTCTCGGAATGATCCCGTTGCCGTCGTGGCTGGCGAGTCGTCGCCGTGGTTGGCGAGTCATTGTGAAACCGTGGTACAGCGATGGGACGCCCTGGGGGCAGCCATCGGGTTAGTATCGAACACTGCATGCCCGGTCGGCTTCCGTTGTTCTGCCGAACCAACGTCTTAAGATCGAAACAGCGCCGTAGGTGGTTGGCACTTCCGTTGATTTCGTTACCCGGTACCGAGGAAACCAAGCAATGACTCTGTTTCGCACTCTGGCTCCATTACTGGGGCTCTCTGTTTTGATGGTCACCAGTGCCAACGCCCAACACTTCGGTGGTCACCGGATCATTCATTCGCAACCGACATGCTGGACAGTTCCGACCTATCGCACCATTTTGCCACCGCCAGTGATCCATCACTCACCGTCGCTCTGTTATTGTGGGCATCCCAGCACGCCACATCCGCATGGGCATTGTCATGTCGTCCATCCGCCATGCACACACTGTGGACATTACCCATGCCGCTGCCACTCGCACCACCCACACTGTTCCCATTGTGGACACTACCCCTGCACGTGCCACCATCACGACCCTTGTTCGCACTGTGGACACTACCCCTGCAACTGCGACTGCAATCATTGTTTGGATTGTGAGATCCGGATGAGCCATCACTGCGACCGACGCACCTGCAGCAAAACTCCTATCCACGTGAAAATCATTGGCCGCATCCCGCGAATCGATGAAGAAACGAATTGCTATGTGACAAAGATCGATTTCCAAGCACCGACCAAAGTGCCCTACGTCATTTCAAAAACACACAGGTGTGTCGAGATTGGCAAACGTGCGATCACCTGTCTGCCCGGCTGTACGTTCTCGCTATGCGTGCCCATCAATGAATGTTGTGAAAACGTGCTGACCTGTGAACTTCGCAACAAAACGATGAACCTGCGTGCTTGGAAACGAAACAATGGGACGTATGACGTCTACGTCTTGAACCAAGCAAGCGGTCCTTTTTCAGCAGGGGGCATGCCTGAGAAATGGTTGGTCATGCACTGCGCGACCAAGTCGCAAGTCGAATCAAAATTCCCAGAGGTCCAAGTCACCGCGCGCGACGGCAAACCGGTGTCGGAACGCGTGGTGTTGAATCGTCGCGTTCCTCAATCCACGTCGGCCGACACCGAGATGGAATTCGTTGTTTCTCAGCCGGACGAAAAAACGGCGGCGGACGAAGACAAACCGTCAGTCACCAGTCGTGCGGCGACCGCGACGCCCCAGCCACCGCTGGCCGGTTTGGCAGCCCAATGAGTCGACAACCAAATCGCACGTCGCGAAGTCCCGGCGGCTTCGCGACGCGATCACACAAAACGCGGGCATAAAGCGATTTAGGAACGATTCGGAAATAACATCGGCAATCGAGTTTTGTGACAAATCACGCGGGTGACGTGTTTTCTTTGTCGTGAACGAGGCTACGTACCCCCTTCGTGCCACTGAGTCGCTGGGACTCGTTGTCTCGTCCATTACCTCCAAAGCGGACGGCCGAGCTACGCGCATTCCAGCAACGCTCTAGCGGAACGGCCAAACGCCACCGCAGGGTTCGTGTCATTCGGGAAACATATCGAAATGACGAATCTGTTTTCGAACGGTTGCTTTAGAGGAGGTTTTGCGAAAGAAACGAGAGAATCCCACGAGGCTTGCAGGTTGGTCTTGAACCGGTCACGCGACAAACGATACATACAGGCCGCAGAACCGGTTGTTTATGCTAGCCATACACTGCGCTAGCCGCAGACTGCACGAAGCAATGGCCCGGGTGACAAAGGAATTCTGCCCGCGTGCGAAGCCGCCTTGCATAGCCCCCCTGGATGGATAACGTGAAGATTCGAGAGTATGAGACGCCTCTATCGGGTGAAATCGTCGAGCGGCCTCTTCCTTCGAATTTGGATCCCCGTCATCGCGATCGTTTCGTCGAACTGCAGCATGAACGTTTGACGCATCCCAAGATCGAGATCTATCAAGACGCAGAAGTCCGAGGACGCGGTCCGGTGTTTTCACAGGGCCGTCCCATTGCCGAATCGTTCGCGGCAACGCCGTGCTTAGACCGCTGGTATCGTCGACACGGACCGGCGAAGGCAGCGATCGAAGCATGCCTCAGCCGGCCGCAAACACTCGACAGGCCAGCGCTCTGGATTACCGACAACTGGTGTTCCAACTACTACCACTGGATGTGCGATACTTTGCCGCGACTCGAATTGGCGGCGATGCATTGCGACCTTCCATCGACAACCCTGTTGTTGCCGGCACAGCTCCGGCGAATGAGGTTTGTGGCGGAATCGCTGCTTACGTATGAGCTGAAAGAAGTTCGATTTTTGCATCGATTCGAGCGAATCCGCTGCCGTGAATTAACGATCCCTTCGCACGTCGCGTCTTGCGGCAATGTCCGTCCGCCGATAATCCACGCGTTACGAAAACGGTTCTTGGATCAGATTGCTCAGTGCAATGAAACCGACGGTTCTTCGCCGCAACCTAGGCGAATCGATAGCACACGGATCTATATCAGCCGCCGCAATGCCAAACGTCGACGCATCGAAAACGAGCAAGACATCCTGCCGATCTTAGCCGAACACGGTTTCGCCACGGTGGTGGCCGAAGACCTTAGTTGGCTACAACAGCTACGGATTTTCTCTCGGGCGCACTCGGTGGTGACGAACCATGGCGCGGGCCTGACCAATATCCTGATGATGGCACCGGGATCCCAGGTGCTTGAAATCACAGGCGACGAGACGTTCAGCGTGCCTTGTTTTCATTCGCTCGCCGCGGCGTCCCAACTCGACTACCGGTACTTGGTTGTCGACCAAGCAAACGCTCGAAAATCGTCGCATGATGGGCACCTGCGGGTAGCCCCCTCGTCGCTTGACCGCACCCTCACGGAAATGCTGCAGCCACTGCAACGCCAATCAGCCTAGCGTCGATCCCAACGTCATGGGCGATTTCGGCAAGGCAACGAACCGCGGTCCACCCCATTTTCACTCGTACTGGCTCACGATGTCCAAGTGAACTTCACGCATCGGCAACCAGAAATCGTTTTTCAGTTTCGGGTCGTTGGAGCGGACGATGTTCAGACTCACTTGCAACCTCTTGAGCGCCGAATCGAACTGGCTTTTCGTACATCCCAATCGCGTGATCGCTCGCTTGCGAAGCGGGCCGGTGTAATCGGGCTCCAACCGGATCAGCTCATACACGTCCTGGGACAGCGGATCCAATTCGCAAACCCGCTTGAATGCGACCGGGTAGTGCACATTGCGAAAATGCTGCATCTCCATCAGCACCGCATCGCCGCCAGGGACCTTTCCATAGAACACAGTATCGGGATAGGTCTGGGGAATCCGCGTCTTCCAGTCCCATACGGCCTTCACCTTTGGACTCCATCCGCCACCGCTGGGTTTCTGTTCGGACAATCCCGTGTGGTCCCACAACGAGGGGTAAGGCGAGTCTTTGCTGCCGAAAACCGTGCAAACCTTTTGCTTCAACACAAATTGGTAGGCTTCATCGAATGTCGTGATCATGGAAACGGCTAAATGAGTGAAAAGCACAGCACCACGGTGCGTTGACATCAGTGCCCCGGAAAACACCCTCGGCTTTATAACCAAACCGCCGCCCCCCGCCTAATGCTGTCCACTTCGATCAGCCCCCCGCTCAGGACAAAAACGACACTATTGCGGTATCATCATCGAGCAAACCAGTCCCGCAGAGGGGGCCAAAATAGACTCCGTTTACGATGGGCGACTCGCCCACGGAAAAACGACAATGACACAGTCTCAACAATGGGGCACTTGGGTTGATTCGAACCATTGCCCGGCTACAAACGGATCAATCCCGCGTCGCCCTGCTGCAGAAAAAGCCCTTGGCGACGGCGATCCCGCGATCCATCTCCGCAGGGACTACCGCCGGGTGCCTCCGCATAAACGGCCTATCGGACCGTCAAACCCGCTAAGAATCAACATCAAGGGTAAATCGAGTTCTCGCTTCGTAGGCATCTAGGTTACAATCGTCCTACCTACCGTTGGGGAACGCCCCGTTAACCGCACCATTCCTTGCCCACTGTGTCATTGTGCGACCTTGTTCGCATAAAAACCCAGCCAAAATTAAGCGACATCGAGAAAATGAATCGCAGCTTTTTTGCCATGCTTAAAACGCCATTACCTATACTTTTGATCACCGCCATATTGTCATCGGTGATCGCGGCTCCGTCGGCGAAAGCGGAGACGCCGTTTAGCTTCAAAGCCAATGATGTGGTTGCCATTTACGGCAACGGCCTGGCCGACCGAATGCAGCATGCTCCGTGGGTCGAAACGATTCTGCAGAGCCATTTGAAGGGGATGAATGTCCGCTTCCGCAACATGAGTTTTTCCGGTGACATGGTCAACCAAAAACCCCGCAGCAAGGGGTTCACCAACGACGACGAGTACCTGCAACACGTCGCCCCGGACGTTGTCTTTAGTTTCTACGGATACAACGAGTCCTTCGCGGGCCTCGGTGGTGCGGATGCTTATCAAGCCGAATTGGTGAAATTGGTCCAGCGATACACCGCGTTGCGACGCGAGAAAGGAAAGGAACTCCGCTTCGTTCTGTTCAGCCCCATTGCCTATCAAAACACCGGCAACCGGCATCTTCCCGAGGGAACGGAACTGAATGCGAATCTGGCTCTCTACACCGAAGTGACTCGCAAAGCTGCGGCCGAAGCGGGTGTCACCTTCGTCGACTTGTTCACCCCGACGATGCAGTTGTTCGCGTCCACGACGGAACCGTACACGATCAACGGCATCCATTTAAACGCCGAAGGATACTACAAACTTGGCGGTATCATCTCGCAAGCGTTGCTTGACAAACCGGCACCGCCCAAAGATCAACTTGCCGACATCTACGCCACGGTCCAAGACAAGAACTGGCATTGGCACAATCGATATCGCGCCACCGACGGCAACGACATCTGGGGCAGTCGATCGACGCTGACGTTTGTCGATGGTCAAAGTAACGCCGACGTGCTCAAGCACGAACTGGTGATGTTGGACGTGATGACCGCTAATCGCGACAAGGCGATTTGGGCGGCGGCTGAAGGTAAAAAACACGTGGTCGACGACAGCAACGTCCCGCCTCCCGTGAAAGTCATCTCCAACGTTGGCGGCGGCAGCAAAAGCTCGAGCGCCGCGAAAGAAGGCAGCATTGATTACCTAAGCCCCGAAGAATCGCTGGCAAAGATCAATGTTCCTGAAGGCTATGAATTGAACGTCTTCGCATCCGAAGTTCAATTTCCGGACCTTGCTAATCCTGTGCAAATGCAAGTCGACTCCAAAGGACGCTTGTGGGTTGCCAGCTGGAACACCTACCCGAAGTGGGAACCAGGCAAGGAGATGAACGACAGCCTGATGATTCTCGAGGACACCGACAAAGACGGCAAAGCCGACGTTCGCAAGATCTTTGCCCACGTCCACAACCCGCTCGGGTTTGAATTTTGGAACGACGGCGTCATCGTCACTTCGGGTCCAGACTTGTTGTTTTTGAAGGACACCGATGGCGACGACAAAGCCGACGTGCGATACCCGCTGCTACAAGGTTTGGGAACTTCCGATACCCACCACGCCGCAAACAACTTGATCTACGGTCCCGACGGCGGGATTTATTGGCAAAGCGGAATTTTCTTGGTGCACAACCACGAAACGCCTTGGAAGCAAAACCTGCACATCGGCGATTCGGGCATGTACCGTTTCGACCCTCGTACGTTTGCAATCACGCCTCACGCCGCCAATGCACCGAACCCGCACGGCACCAGCTTTGATCGCTGGGGTTATTGCTATGCAAACGATGGCACCGGTGGCCGATCCTACCAAGTGCGTCCCGAAGGCAAGGGATTCAAAATGCATACCTTGCTGACAAAGGAATTCCGTCCAGTTGCGGCGAATGCCATTCTTTCCTCGTCGCACTTTCCCGAAGAATTGCAGGACGATTTCCTGATCTGCAACACGATCGGTTTCCTCGGTGTCAAACAATATTCGCTCGACCGCGAGGGCAATGGCAAAGACCGTGCGTTCGGAGAGGTCTGGGGAACGCCTGGACTTGAATTGCTGAACAGCGATGATCGCAATTTCCGCCCCACCGATGCAGTCGTCGGCGAAGACGGTGCGTTGTACGTTTCCGATTGGCACAACGCCATCATCGGGCACATGCAGCACAACATCCGTGACCCCAATCGTGACCACCATCACGGCCGCATCTTTCGCTTGACAGCGAAGGGTCGCCCACTGCAAGAGCCGGTTGCGATTGACGGTCAACCGATCGAAGCGTTGCTTGAAAACCTGAAGCACCCGGTCGATGGAGTTCGGCACCGAACCCGAGTCGAACTGAGTGCTCGCGACTCGGACGCCGTGATCGCCGCGGCACAGCAGTGGATCAAGGACTTTGACCCCAACGATGAAACCGAGGCCCACCATCTTCTCGAAGCCCTCTGGTTGCACCAACAACACGGTGTGCGAAACGAAGAACTGCTCAATACGCTGCTAAGTTCGGACGTCAAGCACGCGGTGGTCGCAGCCAAGACGGTCAAGCATTTCTGGGAGAACGTGGACGCCAAGGGAGCGAGCGGTTTTGCGGCCGCTGCCGAACAGGAATTCGTCAAGTTCACTCCTCCGAAGCACCTCAAAGGGGCCGACCGAAAGGCTTACAAATTAGGAGCGGAGGTCTATCAACGCGAATCACACTGTGCGACTTGCCATCTAACCCATGGCCAAGGAAGTGCGAATGTCTATCCCTCGCTGGTCGGCAGCCCGTGGGTCAACGGTAGCGAAGAGCGTCTGATCAAAACGACGCTGCACGGTTTGTGGGGCAAGATCACGGTCAACGGAAAAACCTTTGACCCATCGCGAGGGGTGCCCCCGATGACGGCGTTCCGATCGTTGTTAAACGACGAAGAACTGGCAGCCGTTTTAACGTTTGTCCGCAACACATGGGGCAACCAATCCGCACCGGTCAGTTCGGCGAGCGTGAAGAAGATTCGCGAACAGACCCGTGACCGTAGTACTTTCTGGAAGCCCGAGGAATTGCTCGCCGAGCATCCGCTCGAAGCATCATTGGCCTCGGGAAGTGCCGAAACGAAAGAGTTTTCGAACGAGGCGTTAGAAGCCGAGCTGTTGAGTGCATCGCCAGCCGAACTAGCGAAGACGGCCATTTCCCGCGGCAATGTTCAGCGAGGCAAGAGGTTGTTCTTTGAATCCGGCGCGGCCTGTTTCGCTTGCCACGAACCTCCCAAGGGAGCCGCTCGCCTGGGCCCTGACTTGGCTAAAGTCGAGACCAAGTTGACACCCGAAGAACTGGTCGATTCGATCCTGCGTCCCTCGAAGCTGATCGACAAGAACTATGCCCAAGTCAGCGTGTTGACGGTCGAAGGCAACGTCTACACCGGCGTTCGTGTAGCAGAGAACGACGACGAAATGGTGTTGCAAAACCTTGCCCAGCCTGATCCTATCAAGATCAAGCAAGACGACATCGAAGAGGTCGTCGAGTCCAAGGTATCGATCATGCCCGAGAACCTGACCCGGCAATTGCGAAGTCGCAAGGAGTTCGACGATTTGATGAAGTACATCATCGAAATCCGCAAGCGATAATCGCGGCTCTGCTTGATGGTCCTGATCACAAACGGCGCGGGAGCAGAACTCCCGCGTCGTTTTTTTATGCGTGGTCAGTATTCATGTTCACCACCCGCCCTAAAACCGCGACGCGTAAGCGGCCGGGTCTCCCCGAACCAAAGCTGCAACGTACAAGCAAAACCCGATGCCTCACGGCAAACGGCTCACACCCCCTGAGCCGTGACGCGTAAGCGGCCGGGTACCGTCGAACCACCGCTGCAACCTACAAGCAAGACCCGATGCCTTACGGCAAACGGCTCACACCCCCTGAGCCGCGACGCGTAAGCGGCCGGGTCTCCCCGAACCAAAGCTGCATCGTGCAAGCAAGACCCGATGCCTTACGGCAAACGGCTCACACCCTCTGAGCCGCGACGCGTGAGCGGCCGGGTCCCACCGAACCACAGCTGCAACGTGCAAGCTAAAACCCGATGCCTTACGGCAAACGGCTCACATCCTCTGAGCCGCGACGCGTAAGCGGCCGGGTCTCCCCGAACCAAAGCTGCAACGTGCAAGCTAAAACCCGATGCCTCACGGCAAACGGCTCACACCCCCTGAGCCGCGACGCGTAAGCGGCCGGGTACCGCCGAACCAAAGCTACAACCTGCAAGCAAGCCCCGATGCCTCACGGCAAACGGCTCACATCCCCTGAGCCGCGACGCGTAAGCGGCCGGGTCCCGCCGAACCACAGCGGCATCGTGCAAGCTCGACCCGATGCCTTACGGCAAACGGCTCCCCCCCCCTTAGCCGTGACGCGTAAGCGGCCGGGTATCCCCGAACCACAGCTGCATCGTACAAGCTCGACCCGATGCCTTACGGCAAACGGCTCACACCCCCTGAGCCGCGACGCGTAAGCGGCCGGGTCCCACCGAACCACAGCTGCATCGTACAAGCTCGACCCGATGCCTTACGGCAAACGGCTCACACCCCCTGAGCCGCGACGCGTAAGCGGCCGGGTATCCCCGAACCACAGCCGCAACCTACAAGCAAGACCCGATGCCTTACGGCAAACGGCTCACCCCCCCTGAGCCGCGACGCGTAAGCGGCCGGGTCTCCCAGAACCAAAGCTGCAACGTACAAGAAAAACCGATGCCTCACGGCAAACGGCTCACATCCTCTGAGCCGCGACGCGTTAGCGGCTGGGTACCACGGTAGCCTCTGAACATCGTTTTAGGAAATGCTTTCGATACAACTCGGCTCTCATCCCTCGTCTGTGATACATTTAACATGATTGGGGGCAATTTGCATGAACACGACACCGCTTGGGCTGTTCATTACGTGGACGGTGTACGGCACCTTCCTGCCCGGAGACGCCCGTGGCTGGAGGCACCGCAGCGTTGGGCCTCAACTTGCTCAGCCTCACTTGGAAACTTGGCACCGCGATCGCTTAGGTCACGATGTCATTCTTCTTGAAGACTCAATGCAATTAGTTGCAGAAGCTGCGATTTATGAGATCTGCGATGTTCGGCCCTGGTCTCTCTGGACGACGTCAGCGCGAACAAATCATGTGCATGTCGTCATCACCGCGCCGGAGTACAAGCCCAAAGTGGTGCGAGACCAATTGAAGGCAAAAGCAACCATGGAACTTCGCCGAACATTTGCAATCTGGAGAGATCGTCCAGTCTGGACAGGGAAAGGTGACATTGAATTCCTACATAGTGAATCAGAGATCCAACAATGCGTGATTTACATCAACGAAGCCCAAGACCGCAAGCACCGCGATTTGATGTGAGCCGCGACGCGTAAGCGGCCGGGTCTCCCCGAACCACAGATGCAACGTGCAAGCAAGACCCGATGCCTTACGGCAAACGGCTCACATCCTCTGAGCCGCGACGCGTAAGCGGCCGGGTACCGCCGAACCACAGCTGCAACCTACAAGCAAGACCCGATGCCTTACGGCAAACGGCTCACACCCCCTGCGCCGAGACGCGTAAGCGGCCGGGTCCCCCCGAACCACAGCTGCATCGTGCAAGCTCGACCCGATGCCTCACGGCAAACGGCTCACATCCTCTGAGCCGCGACGCGTAAGCGGCCGGGTACCGCCGAACCACAGCTGCAACGTGCAAGCTCGACCCGATGCCTTACGGCAAACGGCTCACACCCCCTGAGCCGCGACGCGTAAGCGGCCGGGTCTCCCCGAACCAGACCTGCATCGTACAAGCAAGACCCGATGCCTTACGGCAAACGGCTCACATCCCCTGAGCCGTGACGCGTAAGCGGCCGGGTCCCGCCGTACCAAAGCTGCAACGTACAAGCTCGACCCGATGCCTTTCGGCAAACGGCTCACATCCTCTGAGCCGCGACGCGTAAGCGGCCGGGTCTCTACGAACCACAGCGGCATCGTGCAAGCAAGACCCGATGCCTCACGGCAAACGGCTCACACCCCCTGAGCCGCGACGCGTAAGCGGCCGGGTCTCCCCAAAACAAAGCTGCATCGTGCAAGCTCGACCCGATGCCTCACGGCAAACGGCTCACATCCTCTGAGCCGCGACGCGTAAGCGGCCGGGTCTCCCCGAACCAAAGCTGCAACGTGCAAGCGAGCAGGGGCAATCGATTAGGATTACATACTCACTTGCACCTTCCGTGCAGCGTGTGACACCTTGCTCTACTGCGCTACGGCCTCGAAGATCGCGATACGTCCATCGTTTCGTTTGCCTTTGGCGTTTTCTCCGCCGTTTGGCCATGAAAGGACAACGCCGTACAGTTTGCCGTCCTTTTCGACGGGGCAGAATCCGTGCATGTGATGCATGTACTCGAGTTCGTCGTAGGTTGCGGGAATTAGCGAACCAGTGGGCTTGCCGTCATCCATCACCAACACGGGAGCCACGCCGTTGGTCATCGACAATGGATTCAGCAGCGGCAAAAACATGCTCGAACCGTGATGCGAGATGTTGCAAGGGTTCGAGCCTTTGGGCAACTCGACGTAATACTTGTTCTCTGCGCCCGTCGCCTTGATCTGCGCGCCGCCGGTGGTGAAAGCGTAGACACGACCATGGGCACGCGAGGCGACTTCGACAATCTCCTGGCCGCTCTCATTCGCGACCTGAACACCGTGTGCGGTGTTGAACGGGCCACCCACGTTCTCCTTTCCGCCCCACGCAGGACCACTCCATTGCCACTGGCCGTCACGGTACTCGGCCGACAATGCATAGTCGCCCGGAGCATAGCCGATTACGGTGACGAGTCGTTTTGCTTCAGGAAGGTAAACCACATCGCAAGGAGTGAATCTGCCACCGGCAGCGAAATACGAATTGACGGTCGGATTGTCAAACTCGGTGCCTTTGGGTTGTTTCAATTTGGCGACCACCTTGCCACGCTGCGAAACAACCACTTCGCCAGTGTTGGTCGATGCGAACGCCCAATACGATTGGCCATCCATTACAAAGCAATCGGCTCCGTGAGCGTTCATGCCACCGGCAAAGATCGAATCTTGATCCTCAACCAATTTCCATTCTTTCAATTCGGCATCCAGCGTTACCAGACCATGTTTGGCAACCACCGTCACGATCTCGTGGGTCGTCTGGTCGACATCAGCATTGTTGTGCAAACCGCCCTTGGCCGCAGCGATCATCGCATCAGACTGCTTGCCCAATTCAGGACGATGCTCCCAGCGATAGGTCTTGCCGTTCGCATTAAACGTGTTTTCAGCAGTCGCCAGATCGACCGCCACGACAGGGTGTTTCGCATCAGACGCGTGATCGTGATCGTGCCCCTCATGGGCAATTCCCTGCGAGGAAATTCCAAATGCGAACGCGATATTTAAACAGAAAACAGCTCGGGTGTATGGCACAGTAGCAGGCTCGATTGAGGAAGAAAGGGGACAGATTGCGGCGTTATTGTGACCCAATCTCTGCCATAAATCAATCACCGCCCCTTTGCAACGGGCAAGGACCCCGTGGCCGACTTTCAACAATTTGACACCGTTTCAGCGATGCAATGTCTCCAGACGGTTGGCATTGTGTTCGTCTTCGGTGGGATTCGAGTCTAGAGTCACGAGCCGCGTGATTGCGGTGGTTGTGCAGATTGTCGGCGGCAGGGCGGAGATGTTTCAACAAATTGCGACTGTAACGCAACGAGTTGCCGGTCCGCGGTGATTTCCGCGTCCTAATCTGGTTGCAGATCGATATTCTCGCCCTAAGTGCGAGCTGCACTCGACGACTTGTCTTGGCGTTCGGCGATTAATCATGCAACACAGCCAGCTTCATGTAATGAATTCGAAAATGACAATCAAAAAGTTTTTCACACTCACTTGCGGCGTGATCGTGCTCTCTTCGGTCATGGTTTCGATGCCAGAAATCCGTCCAGCTCAGGCGACGACGCCGAAAAGCCTCATACCGGCCGATTTTGAAATGGAAGGCACCTGGGTGTTCGCAGCATCGACGACCGACACCGGCATCCCCATCGAAAATCCAAAGATCGTTCACATCGAAGGCGTGCCGTTTGTCGTCGGTAAACGCAAAGGTCGATTCGAGACGTTTCAAGAAACCATGTTTGCAGGCGGCAGTACCTACATTCGTCTGAAATCGATCAACCTGATCCAGCAGGTTCCGGAATCGAACCAATGACTCATCATGGATGAAATTCGGGCTGGCTGTCCTGCGATCTTGTTAGAGATCCTCTCGCATCGGGATCTTTAGCAAGATCCACTACCAAAAATTTTCGGTAGCACACCAAAGTTGATCAAAACCGCAGAAAGTCCTTTCCCATCAGCACAAGCCACCATTGGCCAGAAAATCGAACCAGAGAAACGAAAAAAGGGTTTTCGCTGCTCAAGCGAAAACCCTTTGATTTCGATCAGTGCGGATGAGAGGACTTGAACCTCCACGCCCTTGCGGGCACTAGAACCTGAATCTAGCGCGTCTGCCAATTCCGCCACATCCGCGAATTAGCCCTAGAACAATATCGCGATTTTCCTTGAATCGCAAGTGGATGCGAGCATGAAAAAGTAGAATTCACTTCCCTATCCCACTGGCCCAAAAAAGTGGCCGACGAACGCACCACGGTCGCTCGCTTTCGACCGCCACCGCTGGACGCTTGTCAATCGCGAAGGCCTCTCAATCCGCTGCTCGGGATAATCCAACCGAGAACGCTTCTCTCTGATATACTTGGGTGCTACAACTTGCCCCCCTGATTACCCCATTCCCTTTATTTTTTGGTCCGAGCGAGGATTGGCGAGCATGCAACTTCATTGCCTCGGTACGGTAGGCTATCACCCCAACGCCCATCGCCATACCTCGTGCTACTTCCTGCCCGAATCAGGACTGCTGTTGGATGCCGGGACCGGCGTCTTTCGCTTGGCCCCCCTGATCCAGACCGATTCGCTTGATGTGCTGCTCAGCCACGCTCACCTGGATCACACCTGTGGCTTGACCTTCTTGCTGGACGTGCTGTTTGAAAGCCCAGTGAAGACCTGCCGAATCTGGGGCGAAAAAGACAAACTCGATGCGGTCCGCAAACACTTATTCAACGACTTGATCTTCCCCGCGTCGCTCAACGCCGAGTGGATGGAGATTGATTCGCTTGATGAGTTTCGAATCGGCGACACGATGATTTCACACCGCCCTCAGGATCATCCGGGCGGCAGCGTGGCTTATCGTATCGAGTGGCAGAAACAACAAAAACGACTTGTCTATGCCACCGACAACACTGGTGACACGAGCGACGAGATGGCTCAGTGGGGTCAAGCATGTGACCTGTTGATGCAAGAGTGCTACTTTCGTGACGCGTCGGCCGAATGGGCAAAGAAGACCGGGCACTGCTGGACCAGCCGCGTGGCCGAAGTCGCTCAGCGGATCCGCCCCAAAAAATTGTTGGTCACTCACATCAATCCGCTTGAACAGTGCAATGATCCCGTCGATCTGGATGTGATCCGCAATGCCGTCGATTGCCCCGTCGTGCTCGCCGAAGACGAGATGACGATCGAGTTCTAGAACCGTCGGAAATCTAAAACAGTCGAGCGTTAAAAGCCTCGAGCTGAACAAGCGAAGCGACCCGGAAAAGCAGCGTCGCTGTGGAGGGGCGATGAATGCCCCGCGATGAATGCCCCGCGAAGACAACGCCGAAGCGTCAGCCGTGGCCAACCGCGGCGTCAGTCTTTGGACTGCTTGGCTTCGAGTTCTTTGTACAGTCGGTCGAGCACCCCGTTGACGAATCGCGGGCTGTTTTTGTCGCCGTAACGTTTTGCCAAAACAATGGCTTCGTTGACCGCGACACGCCCCGGCGTATCACCAAACAAAATCTCGTAGCCCCCCAATCGCAACACATTGCGGTCGGTCACCGCCATGCGAGGCAGCGTCCAGTGGCTGGCCAATTTGCTCAGATGGGCATCGACATCATCACGATGCTCGAGCGTCCCCATCAACAATTTGTAGGCGAACTCGGTTAACGCTTTGCGTCCTTGTAAACGCGAGCGAATGAACTGCTTGGCGGATTCATCAGAGCGGGGATCGTTAACGTCCGCCTCGTAAAGCAGCTGCAATACAATCTCGCGGGCACGGCGGCGAGTGGACATTCGAACCTGACAACAATGAGGGGAAACAAAATGGAGATGCGTGTGTGGGATTCTATGCGGAAATCAGAGAAGCGCCGATTGGGGCAGCGAAGAAACCTTTGATTTCATTCGAGCAGCCCTTCGCCCAATGCCATCGACTTGGGGGGGCAGCGGTGCGGACGCGGCACGCCCCCCGATGGTGCAAAACACAGACCGCTCAGCTCGCTAGCGTGCGGGCGAAGGAGGCGGCAACTTTTCGAGCTGACGCCGGGCTTCTTCGACCGCAGGCTCGGCCCAGTCGTGATCAGCGTGCAACTGAATGATCCCCGTCAACGCTTCGCGGGCCGTTTGCGGCGGTGCGTTTTCGACCGTCTGGCGGATGCGATCGAGCAATTGGACCGCGCGAGGGTCGTGAATCACGACCGGAGCACGTTCACGCAGCAGCTGCACTTCGTGCTTCGCTAGTTCGATCATCTCCGCAAGCGGCCTATCCTCCTGCAAGGTTTGCGTGTCGTAAATCGCCAACCACTGAGTCAATCGCGACGCGGCGCCGACGGCATCCTGTTCGCGGCCGTTGATCGCATCCAAAAAACCTTGCTCTGCAGCCGAAAGCGGCGAAATGTCCAACTTTGCTTGCACACTCAACCGTCTCACCAACCGCTGCAAATCGATCGAGTGTCGCAAACGGTTGACCGTTTCATAGCGAGGATCGTCGGGAAATCGTTTGATGAATTGGTCCATCTCGAGCCGAGCTTCTCCGGGGTTTTCCGCCTCGGAGTGTTCCGCGATGACTTGATACAGCTCGTCGGCGGTGGGCTGCTCGGCCGCTTTGAAGAACAAGATCATGCCCGCAATCAGCACTGCCGTCATCAGCGAAATCGAGATCGCTTGCTTCCAGTGTTCGGCGGGCGATCCGCTGGCCGAACGCTCCGACGCGTGTTGCGGATCGCTGTCGACAGACTGAAAATGGGTGGACCGGCTAACGGTATCGGTGGGCGTTTGGGCGTCATCCTCGACGTTGGTCGGCGGGTCCGAGACCACGGTATTCTGAGAAGCAACGGTGGCGGAATAGTGCGGATTCGCGTTCTCGGAGACAGGCGGCTCAGAGTCTGGTGGGTTGCCGAGATCCGCCGTTCGAATTTCTTCGCTTGGCGGTCGACCACCGGTCATTGGATGGACACTCAACCCCGTCGTGTCGTGGCCTCCCGCGTCCGTTTTTTCAGTCGATTCGCCGATCGGCTTGGCTGGCGGTTGATCTCGCTCTGGAACCGCATGCGCGGTCGGCATCGAATGGTCCGGCAGTGTCTGCTGACGCAGCAGTCCCGCACGCATCGCTTTCAACCGATTCATCACCGACAGCGCGGTCGGGGGGCGATCCGATGGATCTTTTTCCAGCAGTTGATGGACAAGTTCGCAAAGCGCTTCGGGCAATTCCGAATCGATCAATTCCAACGGCACCGGACGATCGCGCCGCAGTGCTTCGATGACCTCGGTGGTCCGTTTGCCCGGAAAGGGAGGCCGCCCGGTCAACATCGCATACATCACACTGCCCAATGCATACAGATCGGTGCGTACCGAAACTCCGCTGCTGTCCGCCTGCTCGGGCGCCATGTAGTCGGCGGTCCCCAAGATAGAACCGGCCAGCGTCTGTTCGCCAAACCCAAACAGCTTGGCGATCCCGAAGTCGACCAATTTGACCTTCCCCGAAGTCGACAGGATCAAGTTCGCTGGCTTCAAATCGCGGTGAATCACGCCAAAGTCGTGAGCATGTTTCAGCGCGCCACAAATTTCGATGGCGATGTCGATCACCGCCTGCCAATGGATTCGCTTTTGACGCCGAATCCGCTGCTGCAGCGATTCCCCGTCCACCAATTCCATCGAATAAAACAGCTGCCCATCCTCTTCGCCGTAACCGATCAGCCGCACAATGCCTGGATGACGAAGTCGCTTTAGCGTTTCCACTTCGGAATTGAACCGTCGTCGAAATCGAGGCTCGTCGGCGACGTGGGTTGCAATCAGTTTGACGGCTACTTTTTCCCCCGTGTGCTCGTGAACTCCCACGTAGACGGCTCCCATTCCGCCTCGCCCCAATGTTTCTCCGACTCGATATGGCCCAAGGAATTCAGGAGATTTCATTGCGGATGATTTAGCACGAGAGTGGAAAAACGAAGGGAACATCACTGCGACAGCGGCATGATTGTACCGGAATCGGTCACCGATCCCATCATCACCCCCGACGCCACAAGATTGCAAAGTGCAATTTAATTGCATCCGCGGAAACACTAAGATCCCCCCATGAATGCAATTCCCCCCACGACCGCAGACGGCAGCCTCGCTAGCAAATCGAGCCGAAATCGCATCCTGCTTGCGGGAACTGGCGTTTCCATGCTCTGGTTAGCCCAGCCCCCCCTTGGATTGTGGCCGTTGGTGTGGCTGTGCTTGGTCCCGCTATTGTGGATCGTTTTCGATCAGACTGCGTTCACGCGGCGAGATTTCGGGGCGATTTGGTTGGCGTCTTTCTTGTATTGGCTGGTATCGCTGCAAGGCATCCGGCATGCGCATCCGGCCATGTACGCGTGCCTGCTGGCATTGGCTGGTTATCTCGGTATCTACCTACCGCTGTTTGTGATCCTTTGCCGCCGCTGCACACGGTGGAAAATTCCGCTGTGGTTGTCGGCCCCCGCGATGTGGGTCGGACTCGAGTGCGTGCGAAACTACATGCTCACCGGCATCTCGGCCCTGATGCTCGGCCACACCCTTGCCAACGTCCCGGTGATGATTCAAATCGCCGACCTGTTTGGCACCTACGGGGTTAGCTTCGTGATCGTTTCGGTGAACGTTGCGCTGTTCCGTTTGGCAAGGCAATTCGTTCTGCGAAAATCATCCACGGCCAAGTCGGCTAACGACGAATCCGTTGGTGGCACCATCGCCGCATGTGTGGTGGCAGTCGCATGCATCGGCGCCAGTTTCATGTATGGCCAATTCCGACTCGGCCAACCCGTCACCGAACCCTTATCGACGTTCGCGCTAATCCAGCGTGATGAACAAGTCGAATACCAACAAGACATTGAGCGTGAACTGTCAATTTTCCAAAACTATGCCGCTCAAAGCATCGAGGCACTCGAGCATAGCGACCGCGCGGTGGATGTCGTGGTTTGGCCCGAATCGATGTTCACCGGTGGATTGCCATGGATGATCGTCGAAGCCGATGCGGCCGTGCCCGAACAATACGAAGGGCCGCCCGAATCGTTTGTTGCCATGGTGGGGCAGAACCAAAACTATTTTCGAAGCCGCGCCGATGAATTGGTTCGCATACTTGCCCAAGCTCCGTCGCAGCCACAATCACCTCATTTGGTAGTGGGATGTGGCGTGGTGCGATATGGCAAACAACCACACGCGTACAGCGGAATGGTTCACGTATCGCCCGCAGCAGAGGTCAGTCAGTGGTACGGTAAAAATCATTTGGTCATGTTCGGGGAATACGTTCCGCTGCTGCCGAGTATTCCCGGTTTGCGATCGTTGATCCCGGCTGGCTTGGGGGTCACGCCTGGCGACGGGCCGACGGTGTTTACAGTCGACGACACCGCCATCGTGCCGAGCGTCTGTATCGAAACCGCTGTGGAACGGGTCATGGTCAATCACCTGAGCCGTTTACAAAAAAACAACAAACGCGGCGATGTGTTCGTCACGGTGACCAATGATGGATGGTTTGATGATTCAAGCATCTTGGCACACCATCAACGTTGCGCGCAATTGGTCGCGGTGGGGACGCGGCGACCGGTTTTGTCATCGGCCAACAATGGACCTACCGCGTGGATCGATAGCTGTGGCCGGGTAGTGGAATCATTGCCCTCGGGGACCCACGGTGCGATCATTGCCACACCCAACCGTGATGATCGAACCAGTTTGTACGTTCGCATTGGCGATCTACCGGCAAAGCTGCTGGGATTGGCTTGTCTGATTGTGCTGACTGCGATGATCGCCGAGGCCAACGCGAAACGCAGGGCACGACACTCGACATCGGCTTCGTAACGCCGCAGCGTATTACGGCGAAGCAGTCGGAGTCGGCCAATTGGGGCGTTTGCATTCGGTGTAGCTACGCTCGCCAGAGCGTGGATATCGCGTGGATCGTTGCAGCACGAATACGACTCGCCACCATTTTGGGAAAAGTAGTTATTCGAACATGCCTCAGCGTGTCGCCCATAAAGCCAGAGGGGGGCGGCCCCCAGTACCGTCGGGCTCGTCGTGGCGAAGCCAGCGACACCATCGGCCACCGCGTTGCCGATGCACTGTTGTCGCCCAGTTGTCGCCCGATTGTCGCCACCACGTTGACGACACCACCGCCGCCATCATGGGGGCACGCTTGTTGAAGTTCCTGTGAATACGTCCCCGCCCCTCCGCAGGATTTATCTACTAATTGCCGCAAATTTCGGATTGGTTCCCCATCGGCTGCGGGTTGTGGTTGTCGATCTTGGGCAGTTTTGCTCACATACTACCCCGCGACCGTGCTGCCAGCTCGATCGCCCCTTGGATGCACCACGCATCTGAAACGTTTTGGGCCAATAAATCGGCGGAATACGTTTGCAACTATGCTTTAGGAAATAGACCCATTGAGTGCCAATTGCATTGAATCCGATACGGAAATCGAATCGTGGCAACCGCCTGTTGACGAAGAAAACGAAACACGATCCTCGGCTCATCAGCGAAGTCTGGATCGCGAGCTATTGATTGCCAGTCGTGAATTTGCCGTCGAACATCGCGGCAAGAGTTGGTGGCATCTGGGCAGCACACTTGCGGCGGTCCTGTTTTTCGCCGCGGTTGCCGGGATGACCGAGCCGCTTTGGTTGCGAACGCTCGCCAGTGTATTGACGGGGCTGACGCTGGTTCGCATGTTTATTTTGTACCACGACTACCAGCACAACACGATTTTAACTCGGTCTAAATTGGCCAAGCTGATCTTGAGCGTGTACGGCAATCTGATGCTGACGCCGCCAAGTGCGTGGAAGCATTCGCACGATCATCACCATCACCACAATTCAAAATTGTTCGGTACCGACCTTGGTTCGTTTCCGATCATGACCACGGCGAACTATCGCAAAGCAACGAAGCTCGAGCGATTGAGCTACCGCATTGCTCGCAACCCATTGGTCATCTTGTTGGGTTACTTTCCGGTGTTCTTGTATGGGATGTGCATCTACACCGCCAATCGTGACCCGCGGCGGCACTGGGATGCATTCACTTCGATGCTGCTGCACTTTGGATTTATCGCGGCCTGCATTTGGTTTAGCGGATGGGTGACCACGGCGTTTGTGTTTTTACTGCCGACCTGGATCGCGACCTGCTTGGGAACGTACCTGTTTTACATTCAACACAATTTCCCTGGTGCAAAGATCCGTGACGGCGAAGAGTGGAGCTACACCAATGCCGCACTGGAATCCTCGAGCTTTCTCGAGATGGGACCGCTAATGCACTGGATGACGGGCAACATTGGCTACCATCACGTGCATCACTTGAACGCAAAGATCCCGTTCTACAGGTTACCCGAAGCGATGCAGGCCCTGCCTCCACTGCAGACCCCAAAGAAGACGTCGCTGAAAATTCGCGACATAGTCCGCTGTCTGCAGCTGAAGTTTTGGGATGAGGACCGCGATCGTTTGATCACCTATGCCGAACTCGACGCAGCATAACGGAGCGTGACTGCAGAACCAAACGGCTTGTTGATTTATTGAGCCGCGACGCGTCAGCGGCCGGGTCCCACGCAACACCCCGGTGCCTTACGGCCAATGCCATCGACTTTCGCACGAAACGGGCGTTCTTATAGCGGTGCGGCGCAGGGCCTCGCGCCGCGAATGCTACCCAATAGTCGCAACCGGCAAACTTGCGGTTAGGGGCCGCGGCGGTAGGACGGGGTCAACCGATCGATCGCCTGTTTTGCGGGCAATAAATCGATCAGCTCACGCTCACGCGAATCCAATTGTTGGTAGCGATCCACCAACGTCGTCTCGTTTTCATTTCGAGTCCAAGCCTTGCGCCGGACCGTTTCTTCGGCCCAATAACGCAGCGTCACCCCTTCCATGATCGGATTGCGGGGATCGCCTGCGATCGAATCGAGCACGTCGCGGTCGGCATCCGAGAGGATGATTTCGATCATCGACAACTCTTCCAACGTCAATGGGGCGGGGCGATCATTGGGGGCATTCCCCGAGGATCCTCGGTCACCGGGACCATTCGGCCCCCCTGGGCCGCGGCCGAAACCGAACCGAC
Source organism: Novipirellula caenicola (assembly GCF_039545035.1). Classification (NCBI taxonomy): domain Bacteria; kingdom Pseudomonadati; phylum Planctomycetota; class Planctomycetia; order Pirellulales; family Pirellulaceae; genus Novipirellula; species Novipirellula caenicola. The sequence goes on from NZ_BAABRO010000020.1 coordinate 98,329, forward strand.
CACCTCGGCCATCGGGACGACCGCTATCGCCAAATACCATCGCGCCGATCGCCATCATCTCAGCTCGATCGCTATCGACCAATTGCTTGAGCCGCGAGACAAACCGCGTCACGCCGGGATCGTCATTTTTAAGACGCTGCTTCAGAATTTGATGCAGCGCGAATGCGATTCGCTCGATGGTGTCGTCCGACAAATTCAAACTGGACCGTTTCGACATCGCCAACTGAGTCTGATCAATCGCTTGCTTGATTGCCTCGCGACGCAGATCCAAATCATCCGATTCGATCTTGTCACGCAGGTCACTCGCGAGCGTCTCTCGCCACACCGAATAGATCTGCATCGTTTGCAGCAATACATCTGGATTGGCCGCGGCTTGAACGCGTTCCGCAGTCTCACGAATCTGCTGCTGGTCGTGTCCTTCCAAACGAGTGAAACGCTTCCAGTTTGAATCCAATTGCGAACGCTGGACCAACGTCAACGTTTCGATCACATCTTCTCGTTCGGATAGATCGACATTCGACACGATCGGCTCAGGCGTGGACAAATCACCGATGTCCTTCATCGCCGTCACCATATTGCTCCATGATTCGTTGAGCGCCAGATCACGCATCAACTGCAGATCACGACCCGCCAGGTAGGCGTCCATGTTCTCGGCGACGGCGAGATCTGCTAACTCGGATTGGTAGTGCAATGTTCGGATACCATAGATCGTCGCCGCAGCGCCCAATACGCCCAACACACACAATCCCGCCGTGATCAATGGCCAGCGAAAACGACGAACGATTGCACGCGGAGCTGATTGATCGGGGGTCGGTTTGACGATATCCGAAACGACCAACTCGAGCGTGGATTCGACCAATTTTTCACAGGGCGTCAACGCAGGAAAATCGTCTAGATAATCCCACCCTTGCTGCAATGATTGCAGTCGTCGTCGCAACGACTCGTCGTCCAACAAACGATCTTCGAGCTGCGTACGTGATTCATGATCAAGTTCACCATCGACATAGGCGACGAGCAATTCGTCGTCCGGATCCAGTGGTGCATCATCGGTCAATAGTTTCAAACTCATGGTCCCACCTCCTTGGGGATGAGTCCCGAGTCGATGTAAGGTTGCAGCATTTCTTTCAAGTTGACTCGCGCCCGGCTCAGCAGCGATTTGACTGCCTTGGGCGTCAGATCCATCGTTTCGGCAATTTCGGCGTAGCTCATGCTCTCGAATCGCGACAACATCAAAGCCATCCGCTGCCGTTCGCTGAGTGATTCGACCGCTTGGCGAACGATCTGTGCTCGTTCACTGCCTTCGCTCACACGCGCCGGCATCAATCCGCTGGCGTCCAGTGCGGTGGACGCCAACAATTGAGCGTTACTAGGTGAATCTTGGCTTCGCGGCGCGTCGACTTCGCTCACTTCGCGACGACGCGACATCGTGCGAGCCGAGTTCCGCGCTACGTTGCCAGCGATCGTAAACAGCCAAGTTGAAAATTTGGCTCCCGGTTCATAGCGTTTGCGAGCACGATAGACACGCAAAAAAACTTCTTGCGTTAAGTCTTCTGCCAATTCATGGCTCGGTCCGAGTGTGTGCATCAATCGCACCAATCTTGCCTCATACCGACGCACTAATTCCTCAAACGCTCCCGCATCATCGTCGCGAACGCGCAGCATCAAACGAACGTCCGGATCGGATTGTTGATAACGCATCGCGGTCGAATCGCTTACAGCCAAACCAGCCTGTTGGGATAATTAGGAACGAGAACGAGTCTTCTTTGTTTTAGTTTAGTGTCTCAGCGACTGTTGGGGATACCATCCCCGGTTACCTCAAGAATTAACCCAAGAATTGCCCTGAAGGTTCCGCAAAAAATCGAAAGATCGAGAGAACGTCCTCGCGTTCGCGTCGCCGGGGGAATCGTCAAGGGGTCGAAGCGTCGAACGAGCGGAAATCGAACGTGTGAATGGGCGAGTGGGCAAACGGGCGAACGTCGGGGGGAGTGCAGCGCAAGGCTGACAGCAAGAACGAAAGGCCGACAGAAAAAAACGAATTGCATCGGTTCTCGATTTCACGTCGCCCCACGCTCATTTTACGTCGTCCCACGTTCGGCTCCGAATCGGTTCCGGGTCCCCCGCGCCCTCATGTTGGCCCCACACCTGCGATGGGCGACGGAATGCTATTGAGGCTTCGTGTCCCACCACGCTTGCCAGGCTGCCGCCATCTGTTCGACCAACTCTGGTTTCTCGGCCGCGCGATCAACGATTTCGGTGGGGTCCAACTGAAGATCGTAGAGTTCCCATGTGCCATTGGCCCGACGAATGCATTTCCATTGGCGATCGCGGATAGCTTGGTACTTGCCGAATTGCCAATACAGCGGCCATGGACGTTCGCCCGCTTCACCGCGTAGTGCGGGAACAAGCGAGTGACCAGCCAAATCACGGGGCACGTCGACGTTCGCCAGGTCCAACATGGTTGGAGTGAAATCGACAAGATGACCGACATGATCGGTGACCGATCCCGCTTGAATCTTGCCGGGCCAATACGCGATCATCGGCGTCCGTGTTCCTCCTTCGTAGTCGGTTGTTTTGTATTTGCGATACGGCGTATTCGACGCATTGGCCCACACACGGCCTTGGGTCAAGTAACTGGTGACCTCCCACGGCATTGCCCCTTCGACAGTCGATCGGTCGGCCGAATCCTCGCTGGCCCCATTGTCGGACAAGAAAAAGACAACGGTGTTCTCGGCTTCACCGAGCTGCTCAATCTTGGCGAGCACGCGACCGATGTTACGGTCCAATCGATCAATCATCGCAGCGTAGGTGGCCATTCGCAGATCCCAGTGGTCACGCTGATCGGCAGGGATCGAATCCCACGCCGGCAATTGCTCGTCGCGTGGTGACAACGTTGCATTGACGGTCAGCACCCCAAGCGACTGCTGTCTTTCAAAACGCTGCTCTCTTAGCTGGTCCCAGCCGATTGCTTTGTACTTTCCTCGATACTTGGCCACATCCTCTTCGCTGGCGTGCATCGGATAGTGTGGCGCCGTGTAGGCGAGGTACAACAGGAACGGTTTTGATTCGTCCTGGTACTGATCAAGATATCCAATCGCATGATCAGTGAACGCGTCCGTGGTGTAGAAGTCCTTTGACTCCGGTGTAAACGGCAAAAACGTTTGGTCATCAATTGCCCAGCGACGTACTTTCTTTTTCGCTGGCTCAGGCTCTCCATCCCTTGCAAGCCCGGGATTCCAAAAATTGCAGCAGCCATCGGTTAGTCCATAGTAGCGATCAAATCCACGTTCAAATGGCGTTTGTCCGGCGTGCCATTTTCCCGTCATCAACGTTCGATAACCGGCCGCCCGCATTCGCTCGCCAAACGTTTCGTCCGCGTAGTGAACCGTGGGCGACGCCCCCACATGATGCCACCAATGCCCCGTCAAAATCGACGCCCGCGTGTGCTCGCATTTCGCGTTGTTGTAAAACGTTCGAAAACGCATCCCGCCGCGGGCTAGACGATCCAAGTTAGGTGTATCGATCTCGCCGCCATAACATCCGATGTCCGAAAACCCCATATCATCGGCCATGATCAAGACAATGTTCGGGCGTTCCCGGTCCGCGGCATTCAACGTTCCGGGAACCGCGTGAACGAACAGCCCCAATAATGCGATCCCAAAGACACAGTGCCGTGCATGAACCATGCATCGGCACCCAGCAGTCGGCGGATTCACAGTGGACAGAAGCATGTTGAATTCCTGTGGAGAACAAGTTGCAATAAGAGGGAAGCGAGCGGCACCGCCCAAGGGAGTCACATCGATGATGTCACGAAGCGGATGCGGATGGTCGGCCAAACGCAATTCCGCGGCCGAGGCGATGAACGGTAATCTTAATTCAAAACCGCAGCGCGGAGGACTGGTCCGCCATGACGTCGGCGTAATCGCAATCCATACACGCGTTCAAGCGGTCCGCTGAAACGGGGCCGTGCGAGGAAATCCGGATTGGCCACGAAATCGCCTTTTACCCCGAGTCCGATTTTCATCCGCGGCGACTGTTAATCCGGCGCACCGCCATTTTGTCGCTGACGCGTCCACTGCGTCGCGTGGCATGGTGAGGACAAAAAATCGTCAACCGCTCGTCGTTGAAATCTGCCGAGAAAACCGGCGTTCTCGCCACAAACGGCACCGAACAATTCAAGTCCGATGCATGCGTTGGCACACTCTTTGCCAACATCTCTTCCTTCACCTGCTTGCAACCGCAATGCAGGGTGGTCATCCAGCGGGATTGCCCCTTTTTTTCCGCGAAAAACCGACAAAAAAGCGATTTGCTTGCACAACAATGTTCTTGTCCCCCCAGTTCCTTAGAAAACGATTAAACCGATTGTGACGCTCGGCAGCGTCCGCAGGTGTGAATCGACAATGAGAGAGCGGATGTGACTGATTTTAAAAAAATTGACGGCACAGAAAACGAAGGCGTCATGCTCAGCCAAAACTCGCTCCGTCACGCCCCAAAATTCGCTGGTCCGATGCCCTGCCAGCCCGCCTTCCCCACCGCCGACGGGGAGGGTAACGAAAACAATTCTGCCCCTGTTAACTTCCCCACGGCCCCCATGGATCGGAGTAAAATATTTGTATCCATGGAACGCCGCGGCCACTTCGATCAGCGACTGCGAACGTTTCGAGTCACGCTGTCCATTTTGGTCAGCGGCTGCATCACATTAGGAGCGGTCGTGTGGTGGCGACTGCTTAACTAATTCCTCGTTCGTCATCCCGCACTGCGGATGCGCATCCACCGCATCGTTCGAAGATCGTTTCACTGTTTCCACTATCAAGGAACTCGCCAGATGAAGTTAGTAATCAGCAGCAACCGAGTCGCAGTAGGCAACAAGCTTCGCAATTACATCGAATCACGCTTGCAGCAATCCTTTCAGCGACTTGACCGGTGGGTACAGAAAGTCTCTGTGTGCTTGGATGACATCAACGGCCCTCGCGGCGGCGTCTGCAAACAATGCCGACTTGTCGTGACGTTAAACGGAGCCGAAACGGTGGTGGTTACAGAGACGGGCGCCAGTGTCGGCGCATCGGTATCCAAGGCGATTCGGCGTGCTGGTTTTGCGATGACGAAACGAGTGAAATCACGACAGGACCGTCGCGTTAAAAAGGTCTCTCATCGGCACATTCCGGTAGTCGCCTTGGCGGAATCCCCGGAACTTCCTCAAGAAGATGATCCGTATTGGAGCAACACGCCATGAAATCTCTCGCCACGAAGTACACGGTAACCACTCGTGATCGTGCAAAGATCACCGAACTGCTAAACGCCCCCGAGGTCTGCAATCAGACCTCGGCCGAGGTGCAACGTTCGCTACGCGAACGACTGCAACAAGCAGCGAGTGTCGAAGCGTCCCAAGTGTCGGGTGAGCTGGTGTCGATGAATTCGCCGTTCTATCTACAAGATCAAACGACCGGCGAAGTAATCAAACAATGGCTCTGTTACCCTGATGCCGCCGGCTATTCGGCAAACGACTTGTCCATTTTGTCACCACTTGGCGCCCAAGCACTGGGATGTCGCGTCGGGGATGAAATCGTAGTGGACGATTCGAATGGCCGACGACGTCGCTTCACCGTGTTACGAATCTTGGCGTGAGCGGTATAACCTCTTGGAAAATGTTCGGAACATCAATCTTGATGTTCCGTTTCCGATCTCAGGCGTTTTTCAAACGTCAGCCCCAAGTCCGTGATTTTCGTCCGCAAGGTGCTCCGGGCGATCCCCAAAATCTCACTTGCCTGAGCTTGGTTCCCTCCGGCATGGCTAAGCACTTCGGGCAACACAATCCGGTCAACTTCGTTATGCAGTTTCTGGTACAGATTGGGCTGGCCTTCGGAAAGCAGCCCGTTGACAAACTGCTGCAGATTGGCCGCGTCTAATTCCGAAGAAACCGCTGCGGGGGACGACGGCATCTCACCGCGACAGGATGGCGGCAAGGAATTCAACGTCAAAACCTCTCCCACGTTTCGCACCAACGCATGCTTCACCGCACTTTGCAGCTCGCGAACGTTCCCCGGCCAAGCGTATTGTTTCAGCCGTAACATTGCATCCGGCGCGATCGAGCGAACTTGTTTGCGCAACTCCTGATTGAAGAGCTTGACGAAGTGCTCGACGAAAATCGGGATATCCTCAGCACGTTCTCGCAGCGGAGGCAATTGGATCGTGAACACGCTGAGCCGGTAATACAGGTCTTCACGAAAATCCCCTGCCTTGACCATTTCCAATAGATTTCGATTCGTCGCCGCGATCACTCGCACATCGACTTGGATCGTTTCATTGTTGCCGACACGTTCAAAGCTGCCGTCTTGCAATAACCGCAACACTTTGGCTTGGGTTGCCGGGGTCATATCCCCAATTTCGTCAAGGAAGATCGTTCCCCCATCGACTTGTTCAAACTTTCCCACCCTGCGTTTTTCGGCACCAGTAAATGCTCCGCGTTCGTGGCCAAACAATTCGCTTTCCAGCAGATTTTCGGGCAGCGCGGCGCAGTTGATGGCTAGAAACGGGCGATCGGCGCGACGGCTGTGCTGCAGGATCGCGCGTGCGATCATCTCCTTGCCGGTTCCACTTTCCCCTAAAATCAAAGCGTTCACGTCTTGCGGAGCCACTTGGCCAATCGCCTTGTAAACCTCTTGCATCGCAGGCGAACGGCCAACGATCTGTTCTGCGGTGGCTTCGCCGTCCGGCGGGACCGGAAACACGGTCGCGGCTTGCCCCAATTGACGCATCTCGATTGCACGCTGGACGGTTGACAGCAGGTCGTCAAACTCAACCGGCTTCAAGAGGTATTCAAACGCGCCTCGCTTCATCGCTTCGATCGCCGTTTCGGTTGTCGAAAAAGCGGTGATGATGATCACAGGAATTCGCGACTCAAGCTGGTGCAAACAATCAAACGCGTCGAGCCCCGACATGTCAGGCAGTCGCACGTCCAAGATGACCGCGTCGGGACGATCTTGCTTGAACGCCGCGATTCCTGCTTCAGCAGTCGCCGCCGTGATCACTTGCAATTCGTCCGTTTCCAAACTCTTTTTAAGCGAGTACAGCAGGTTCGGTTCGTCATCAATGATCAGTAGTTTTGACACTTAAGATTCCAACAGCATGAAAAGATCGACTATCAAGTTTGCGCGAGCACGCCGGACAGTGGCAACATCACCTTGAACACGGTCCCACCTTGGTCTCGATCCTCGGCCGTCAATTCGCCCTGGTGAGCTTCGATGATTCGTTTCGAGACGGCCAATCCAAGCCCCACTCCGGGGTCCTTCGTGCTGAAGAAGGGTTCAAAAATACGCTCGCGCTGCATATCCGGCAAACCGCAACCATTGTCCGCGACGCTCAAGCATATCCAATTTTGTGTTCCGCCGGAGGGCGCCTCGTCGCGTTGCGGCTCCTGCGTTTGACGCTGGAGCTCAACCATGATCTGGCCATGATTGGCAACCGCATCCAATGCGTTCAGTAGCAGGTTCAGTAACACCTGTCTGAGTTGCGTTGCATCGCCTTGAACCGTCAGCGGTTGATCCGGCATTCGACACTCAATCTCAATTTGACGTGTCTGAGCACGGCTGGCAACAAGATCAAGCGTTTTGTGGACGATCGGAGCGAGTTCGACCGGCTGGAATTGCAACGGCGCGGGGCGAGCAAAATCAAGAAACGTTTGCAGCAGTCGGTCCACGCGGGTGATCTCTTCGTCCAATACCGCCAAGTCGGTCGCGTTCAAATTTGCCTGGTCGTTTTTTCGCCGCGCCGATTGAACGAGCGTTTTCATGCACATCAGCGGATTGCGGATCTCGTGCGCCAACCCTGCCGCCAATTGACCAACGGCCACCAATTGATCGGCGCGAATCACTTCATGGTGCCGCAGCTGCAGTTGCTCGACGACCGATCCCACTCGATTGGAAACATTCTCAAGCACCAATTGCAAATCTTGTAGCGTGGGATCGGCCGAAATTTCGATCGGCCCTACGACGGTGTCAAGTTTTCCCGCGACGTCACGAATCGGTACCGTCAACAAAAACATCGATCGATTGATCGCACGGGCGACGCCGTAGCCCGCCTCTAACCCGACGACGCCACCGCATGCCCCCAGCAGCGCCATCACCAATGCCAACTTTTGAGCCATCGCTTGGTTTTGTTGGTTACTTTGCTCGAGCTCATTCTCATTCAGATCGAGGTAGCGGTGCGCGGCTTGTAGCACTTGCTTCGAAAGCATCTCGTCTTGAAGTCTTCGGACGCTGGCAAACGAAATTTCGGTCATCGGATCATCGACAAGCCGATGGAGTTGGGCAAAATATTCCTCCAGCCCCTCGGACACTTCGGTTAAACAAGCGATCTCTTCGTCCGATCCCGACAGGGCCGAGGCGGTGGCGAGCCAATTGTTTGCTTCCTGCTGCTTACTGGCCGCGGTCACGAGATGCTCTCGATCCAAAGTCAGCAGGAACACCCCTAATTCGTGTCGCATCTCGCGAACGAGCAATTCCATCTCTTCGGCCGCTCGAATGCTCGCCACATTGACGTCAAGAATCTGCGAGTTTTGGCGTTGCAATTGCAAAACATACCAGGCCCCCGAAAACCCCAAGCACAACAACAGCAAACCGGTCACGGGCAAAAAGACGCCTAGTTTGTTTCGTAACCTCATCGGGTTGGTCTCGGCATGAGTTTGGTTGAAATTTGGCCGGAAAACAGTAATTTCGACGTTGCGTTGTGGGCTGGCCTACGAAAGCGGTGCAGCAATCCGGGAAATACAGGCATTCGCCTCAACGTAATGACACCGGCCCCCACGGGCAATCAACCCATTTGGCAAACCCCGTGCCCTCTAGGCATTGCCTGTGCTCCCTAAACGGCTGTGCTCCCTAAACGCCTGTGCTCTGCTGAATCCTGTGCTCTGCTAAACATTGCGAGATCAGGCCCCCGGACGCGGAATCACCACTGCGGCCCACCGCAATGACATTGATTTGTTCTTCGCCGCCCTCCCTTGGTATACTGAACGGAAGCGGGGTCGCGGCAAAGGTATCGGCGTTCTCTGTCTTCTGATGTTGCTTTGCTTGACGCTCCCAGGCAGTCCCCCCAATGATCTCCAACGCCAGGAACAGCAAACAATGAAGACGAATGAAATCAGTTCGGCCATCAAACAACTTGCTTCGGATGATGGCGTTGCTCGCGAGAAAGCACGGAACGCCTTGGTCGCGGCAGAGAGTCGCGAAGTGACCGCAGCGTTGATCGCTGAACTAGTCGACCACCGCCATCAAGTTCGCTGGGAGGCGGCAAAGGCGTTATCTCAAATCGCAGATCCCGTCGCCGCGTTGCCATTGGTGCACGCGATGGACGACGATGATCACGACGTTGCTTGGGTCGCCGCCGAAGGCGTGGCTGAAATGGGCGAGATCGGGCTGCAGGCCGTGCTCAGCGGACTGACTCACTCGAGTCGATCGGGAACGTTTTACAAAGTCGCTCACCATGCCTTGAAAGAAATTCGCAAGCACGGCAAACATCGCGGGGTGGTGGCAAAAGTCATGGCAACACTCGAAGGGGTCGAACCGCGTCTGTCTGCACCGATCGCTGCCTACGAGGCGTTGCAAGAACTCCGAGGCAACGAACTGCCGACCACGTGAGCGTATCGGCAGCCCTCGTCGCCGAGCACGGCTAACAACCATCCTTTCGAAATGGGTGAGCAAGAATCACGCAAACGCGTTCAAAACCACGAACGTGTCGAGCATCGCCCCAGCCCCCTCGTTTAGCGGTGCTTCTGCGGTACCGCCAGCGGCAATGGGAAAAATCGTGGCAAATTGCCCCACCGAGACCGTATTTCCCCGAACGGCACACATGGCGAGCGTACCGCTGCAAGACATTCACCGCCGAAATGGCAGGTCCAGTTCATTGGCACAGCGTATGCATTCATCACTCGACTTGAGTTCACCTTTTTCGAGGAGATTGATAGATGAGGGGTTCATGGCATTTGGGGCGATTCGCCAACATCGACGTTCGTATTCACTGGACGTTTTTACTCGTCCCCCTGTGGATCTATTTTTCAAGCCTAGCAGCGGGCTTCGGAGTCGCAGGGGCGACCGTCTCGGTGCTGTTCGTGCTCTCGATTTTTGCGTGTGTACTGCTGCATGAATATGGGCACGCGTTGACGGCACGCCGGTTTGGCATTCCCACGCGCGACATCACGTTGTTGCCGATCGGGGGCGTTGCCAGTCTTGAGCGGATGCCGCGTCGACCGGCTCACGAATTGGCAATCGCTGTTGCCGGCCCCGCAGTCAACGTCGTGATCGCAGCGGCGATTTTCATTGGCTTTGCGATCGTTGATCCCACCGCCGGTGCCGTCACTTCGTTTCTAAGTCGCTTGGCGGTCGTCAATGTCGCGTTGGTTCTGTTCAACATGCTGCCTGCATTCCCAATGGATGGTGGCCGCGTATTGCGATCGCTGTTGGCGATGACGATGCCTTACGCTTCGGCAACGCGAATCGCGGCAAACGTGGGTCAAGTCACTGCGGTCGGCTTCGGTCTACTCGGTTTGGTCAGTGGCAATTTGATGCTGGTCTTCATTGCCGGTTTCATCTTCTTGGCCGCTCGTGGCGAAGCGATGATGGCTAACGCCCCGGATCGACACGATGATCATCGGATGCCACCGATTGACAACGAATCCAGTGATGCGGTCAAAGCAAGGTTGTTGAACCAATCCGGCCCAAACTTTCCCGACGTTCGCTCGCTGCCAATCATCAGCAGCCAGTGGAATGCGACAAACGCATTGGGTTGGCTGTGCAACCATTCACTGGAACGCTTCCTGGTCTCTAGCGGTGGCACGGTCGTAGGAATGATCAGCAAGAGCGACCTGCAACGCGTCGTTCGCGAAGGCCGCGGCGCGATGGCAATCGAACGTTTATTGGCGCTGCGGATCATTCCAGTGCAATCGCTCCGCTCGGTATGAATCGAGCCGTCGGAAGCCCCTTTCAGCGGCCAGCGTCGATGACGCAAGCCAAACAAGCGATTGGGGCAGACCGACGTCACGACCAGCCGCGCCGATTAGGCATCAGCTCACGCAACCGCCTGCCACGCGAATGACACGAATGCACTTAGCCCCCTTCGCTGGCAGGCGAACGACAGGCTCGGTCACCGGCGTGCTTGTCGTTTGGTCTTGGCATCGGGGCGTCGGCAATCGAAGGTTGGCTTGGTAATGTAGTTGCACGATCCCTCCTTTCTTTGCAACCGAGACCAACCGATGCTCGACCAAAACGAACTTTTACTGACCGCCACAAGCGCCGCACGCGCCGGCGGCGAGATCCTGCTTCGCTATTTTCGCGATGGCGTGACGATTCGCGACAAGTCCGATTTGGGCGGCAAGACTTACGATTTGGTCAGTGACGCGGATTTGGAAAGCGAACAAGCGATTGCGAACTTTCTTAGAACACGCTATCCCGACCATGAACTTTTGGGGGAGGAGTCATTGGCCGGCGGTGCAACGGATGCCGAACATCTTTGGATCATCGATCCGCTGGACGGCACGAATAACTTCGCACACCGCTTGCCTCATTTTGCGGTTTCGATCGCCTACTATCACCGCGGCGAACCAGTGGTCGGTGCGGTCTTTAATCCGGTGCGTGACGAGATGTTCACGGCAATCCGAGGGGGCGGGGCGGCGATCAATGGCGTCGCAGCATCCGTTTGCAATGCCGAGAGCTTAGGCAAAGTCTTGATCGGTTGCGGTTTCTATTACGATCGTGGCGATATGATGCGAAGCACGCTTGCCGCGATTGAGGCTTTTTTTGGCCAGGACATTCACGGCATCCGTCGGTTCGGCACCGCATCACTCGACCTGTGCCAAGTGGGCTGTGGTCAATTCGGCGGCTTCTTTGAATACCAGCTTTCCCCCTGGGATTTTGCAGCGGGTCGACTATTCGTGACCGAAGCTGGCGGCCAAGTCAGCGATGCCAAAGGTGGCAATTTACCACTTAAAACCACCAGCCTTGTCGCAAGCAATGGAAAACTGCATGCCGCGATGCTGGAGATCACAAAGCGACACCATCCCTAGAAAGATGCTGCGAGGGTCGCACCCGCCGGCGACACGCCATACACCGTTCGCATGTCTCTTCGATATCGCGATTCAATCCATAGTGGCAAATTGGCCATCTAGGACTTTGTCGCCACGACAATCGCTCGCACCGGCGACGGATAACCTTCGACCGTGCGTGATGGATCCACGGGGTCCAAGAAATCGACCAACGAATGGAATGTCATCCATGGGGTCGCCCGCTGTTCGGCGGTCGTGGTCGGGGTCACGTCGATGACTTCGATACGTTCAAAGCCAGTCCGTCTTAACCACCGATTTAACATCGGTACCGATGGGATGAACCAAACGTTTCGCATCTTGGCGTAACGATCCTCTGGGACAAGCACCTCCTCATCCTCCGACGAGATCACCAACGTTTCGACCACCACTTGTCCGCCGGGCTTGAGCGTTTCAGCCAATGTTTGCAAGTGATCAATCGGGCTGGTGCGATGGTACAACACGCCCATCGACAGTGCCAGATCAAACGCCTGCAGTTGGCGGGGCAGATCCGTGTCGGCCAACGGCACAATGAAGTGTTTTTCGGGTTCTTGGGCGTAGCGACGAATGGCTTCGAACTGCATCACGTACAAGAGATAGGGATCACACCCGAGCACCCACTCGGCTCCTGCATCAATCATTCGCCATCCGTAGTATCCGTTGCCACAGCCGACATCGAGCACCGATTTACCGCGAAAATCGAGCGATTCAGCCAGCCGATCCCACTTCAAATTCGATCGCCATTCGGTATCCAGCGAGACTCCGAAGAAATCAAACGGCCCTTTCCTCCATGGGTGCATCTGCATCAACGTCTCCGTCAGCGAGTCGGCTTGGCTGGCATCCGCAACGAACGAACCGCGAATGGTCACCGCATCGCCGCTGGCATCAATCGTTGCGTCCTGGCAATCCGGCAGCGACTGCCATGCCGATTTCCATTTCTCGAGGTTGCCGTGCTTGGAAGGATGAAATCGCTCGCGACAAATTTGCCGCAATTCACTTGCCCAATCGGATAAACCTCGCTGACACAATTGCTCAAACAGGGCCTCTCGATCCAATAACGTCACGCTGTCGACTCCGATTTGACCGCCAAAATCGAAGCAAAATTGAAGCACTGGAACCACGGCGCAACACAATCAAATCCTGCGGCCCCCAATCGATCGATGTGCGTTTGCATCGTTTCGGGCAGCAGACGGTCTTCTAACGCAGTGCGTTTCTGAGCAATCTCGAGATCGCTGTATCCATTGGCTCGTTTAAAGTCATGGTGCAAATCATTCAGCAGCGATTGTTGTCCCGGATCATCGAAACAGATTTTCTCCGAAAGCAGCAGGGCTCCGCCCGGAACGAGTGCTTCGGCGACCGCGGTCAATAGCGACGCTCGTTGGTCTTTGGGGATGAACTGAAGCGTCAGATTTAGCACCACAAACGACGCGTTGGTCATCGGAAATTCACATACGTCCGCTTGATGCACGCGAACCTCGGCCATCCCGGTTTGTTCCTCGTTATCCTGCAATTTCATCCGCAAACGCTCGATCATCGCCGGAGCGTTATCGACCGCGTGAATGACACAGTCCCGCGGCACTTGCGGCTGAATCAGCAAAGTAGCAGCGCCAAGCGAACAACCTAAATCGTAGACATTCGTTTTCGCTTGAACGAACCGGGGAGCCAACTGCTGGATCATCGCCAAGATCGAAGCGTACCCCGGAACCGATCTCGCGATCATATCGGGAAACACCTCGACCACTTGTTCGTCAAAGGCGAAGCTGCCCACACGGTCGTGTGGCAACGAGTAAATCCGGTCGCGTTTCATCAAAGCTCGTTCATCGTCAAAGGGACCTTCGTTGTCGGGAATCTAGCGTGATCTAGGAATATCGAATCCGAAACTCATCCGCACGCTCTTCCGCTGGCAATGTTTCGATCACTCGGTCATCGATGTTTCCTTTCATCGATTCGTCGATCCGTTTCAACAATTCCCGCAGGTCTGGTTCCGAGCCGACCACATCCAATTCAACCGAACCGTCAGCCCGGTTTCGCACAAACCCACGCACACGGAGTCCCCGGCTTTGCGAAAGCGCGTTCGCGCGAAATCCGACGCCCTGAACTTGACCATCGAAGCGTACGACGTATCGAATTTGTGAATCGCTCATGGTTTTAGAATCCTGTGTCTTCCTCGGCCATTTGCCCCACCAGATCTTGGTCCGCCGTATCGGTCAATCCGGTGACGGATTCCCCCGCCGCGGCGAGCCGCTCGATCACCACCAAACACATATCGTCAAATGGCGGGGCGTCGCCTACATGCTCCAGCACCGCTTTGACCAACCGGTCCTTGATTTCTTCGGCGCGGCCGCCGAGCGCTGTCAATTCGCGAACCTTATCGATCCCAAATTCGTTGTCGTCTTCGTCCATGGCTTCGTTGATCCCATCGGTATACAAGACGGCGACATCTCCCACCGCCATTGGAAACTCGACCGCTTCGTACGACATTCCATCATCAATCGCGATTGGCAGCCCCGACTCTTCTTCGCCGGGCTCGACAATCGTTCCGGCACGAGCCAGACGCACGATGGGCGCCATATGCCCCGCATTGACGATGGTCACCGAATCGCTGGTCGGATCAATCACGACCAATAAAAAAGTAACAAAACGCTCGACATGCAACCGGCTCATGCGATCATTCAGCCGTTCGACCGCGCGAGCCACATCGGGATCGCTTGCCAAACAAAAACGTGTTTCCGCTGACAACTTGGCCATAAACATCGCCGCCGCCACGCCGTGACCGACCACATCAGCCACCACCACCGCGACACGCCCGTCGGCCAAATGGATGTAATCGAAGTAGTCGCCACCGATATGATTGGCCGCCTGATAAAAGCTGCAAACCTGGTAGCCCGGAGCATCCGGCGGAGACTGCGGCAAGAAGGCTTGCTGAACCTCGGTGGCTAATTTCAGGTCTTGTTCGACTTCGCGTTGATGCAACGCTTGCTCGTGCAATCGTGCGTTGTTGATCACCACCCCGGCCTGCGCCGCCACACCACTGAGCAAATCAGTGTCTTCCTCGCGAAACTGGCCGCGGCCTTTCAGCGAATCAATTTGCAACGCGCCGAAGGATTGACCACTACCGTCGATCAGCGGAGCGCAAATCATCGACCGGATCGAAAAATCGGCAATCGATTGACTGCTGTCAAACCGCATGTCTTCCGAGGCGTCAAGCGACAGGATGGCTTCGCCGGTTTTCATCACTTCACGAATGATCGTACGGCTGATCCGCACTGTCTCGCTCTCATCGCGAGTTTGCCGCGTTTTGACCCAGCGAGGAACCAAATTGCCGTTGGCATCCTCCATCACGACAAAACCGCGATCCGCTGCCGGAAAGATGTCGAACAAACTATTGAGCACCTTGGGGAGCACTTCGTCGAGCCCCAAAGCGTTGCTGAGGTTGCTGTTGATTCGCATTAGCGCTTCGAGCTTTGCCTCGGCCGTTGCCGATAATTTCAACCCTTCGCTGCTGCTGCGGAATTCGACTTTCGACGAGCTGATTTTCTCTGCATCGGCGTCTTCGACCATCATGATGCCAAAGTTCGATCCATCGAACGTCATCAAGTTATGATCTTGGGCAAACTCGGGCACCGCGTCTTGGTGAAAGACGAGCTCCACGTCACTGATGCGAACGCGGTCCCCTTCCCGCAGCACCTCGGGCTCGGTCAACAATTGGCCATTCAGAAAGGTCCCGTTGCGGCTTCCCGAGTCCTCGACAAGAAAATCGCCGTCTCGCTGCACCACCTTGGCGTGGTAGCGGCTGACCGCTCCGGCATCGACCACGATATGGCAATCCGGGTGTCGACCGATCACGGTCTCGCCATCTTGCAGACGAAAACGTTCTGCGCTGCCGTCATCTCCGATCGAACTTGTCGACAAGAAAGCCATAGGAAATGCCTCGGAATCGAGTAAAGCAAAAGGAGGGGGCAACGACGAGCGACCACTCATCGACCAGGATCGCTGGCGTTTCGTCACGGTTTTGCCACACCCAAAGTCGTCAAAGTCTCGCGGGGGGCTGTGCCAGAAGCACATTCTATGCCAATTGGTCCCAAACAACAACGAAGGAATCAGAAGACCACCTTGACTGCGAAACAAAAAACGATCCAAATAGGCATCGCAGTCAGCGGTAGCGAAGAAAGCAATTTCGCTTATGATGAATCAGCACGTGCGATGTAACGAGGCGAATTCAAATCACCCCATTTGAAAACCCGCTACGGTCAAAACGCAAATTCTGCGTAACGACGATCCACGTTCATCCATCGGCGTCAACACTGCCCCATAGTGTAATTGGCAACACGACAGATTCTGACTCTGTTATTCTAGGTTCAAGTCCTAGTGGGGCAGCTCTCGCAGCAGAAAAGGCGTGGCTTTTTGCTGGGCAAAGGTGGAGACACCATAAAGTCCACCACGTTTGCAATTCTGTCTGTGAAATGTCCACGCACATCTTACGGAACCGCAATTCGCCGAACTGCCAAATCGCCTCGCCGCACTTCGCGGACTCATCCGATAATCGACGAACCGTTCTCGCCGTCGATTCCTCCAAACGAGACGTCTTCAGGCAACCACGTCGCACTCTCGTGCAATTTTGCTGGGCAATCTCTCGAGTTCTCAAGCTACCTTTGAATCAGCCTTCATGCTCTTTGGAGACTCTTCGAAAGAATCGGGGCTGGCATTAACCGCGACGAATCGACGGCGATGCCACGCCGCGGGGATACAAAGAAAGGTTAAAAGATGGGAGGTTAGAAGATGGGGAAGAGTTGTCCATCCAAGCCCAAACGCAAACGGCCGTGGTAGTCTCATTTTTCTGCCGCACCAATCTTTCTGTCGACCTAATGCCATGACGGTCGCCGACCGGGACCATTGTCGTGTCCCGTCGTATCGCACGTTTCCGCAGACTCTGGGACAAGCATGTGCGAACGTGGCCGAATCCTCATGCCGCAAGTGAAGACAGAAAGATTGGTGCGACAGCAACATTTCAAAGACGGGGTGCTGGACTATCAATTTCACAGACGCACCGAGCTCGTCTTGCGATGGCGGGTTCGCTCCATGCAACCAGAGGTTGGGCAGGAAGATCGGAAGGGGCAGGAAAATATGAGACCTGGAAACTTGAGGGTCTTTATTGCGGTCACCCAAGCGAATCACATCCTCCTGACCTATCAGTCGCAACTCGATGCTACGCGGCGGGGATACAAAGAAAGGTTAAAAGATGGGAGGTTAGAAAATGGGAAAGAGCTGTCCATTCAAGTCCAATCGCAAATGGCCGTGGCAGTCTCATTTTTCTGTCGCACCAATTTTTCTGTCGACTTCATACCACGACGGCCGCCGAACGGGACCATGAAAAATTGGGACTGAAAAATTGGAAAAATAGGGACGGAGCATTTTGCCGGGGTAAGCGAATAGAGCTCGACAGGGTTGCCGGTGGGAACTACGCCAAGGTCGAATTAGCGGCGGTTGGTTCAATCGCTGATCGTGAACCCCTTGTAGAATTCTTGCAAGGATCTCGCAGAAAGCGAACTGGCTTTGACAACCGCTGATGTAAACAAAAAAATCGAGAGCAGCTTGGCTGCTCTCGATTGTCATTGATTTGATACTGAGGCACTCTCACTGCCGCATGATCGCGGCGACGTGACGCCGAGGGATCAATCGACTTGTCCTTGCCCCGCCTTTTCCTTTTGATCCACGGAGGCCTGGATTTCTTCGGCCGATCTTTCGGGGACGATCATTTTTGGCGGGCCGCCTGTATCGCAACCTGCGATCGCCATCGAGATGCAACTGATCGCCAACAACAACATTGGTTTCATTCGTTTCACTGCGTTACTCGTTTGTTTTTGATGATTTTGGTTACTGAATGCCTCGCACTCCGGCCGTCCGGATTTCAACCATCCGGACGTGCCTAACGAGACCGAATACGACTGAATTAATCGGTGGTTGACTAGAGCGGATCGGAAATGATTTCGCGAGATGCTCGAGTCCCCAGTGCGCCCCACAGTCCATACGGGCTCGCACCGCCGACCAAGTTATTGTTGGAACTGCTGTAATAATACGGAGTTGCGGCTTCCGCATTACCCGCTTCGATCGAATCGGTAACAAATTTGATAGCACCGTCTCCCATCAACACATGAGTACCACCTTGGTGGCGGCTACTTGTGGACATGGGACCACCGTAGGTCGCGGAGTTGCTCGACGTCGTACAGGCAGCACTATTGGGTGCGTGTAAAGTGTAGAAACCCGAGAACACAGGCCCCCAATCGGCCCAGCGATACCCACGTTTGTCCGACGACGGCATCAGCGACACGCCCGAAGCCTGCCAAAATTTTGGACGGGCGGGATCCACCAGATCGTCGCAGAGACCGGGCTCGAGAAAGGCCTGGCCGGCCGAAGGTGCCTGGGTCGACGAGGCAGCGACAATGCCAAGATCGGTGCGTACATCACGATCGCCAAGGTCGGTTGCAATTTCGCCACCCATGATCGTATTGGACAAACCGTCAAGCGTATCACGAAACTTCATCGCGACTCGCGGACGGAACATTCCGCGGTGACTACCGCGTGCTCGCTCGCCGGCGGTGGCTTCCGAAACTCCACCAGGATAACCTCGGTGATCGCCCCAAGGATGAGGGTCAGTGTAATGATAGACATAGATTCCGTCCCCGAGACAACACGCGTAATTGGTGCGGCCTTGTGCAGGCAGTCCGGTGCCGGGATCACTTGGGCAACGGAACCCTGGAATCTCGCTCGCCCATGGCACATAACCGTCTTGGGTCCAAGGGTTGGGCCCCATCGGACTCCACGGGCCGGTCATGGCGGTACCGGTCGTATTTTCGAGACTAGGGTTAGAGATTTTTTCCCATAACGCTTGCTGCTCGATGAACGGGGTCAAACCAACCAGAAAGCTAAGCCGACGTGAACTGCGGCCACCCCCCGAGGTGATATTGCCTCCGCCGTCGCCAAACCCGTTACCGTTCGCACCGCCGCCTTGGACCGGCATTTGGTTGAAGGTCGAATGATAGTTGTGAATTGCCAAGCCGATCTGCTTGAAATTATTGCTACAACTCATTCGTCTAGCGGCCTCGCGAGCCGCTTGCACTGCCGGCAACAGAAGCCCGACAAGCACCCCGATAATTGCAATCACCACCAGTAGCTCGACTAGCGTGAATCCCTGTGAAACCTTCGATTTCATTGCCTACCCTTTAATCTAAACAAAAATAAAACGTGATGTGAAACACCCACGAGCCACTTCGATGGAAGCCTTCGTGGGACGCAATGGGAACGCGAATAACCAAAGGGGATGCGGCAAGAATCAGAACGTTGCGTAGGTACAACGCATTCCCACTGAAGATCCTAGTGTTCATCCACGGCCGGTGATTGGATAAAGTAGTTGCTATATAAAGTATTTGCGCACAATCAAACTAAATCGCCGCTGCTGCATGGAAACTGCGAGTGTGACGACTGCCCCACAGGGGGACGACCACCCATTGACTCACTCATCGTATTGGCCTGCGATCTCCTTCCGACTTATGTGCGTGCTTGCTTGTATTCAGAGCGTTCATCAAGGGCGCATTGCATGCAGCGCAATATAAAAGCCCACCTCATTCGGACTTGCCGACGGAGATGGGCTATTGCGACGCAACGGAACCATGCAGACAGCGAGAATCCGATCTCGCTCTCACCTAAGGCTCGTTACTCGTCACTTACTCAGCGTATTCTGGCGGCGGAGGATCGCTCAGTTCTGGATGATCCTTCAACAATTGCTCAACATCGGAAGCGCTATAGCTTTTTTCAACTTTCTTTTCAGCGCAACCCACGGAGCACACCGCCAGTAACAAAACAGCAAACGAAAACACGCGAACGTTCATATCAAACTCAGATTCCTGAGGAAACAATAAGACAACTCATTCTAAGAGCAGTGAGCATGATTTCGCTGCCCTCGAACATGAGAATACAATAGAAGCATTGATCAACAAAAAAGCGTGCCCAGAGTCCTGGGCACGCTGTCTAAACCATGGCACTTAGCCATTAAAACTCATCGCTAACCACTTCCTTGGAAGCTCGGGTGCCAAGTGCCCCCCAGACTCCAAAGGGGCTTGCCGAACCGGGCATCGACATCGCGTCATCGTTCTGGCTGTCGACCGAAACCATCGCTCGGCCACCCAGATTTCCTGCGTCAATGGAGTCCGTAATGAATTTGACGGCGCCATCGCCCATCAAAACATGAGCACCGCCTTGGTGCCGACTGCTTGGTGGGCACACCGCTTCGGATTGGTGCCAATTGGCACTGAAGCACATCTCTCGGTTTGGCGGCAGGACCGTATAAACTCCCGAATGGAGATGCAAGCCCCAGGCCCAGCGATAACCACGACGATTGTCAACGGAACTCGAGGTGAAAGGTGCCCCCGAATCCCAGAACAAAGGCCGATCCGAATCGACAAAGGTTTCGCAAGACAATGCACCACCCGTCGATTTCAACGGCGCGGTCGGTCCGGAGTTACCGTTGACAGGGGTCGATCGTTTGTCATTGTCACCGATGTCGGTGATCATCTCACCCATTGCGATCGTGTTCGACAAACCATCCAACACATCACGGAAAGTGGACTTCAACTGGCTCTTGAAAAAGCCTCGGTTGCTGGCATTGGCTTCTTGGAAGATGGTCGTCGATTTGGCGGTCCCATTCGTGTTGTAGATCTGGCCAAGATTGGTCACATCAGCGGAGTCGCCCATGCATACGCCGTAATTGGTACGGCCCATCGCAGGAAGCCCAACACCCGGATCACTTGGGCAGCGGAACGTTGGAATATCCGACTCAAACGGGTTGTAAGGCCCAGCATCGGACGCCACGAGACGGCTGAACGATCGGCCAGGGTAAGGGCCCATGGCAGCGTAGACGTTTCCGGCGCCGGGTTCGCCCGCAGGAACTTGGTACGGGTTAGAGATTTGCTCCCACAGTGCTTGCTGTTCGATGAACGGCGTAAAGCCGACCAGTGCGGACAATTCAAGGCTATTGCTTCCTGGGGTCTTTTCTCGGCCCGAAATCAGCGTGGAGGTTCCTCCGCCTTGGAGCGGCAATTGCCGATAGGTCGATTCGTAGTTGTGCATTGCCAAGCCGATTTGCTTGAAATTGTTGCTGCAACTCATTCGCCTAGCAGCCTCGCGAGCCGCTTGCACCGCCGGCAACAGTAGACCGACAAGCACCCCAATAATCGCGATCACCACTAGTAGTTCGACTAGTGTGAATCCTTTTGAAATCTTCGATTTCATTGCTTACCTTTGTTAATCTATCCAGATAAAGAAAACGTGATGTGACAATCTCGAAAGCCCCGTTTGGAAAAGCCTTCGAGTGACGCAGTGGGGAAGCGGTAAACCGTAAGGGGAGGCGGCAATAATCGGAACGTTGTGTAGGCACAACGCATTCCCCACACACAAAGTCTAGAATCCAATCACGATCGGTGATTGGATCAATTAGTTGCTATATGAAGTATTTGCGCACAACGCGTTAAACCGCCCCTGGCTCGCACCCTTCATAATCGCAGTCAAGACATGCGAAAAACGCCTCCCTGCAGTGCCAACCAACCCGTGCGGCCTTGTGTTTTTGTGGCAAACTCAACCCCCGCGGGCCGCCTATTGCGCATCAATCCACCGCTACAATGCAAAGCAGTTGTTTGCCCCTTTCAGCACACCGCGTACGACCACGGCAAACACCTAGGTGGATCCCGTCACAATTTTTTTTCGCTGAAAAATTGACTCGAAAACATCAAACGCCTGATCCAATCGCCCCGTTCGACTGACATTTGCACGCTATCCTACTTTCTTTCGCTAAAACCACTTCGCAAATGGATTCGGCTACCGCCGGCATCTCACAACCCGAGACGCCACGTTGCGGCGAAAGTTCATCGCACCCTCTCAGTCGTATTCGCTTGCATTTGGAAGCCCGCATTGCAATCGCCATTGTCATTACTAACATCGATTAGACTGCGGTGCTTGCACAGCAGTCGATTGTGCAACGCCCTCACCCCACCTGTGACGCTAGCGTCGAAAGCAAAAAGATGAAGTTCTCTATCAGTACGATTTACGCCAGTATCGCTTGGCTCTTGTTATGCCCGTGGATGCCCGAATTGTCCGCTGCGGATTCGGATCGTCCCAACATCGTGTTCATCTTCTCAGACGATCACGCGGTCAACGCAATCTCGGCTTATGGCGGCCCTTTAGCCGAGGCAGCTCCCACGCCCAACATCGATCAAATCGCCAGAGAAGGAGCACTGTTTCAAAATTCATTCTGTGCAAACTCGATCTGCGGCCCGTCGCGTGCCTGTATCTTGACCGGGAAACACAGTCACAAAAATGGCTTCATGCGAAACGATGGCAAGGGCTTTGATTCAAGCCAATGGACGTTCGCAAAATCGATTCAAGCGGCTGGTTACCAGACCGCGATAATCGGCAAGTGGCATTTAAAAACCGATCCCGTCGGGTTCGATTACTGGGAGATACTGCCGGGACAGGGGCACTACTACAACCCCGTCTTCCTGCAGATGGATGGGTCGCAGAAAAAGTTTGAAGGTTATGTCACGGACCTAACAACCGACAAATCAATTGACTGGTTGCAGCAACGAGACAAAGACAAACCGTTCTTGTTGATGTGCCAGCACAAGGCTCCACATCGAACGTTTGCACCGGCGCTGCGTCACCTAGGAACACTCGACGATGTCGAAATCCCAGAACCCGCGACGCTGTTTGACAACTATGCCAATCGCTCCGCCACGTTGGCGAAGAACGAAATGGAAATCGACCGCCACATGACTTGGGCCTACGATTTGAAACTTCGCGACGATGAACGAGGTGATCTTAAACTACCCTCGTTTCGAAATTACGGAACGCCTGAATACAACCGAATGACCAGCGAGCAGCGAGCCCAGTGGGACGCTCACTTTGCACCGAAAAACGCCGAGTTCGTTCGCGACTATCGCGCCGGTAAAATCAATCACCGCCAAATGGTGCAGTGGAAGTATCGCCGCTATGCACAAAACTATCTTGAAACGGTCAAGGCTGTCGACGACAGCGTGGGTCGTTTGCTGAAATACCTTGACGACAACGATCTGGCAGACAACACGATCGTGATCTATTCGTCCGACCAAGGATTTTACCTGGGCGAACACGGTTGGTTCGACAAACGATGGATGTTTGAAGAATCATTCAAAATGCCCTTTGTGATTCGTTGGCCCGGAATGATCAAACCGGGCTCGCGACCCGAAGCCTTGATCCAAAATATCGACTACGCACCGACGTTCATGGAATGTGCGGGATTGCCGATTCCAGATGAAGTCCAAGGACACTCGCTAATGCCCGTGTTGCGTGACAGTTCCGCGAAGGTGCGCGACTCGCTGTACTATGCCTACTATGAACTGGGCGAACACGCGGTCCCGCAACACTTCGGAGTCCGCACGAAGAATCACAAACTGTTCTATCTTCCCGCGACCAACGAATGGCAGATGTTCGATCTAAACAAAGACCCGAACGAGTTGGTGAATGTTTACCACAACCCAGAATACTCGGCCGTACGAACCCAATTGTCACAAGAGTACGAACGGCTTCGCCGCGAGTTCGAAGCGCCGAACTACTAAAACCGACTCCTGTTGGCAAATCCGTATAGCCCAACGCAGTGAAGTATTTTTTCCTCAGAGGGTTTCCAGCCAATTTAGCGTAGCGGAAGTCATGCGTGACTTTCGTTCGATGGCGTATCCCCCGAAACTTTTGACAAGTTTCGCTACAAATTGCTTCATAGCGTTGCATCTAGCCTGAAACACGATTACGGGACTGATCCCATTTACGCTTGGAGAATACGAATGCAACCGATTGCTACCCCCTTTCGCCGTTTGCGATGGATGTTACCGTCGCTGATGAGTTGTCTGCTATGGACATCGCTATCGCTGCCGGCGGTGGCGGAGCAGCCGAATGTTCTGTTCATTTCGGTTGACGATCTAAACGATTGGATCGGATGTTTAAAGGGACACCCGCAAGCCCGCACGCCAAACATCGACCGGCTTGCGGAATCGGGAATGCTGTTCACCAACGCTCATTGCGGATCTCCTGCGTGCAACGGATCTCGATCGGCGATCATGTCGGGACAACCGGCCTACGTTTCCGGCATGTACGACAATCTGCAAAAAATGCGGAGCGTGATGCCCGATGCGGAACTGATTCCGAAGTACTTTTCGAAACACGGTTACTGGTCGGCTGGCTCTGGCAAAATCCTGCATTACATCATCGACGCTCAGTCTTGGGACGACTACAACCCGCCCAAAGAAACCGAGGATCCGTTTCCAAGAACGCTCTACCCCGAACAGCGTCCGGTTAGCTTGCCACGCGGCGGCCCGTGGCAATACATCGAAACCGACTGGGGTGGACTCGATGCCACCGACGAAGAGTTTGGCGGCGATTGGTTGGTCTCGAAATGGATCGGAGAACAACTAAGCCGCGAACATGACCAACCCTTCTTTCTGGCCTGTGGGATCTATCGTCCTCACGAGCCCTGGTTCGTCCCACAGAAATACTTTGACCAATTTCCGCTCGACGAGATTCAGCTTCCGCCTGGCTACGCTGCTGATGACATCGACGACCTGCCCCCGGCAGGAAAAAAACTGGCCCGCAATCGCTATTTCGCTCACATACAAAACGAAGGTCAATGGAAAAAGGCGATCCAAGGCTACCTTGCGTCCATCGCGTTTGCCGATGCGATGGTCGGCCGTGTGATCACGGCGCTGGAAGAAGGCCCCAACAACGACAACACGATCGTGATGCTGTGGAGTGACCATGGTTGGCACCTAGGCGAAAAAGAACACTGGCAAAAATACACGGGCTGGCGAGTTTGCACCCGCGTTCCGCTGATCGTTCGAGTGCCCCAGGGCACCACTGGATTAGAACAGGGCACGCAACCTGGCAGCGTGTGCCAAGCGCCGGTGAGTTTAGTGAGTCTGTATACAACCTTGATCGAATTGGCCGGGCTGCCTGCCAAAGCATCGCTACAAGAGCCTAGCTTAGTGCCGCTACTCAAAGACCCGCAAAGCACGTGGCCTCACATGGCAGTCACTCAACTGATGTCGCCTGAGAACTACAGTGTCAGCGGTCCGCGTTATCGCTATATCCACTACGCCAATGGCGACGAGGAACTGTACGACATCGAAACGGATCCGTACGAGTGGAACAATTTGGCCGGAGACCCAAAATTCGCCGAACCGCTTACAAGACTGAAACAACATGGGCCCAAAGATCCCGCGAAATTTGTCCCTCCGGCCCCCTCGTCGTTAACAAAATTAAAATGGCATCCAGCTGGCTCGGCTGCGGTTCCGGCATCCAATCCCGATGGCAATCGCTTCAACGTGACCTTCTCGAATCAAAGCGGCCAACCGGTCAAAATGTTTCAAAGCTTGGGCGACCAGGCCCCTCAACCCTTCGGCGTGCTCGAAAGCGGTTGGTCAAAACCGCAATTGACTCGCCCCGGCACCGTGTGGCTGATCACGGACCTCGATGATCAACCGCTCGGTCATTTTGTTGTGGGGGATCGCACGGCCCAAGCGGTCATCCCGAAACGCTAAGCCAGCCGGCGAGCGATTGCGACATTGTAGACAACGTTGCTTTCCGCTCGTTACAAAGCACAAAGCCTAAGATTCGCTATGTGCGCGGATTCGTTGTTTATTGAGGATTTTAAGCAAGAAAAAGCGACACAGAGGGCTTAGGCTTGTTGGGGGCTACCTATATTTCCTGAAATCACGGCGACATGAAAACCATGCATTTATTTGCCAATTGCGAGCGTCAGCGGCAAATCCGTGTCCATTTAGAAAATTCGGAACGATCAATATTGCGAACCGTGAAACGGTTTATCCTGCCGATCGTTACCCTGCCGATGGTACAGCGATCCACGACAAACCATCGTCCTCGTGCCAAAGCGATTGACGACCGCCTGCCTAAGCTTGTTCCCACATTCGCTGGCCAAACCAATCACCAAGGCTGCGTCGCCAGGAATCTTTGCGTTATCTCGTTGGTGATGCTGGCCTTGGCTGCAAACGCCTCGCCAGCTGAGGGACAGACGTTGACCGAGCGTCTGGTGACTGAAGCCCCGGTCAAACTGGTTCAGCAGGCTCGCCAAGACGGTGACATCGTTCGTGGCGCGATCTTGTTTCACCAAGGCAACATCAACTGTGCGAAGTGCCATCGGCCTGTCAGCGAGAGCGATCGGCTTGCTCCAGACCTAAGCCGATTGGGACAAGAGGTTAGCGACGAATCGATTGTCGAATCGATCCTGCTGCCTTCGAAAACGATTCGAAAAGGCTTCGAAACCGTCTCGGTCTTGACCGTTGATGGCCATGTTGTCAACGGAAGCATTGTCAGCCAGGACGATCAAAAAGTTGTTTTGCGAAGCAGCCAAAACATTGAACAACTGATTACGTTTGAGCAAGACGACATTGAGGCGATCAAGCCTAGCGCCAAATCGAATATGCCCGATGGGCTGGCCAACGAATTGAAGGACCGTCAACAGTTCCTTGACCTGCTTCGCTATACCCTGGATCTGAAACAGCGAGGCCCCACCGACGATGCAGCAAACGAAGACTCGTTGGTCCGCCGCGAACTCAGTGACGAAACCAAAGGGATCGTCCTGATCAAGCAGCTCAATTGCAGCGGTTGCCACGATTGGAAAACCGGCGAGTCGATACCGCCGCTGCAGCATGGGCCAAATCTGAAATGGTCCGCTAAATGGTTGAACCCGGATTATCTCGCGGCCTTCATCGCCGATCCTCAGCACACGAAGCCTGGTACGAGCATGCCTAACATGCTCAGCCACCTGGACGACAAACAGCGAACCGAATCGGCAACCGCCCTTGTCCATTTCCTGACCTCGCTTGCGAACAACTCACTCACGGCTCCGCACGCTCCCCAGTCGCCGGTGGATCTGCAGGCGGATGGCGAAGGAATCCTGCGAGGCGAAGAGTTGTTTCATTCGATTGGCTGCGTCGCTTGTCACTCGCCACGCAACGACCTAGCAATCGAGCAACCGCTTGAAGACTCGATTCCGCTTGGCGACCTCGGTAACAAGTACGACACAAATGCACTGACGATATTTCTGAAGAACCCGCATGCGGTTCGCCCCTCAGGCCGCATGCCTAACATGCAGCTGACTCATCTTGAAGCTCAGGATCTATCTCGCTACTTGTTGCAGGCGAGCGAAAGTGACGCAAAGACTTCATGGCAAATCGATTCCGCACTTGCTGGAAAAGGCAAGCAGCTTTTCTCGCAGCTCCGCTGTGTCAACTGCCACGCTGACGTGATTGACACCGCACCTGCATTGCCGCACCCTGCTGCCCTTGTGGACCTTGATCCAAACGGCGGCTGCCTGTCGGGCGAATCCGGCAAATGGCCTCAATACAGCCTTGACGAAACTGACCAACAGCAGATTACAGCGGCGATCCAAAGCCTGCCATCCGAGCTATCAGCCGAGCAGGAGATCAACATTACGTTGGCGACACTGAACTGTTTTGCGTGTCATCGCCGAGACAATATCGGTGGTGTCACGACGGCTCGAAGTCATCATTTTCAAACCACGAACTTGAATCTTGGCGAACAAGGTAGAATTCCCCCGACGTTGACCGGCGTCGGCGCCAAGTTGAATGAAAAATGGATGCGTGATGTTCTGGTCAATGATCGCTCGATCCGGCCTTATATGAAAACCCGGATGCCTCAGTACGGCGCTGCCAACGTGAATCGTCTGATCGAACTGCTTCAATCGCACGATCGACTTTCCGAGACGAAGTTTGCGGCGGTCGATGACGCAAAAGAAATGCAAGAGCTGGGGTTAAAAATCGCAGGAAACCAAGGACTTAACTGTGTTGCCTGCCATACGTTCCGGTACGAACAATCTGACACGATGCCCGCCGTCGATTTGACGGAAATGGCAGAGCGATTGAAGAAGGATTGGTTTTACCAGTACATGCTTGACCCACCGCGATTTAGCCCCAACACCGTGATGCCATCGTTCTGGCCTAACGGAAAAGCCATCCGGCCCGATATCGCCGGGGACGCCAAAACCCAGGTCGAAGCGCTGTGGCAATACCTGCTAGAAGGTCGGCAAGCACGTGCCCCTCGCGGTTTGATCGCGGAACCGCTAAAGCTTGTCGCCAACGACGAAGCCGTCATGCTCCGCCGCAGTTATCCGGAGATCGGGAAACGCGGCATCGGTGTCGGCTACCCGAATCAGGTCAATCTAGCATTCGATGCCGAACAGATGCGTTTGGCAATGATCTGGAAAGGTGAGTTTGCGGATCCCAGCGGAGTTTGGCGAGGCCAGGGACATGGCACGGTACGACCGCTGGGCGACAATCTGATCCGCTTTGATCGGGGTCCTGAAATCGATGACCCGGTATCCCCTTGGATCGTGGACGATGGCCGACCTCCGCACCATCGATTCAAAGGCTACTCGCTTGATAAAAAGATGCGTCCGCAATTCAGCTACGAATTTGCCAATGTGGTCGTCAATGATTACTACGTCGACATGTTGGACTCTGCAACAAACGATCCGTACATCCGCCGCATCCTGACGCTAAAGTCCGGCTCCGGTGAAACGAACATCGTGTTTCGAGCTGCCACGGGAAAGACGATCGAACCATTCGGCGACGGCAGCTTCCTTGTCGACGATCGTCTACAGATACACATCGACGAAAAACACACAGGCTCGATCGTGGATCAACCCGACACCCAACACCTTCGCATCCCATTGAAGGTGAACGCAGACGAGCAGCAATTGATCCTGGAATACAGGTGGTAAGGAATTGAAATGAGAATCCTGATTGTTTTCATCCTGATGCTTTGTTCCGTGGGAGCACTCCGCGCCGAACCGTTGGGAGAGTACTGGGGAACCGCAGAACAGGAAGCCAAGTACTATCGCATCGTTGACATTCCTTTCCCCGACGAGATGGCGTTGGAAGCAAGCAGCTTCGACGTGCTGCCGGACAATCGATTGGCGATCGGGACGCGTCGGGGTGATATCTACTTGGTCAACGGCGCGATGGACCAATACCCCGACACCAAGTTTCATCGGTATGCCGCAGGCCTGGATGAAATCATGGGACTGTCTTACCAGGACGGATCCTTTTTGGTCACGCAGCAAACCGAGGTAACGCGGATCACCGATACGGACCAGGATGGCCGTGCAGATCAATTCGATACACTCAGCGATGTCTGGGGCTTCCGCAATTACCATGAATTCGCCTTTGGTTCCAAACCGGATCCCGAGGGCAACATTTGGGTCGCGTTGTGTTTGTCCGAATCCTATCGATCGAAGGTGCCGTTTCGCGGTTGGTGCGTGAAGGTAACGCCTGATGGCAAGACAATACCGGTGTGCAGCGGCATTCGAAGCCCGTGTGGCATTGGGCCGAATGAACACGGTGTCATGTTTTATGCCGAGAGCCAAGGCCCTTGGAATGGATCATGCTCGTTGAAGGTGCTGCAACCAGGTGGATTCATGGGACATCCCGTGAGCTTTAACTGGTACCCGCTGGCCAAAGAACTTGGCCCGGCCCCGGTCGTTCCTAACACGCCATCGCGTTTACTCACCGAAACCAAACGGGTGAAAGAGCTTGTTCCTTACGCGGTAGTGTTTCCATATCGAAAAATGGGACGATCGATTTCCGGCTTCATGGTCGATGACACCGGCGGAAAATTTGGACCGTTCGAAAACCAAATCTTCATTGGCGACTTTAGCCTCAGTGTGATGATGCGTGCGACCACCGAAAAGGTAAACGGGGTATGGCAAGGCGCCTGTTACCCGTTCCGAGAAGGCCTTGCGACGGGCCTGTTGGCGTGCCAGTTCACGCCACGTGGTGACCTGATTGTCGGCGGCACCAATCGTGGCTGGCCGGTTCGCGGTCCACGACCTTATGCCTTGCAGCGACTTGATTGGACGGGCCTCGTGCCGTTTGAAGTAAAGGAAATTAATGCCCGTCCTGACGGCTTCTTGGTCACGTTTACCAAGCCAGTCGATCGTGAAATCGCTGCGAACCTCGAGTCCTACGAAGTCTCGACCTACACTCATATCTACCGGCAAGCGTACGGCAGCCCTGAGGTCGACCACACCACGCCTCAAGTAACCGGTGCCACGGTATCCGCCGACGGATTGCAGGTGCATCTACAAATCGATGGCCTGGTCCAAGGGCATGTGCACGATTTTGACTTTCACAAAGTGCGGTCAAGCGAGAACGCTCCTCTGGTGCATTCCAATGCCTACTACACGCTGAACGAGATTCCGCAAACGACAATCGCTGATTGAGTTCCAGTGGCAGAATGTCTGGAAATGATAGAGCCGATGCTTGCCTTTTCGCCAAATCCAATTTTTAGAAGAGCGGTCCCCATGCAGTTGAAGACGCAGTATTCATGCTGGATTTTCATCCAAACGGTTCTCTGCGTGTTAGCAGCAGGCAAAGTGGATAATGTTCTCGCGGCAGACAGTGTGACCGATGCCGTCGATTGGCCTGCCATGCTCGCCCACCATGATCTCCGCTGGAACCGGCTGCCCCAAACATGGAAAGAGGCACCGTTTCTGGGCAACGGCGAACAGGGCACGATGATGTACCAGATCGACGAGAAAACGATTCGCTGGGACGTAGGAAACTCCGCAGCTCACGATCATCGTCCTTTTGAACAGGACGACTTTAACGAGAAGAATGCTCCGGTACTCAATCGCGGCCGGCATTTCATCGGTCACCTTCGAGTGATCTTTCCCGAAGCCCTGGTCGCAAGTGATTCCAGGCTAAAGCTATGGGATGCAGAGGCCGTCGGGACCATTCATTCAGCGAATGGCGTGGCTCGCTGGACAACGTTAGTTCACGCCAGTGAACCGGTGATGCGACTGGAGCTTAGCACCGAAGGTGGGCTCGACGGAGCGAGATTCTCTTATGTCCCCGAACGAGCCACCAACCCTCGCGCCATTCGAGCCAAGACACCACGTGAACCTGCGAACCCGCCACCAGTGATCAATCAGTTTGCCGATGGTGTGCAAGTGGCGGTACACAACCTGCATGCTGGTGGTCAAACCGCGGTGGCTTGGTTAACGGTGAAATCAGGTCAGCAACAAACCCTTTGGCTAAGCGTCAAACACAGCTATCCCGAATCGGACGCTTCGTCGCAAGCGGTGTCGGCGGTGCGAAAGGCGGCAGCGGCCGACTCTACACAGTGGATCGCGCAACATCGCGATTGGTGGCACCGCTATTACCGTCAAAGCTTTGTGGCGACCGGCGATCGTTTTTGGGACGCATTCTATTGGATCCAGCAATACAAGTTGGCCAGCGCCACCCGAGACAAAGGCTGGATCATCGACAACCAAGGTCCATGGTTACAACCCACAGCCTGGAACGCGATATGGTGGAATTTGAACGCTCAATTGTCGCACAGTGGATTTGCGACCGCAAATCGACGCGAGATGGGTTCGGCGATGAGTCACCGCTTGTACCTGTGCCGAGACAACCTGGCAAAAAATGTTGCCGCGCCCTACCAAGCCGACTCTTACGCACTGGGCCGCAATACTTCGGGCTGGGATTTGCTCGGTCACGCTGGGCAACCGGGCACCGGACGTCCTCCGATGGATGCAAGCATCAGCAGGGAATGTGGCAATTTGCTATGGGCATTACATAACGTCGATTTAGAGTATCGATATTGGCAAGACACATCGATACGCGACCGGGTGCTTTATCCGCTGTTGGTACGTGCAGTGAACTATTATCGCCATTTTTTGCAAGAGGAGGCGGACGGCTATTTGCATTTACCGGAAACCTACAGTCCTGAATACCGACGGGCCGACGATTGCACGTACGACCTGGACCTGCTGCGATGGGGGAACGCTCGATTGATTTCGCTTGCTGCGGAGATGGGAAAAACGGAAACGGACGAACCTTTGATCGCCACATGGCGAGAAATCGAGGCGAAACTTGTACCAACTCATGTCAACGAAACGGGGCGGATGATTGGACGTGGCGTCGCACTAACAGGGCGTCACCGGCACTTTTCCCATTTGCTCGCGATCTATCCACTACACACACTCACACCGGATACCGATGCAGACCGCGAGCTAATCAAAACGAGTCTGGACCATTGGCATAGTTTTGGCGGAGCGATGGCCGGTTATTCATTGACCGGCGGCGCGTGTTTGTCGGCGATTCTGGGTGATGGCGATCGAGCCTTGGACTTTCTCAATGGGTTAAAGCCGTTTCTGCACGCGAACACATTTTACTCCGAAGCGGGTGGATTGCCCGTGATTGAAACTCCTTTGCATGGTGCCACGACGATCCAGGAGATGCTACTGCAATCTTGGGGAGGGCGGCTGCGAGTATTCCCCGCTGTCCCGCAAAAGTGGAGCGACGTTCAGTTCCACCGACTTCGTGGCGAAGGCGCCTATTTGGTCAGTGCGCGACGCGAGCGAGGTGCGACGAAGTGGTTACGTGTAACGGCGGAAGTCGGAGGCAGTGTCGAAGTCCAACCGCGATTGACGGACGCTCAGTGGGTTGGATCCGAAGGGGTGAAGGTCCAGGTCCTCGAGCCAGGCGTCTACCAAGTCGACATGCCCAAGGATGGCCATGTGTTGTTTTGGCCGTCAGACAATCGGCAACCCGAAGCCAAGGTCACTACGGTCCCCCGACATGGAAAGGAGCATCGCTTCGGGATCATCGACAAAGACTAGGCCGCATCCACCTCCAAACTTGGTGCCAGCCACCTAAATCGGTGCCTGGCACCGATTTGATTGTGTCTGGCACCGCTTTGAGTTCTCGGATTGGTATTTGGCGCTGTAGCTTGTCCGCAGAATCTTCGCCACAGCGGTCTTAAGACGCCAATCGACTCTCCGGGGCGTCGCGAAATAAGATTACTCCAAGCGGAACCAGCAGAGCGGCGATGCCGAGACTGTGAAGCCGCCTTCCACGTGATGCATCAAGATTATTCGTCCGCTCTGATGCACTGGCATGCGCAAGTTGACGCGTTAGATAAAGCAGGCGGAGGCTCTCGATTGGCCGCGGTGCCAATGGTGCCCCGTCCGCTCCGCATCAGCTTGCATCGACTCACGCCGACCAATGCAGCTTGATTGACCAAAGTAGGCGTTCCAGTGCCATACGATTTCTCGCCACATCGACACGTCGATCCCCAGTGACTCAAGCGTTTTGGCGAGACTCCTGGGAACTTTCACTTTGTCATTTCCGTGTTGGGCAACCCAGCGGAGCAACC
>NZ_BAABRO010000021.1 GCF_039545035.1 Novipirellula caenicola
GATGGGCTTCGGTGGATGGGCTTCGGTGGATGGGCTTCGGTGGATGGGCTTCGGTGGATGGGCTTCGGTGGATGGGCTTCGGTGGATGGGCTTCGGTGGATGGGCTTCGGTGGATGGGCTTCGGTGGGGTCAGGCCTTGTTTTCGGTGTTCAGGTTGAGTTTCCGTTCAATGTTTGTAGCGTCTTGACGCCACCGTGAGGACTCCTTGTGTCGTTTTACCGCCCGACGGACCAGGTTTGATACGCTGTCCACGCCCGACAGACCAAATCGCGGTCCCAACTCTCGCAGCGTGGCCGGCGACCATCGTCGGCAAAGCCACGCCGCCATGTCGCGGCCCGCCGCAGTGCTTCGGAACACCGCGTAGTCCGCCGGCTCCACTCCGTGGTAGGCAGCCGCTGCCGCAATGATCTCATCGGCTCCGACACTTCCCAGTCGCCTGGATGTGCTCTGCTGGCGAACCACGTCGTCTCGGTCAGCCAGCTGGATCATACGGCGCAGAAAGTCTTCGCTTCCGAAAACCCACTCGCGTAGCTCGGTCTTGAAAGGGTCGTCAGGGACCTCTAAGCCGGCTTTGACATAGCGGCGATACGCAGCTGCAGGGTCCTTGCCTCCCACCGCCGCATTCCAGTAGGTATGTAACTGGTCGTAGGCAATCCAGTCGGCCCGTTTTGACTTCCGCGCGTAGCCCGCAAAACTGCTATGGGGCCAAGACTCTGGATCCGCGACCAGCGGGCGAGTGCCGCTGCAAGGATTTAAGTGGATGTAACGGCTGAGCGTCCAGTAATAGCCCGCATCTTCGACCAAGAAGGCCTTGTAGCGGCCCTGGTAGAGATGCCCGGTCCGCTGATTCCGTTTGGCATACCAGTTTGCGTAACCGGAAAGCCAATGCTGCATGCCGCGAGCCAAATTGGGCTCAGGGGTTTGGATCAGGGCATGAACATGATTGGGCATCCAGCAATAGGCCAGCACGATCCACCCGCTTCGCTGGACCTCGTCGTGAAGTCCCTGCGTGAGGCGATCGTAGTGTCCTTGATCGTGAAACAGTTTGCGCCGCCCGTCCCCGCGGGTGACGATGTGGTAGTTGGCGCCAGGAAACTGGATCCGGGGCGGTCTAGGCATGGCAAACCTCCGGTATGAAAAGCAGCAACCGCCAAGCTACACCTCTCGAACACCGAACACAAGGCCTGACCCCGGCGCAGCCTTTCCCGGTGACCCCCACAAGGCCTGACCCCGGCGCAGCCTTTCCCGGTGACCCCGGCGCAGCCTTTCCCGGCGCAGCCTTTCTCAGGAAGTGCACGATATGTGCCTGTTTCCCCTGGGAAACGTGCACATATCGTGCACAAATTACCTTTCTTCCTGGAGGGGGACACTCTGCGAAGCTAGGTCTTGAAAACTAAGGCAGGCATCCGATAAACCACATTCGTTTTTTTGGGTGCCGACAAAATGCTGGCAGTGCCGCTTAGACAATCCAGCTGAATTGACACAAAATCACTTTTCCAGAGTGTTTGGTGCAAGTCCGTCAATTGAGACGCGCGGTTGTAGTCGAATTCGGCCAGTTTGGGAGCAACAGCATGCCCGCCGGACTGCGATTGCTGAACGATCGACGTCAACCGATTCAGGTAATCGTATTCATAGCCATTTTCGAAGTCGTCCACGCCACCGGAGATCACGCCGCCTAAAAGCGTTCCCCCGAAATTGGCCCCCAGTTCAATGCGGTTGCCTCGATTGTCGAATTCACGGCTAAAGTTGATCGCAATCGAATGGTGGTTGGCATCAGCCAACTTTCGCCAAGAAGAATACCACCTTCTGCTTGCCTAATTAGGCATTTCGGTGTCCGACACCTTTTCCTCCTCCGCGCGCGTGAGCGCGGTTGCGGAGCGATCGTTTCAGGTTTCTGCGAGCCGTTAGCATTAACCCGGCATTGTGTCCACGTCGCCACGTTTATCACCTTGTGCGTCGTTCATGAAACTAAGAACTTGTTCTCCGCCTTTATTGAAAACCAAGACCAATATATCACCTGATTTCAATATTTCCTGCGCAACAGTCTCCGCCTCGCTCAAAGTGTCAACTGTGGTTGCGCTGTTGCGGCTAAGCTGTGAATATCCAAACGATTTTTGGTCCAACACAATGCCGGTATTCGGGTCGAGGGCGACCAATGCAAATTGCCCTTCATTCAAGTATGAAAAACGCGACATTTCTATTTCACCAAAGGTTTCGTTGGAGCAGGCGTTCCCTTCACGGTTCCGATCACCAAAACTTCTGATTCACGGACCCACACGCCTGGATGCGTACCCCAAATCAGCATATTTTTTGTATCGGGACTCGGCACGATGCGCCACGGATGTACCGCCGCGGTAATGACTGTCCCGCTTTCTTGACCTAGTCTTCCGGATGCAAAATTCCGTGAAACACGGCAGTCGGTTGTCCACGAAGTAAAGATGGACCTGAGTGTGGCTCCTGACTTCGCATTGTGGTCAAGAGGCGTAGCAGTGTCTTCACGGAGATACTGCCACCACGGTCTATTGGGCTTTGCGATTCCTTGTCGTGCCAAGCGGCTTCCGTGATTCGATCCGCTAACGCCTCGCGTGATCAAAACACGCTCAGCACTCATGACACCAGCAGCATTGCCTGAGAGGCCAAGGGTCCCCAATCCTGCCTGCAACGGATTACCGTTGTAAACGCCTTGGCCCGTCATCGAAAGATTCTGCGTGGTGTCGAATACGAACAACGCTTTCCCAACGCGACCCGGTGCGGTCGCAGCCTTCCCGATACCAAAACCGGTTCCAAATTCTGTCACACACTGATAGCCACTGACTGCTAGGTCATATTGACGGGCCTCTCTAACCTCGATCGGCGGTGTTACGATGTCGTAGTCTGTTTTGAACCCAAGAGAGAAAAGGCTTCCCGCGGCACGCGACACACCGTTGACAGCTGCATAGCTATCAACACGCTGATTTTCCAAATCTTGTTGAGGTGTAATTCCCGAACCGGGGATTGCTGAAGGAAGTATGAAATTTGCGAGGCCACTCGGGTCGGTCTCAGTAGTCGCTTGATTCCCCACGTACCGATACAAGTTCGCATCGCCTGCTGCGAACCCAATCGGGTCTTTGCTGAGCCAACGGCCTGTGGCCGGGTCGTACCAACGAGCTCGGTTGTTTTGTAGACCCGCGTCGGCGTCCCAGTCGCGGCCCGTGTAGCCGAACAGCGCGTCGATCGCATCGGGATGGCTGCTGGAGATCGCGGTTCCTGAAGCGTCGTAATCCTGCTCGACGATTCGATTGCCGAAGCTGTCGTAGGCGACGTGCTGGCGGATCTCGCCGTTGTTGTCCACCAAGTCACGTACGCTGCCCAGGTGATCAGTCAGCGCCCAGTAAGTCTCACCGGACGTTGCAGCCGCGGTCGTCGTTGAGATCTCCGGGCCTGCTCCATCGGCATACTGCTCGTCGGCCAGCAACTGGTCCACCATCTCGCCGTACAGGTAGCGACTAGACAGTGTGAACGTCTCGCTCGTCGCCTCTCCGTCAGAGTCGACAGCACGCAGGACCGTCTGTCCTTCCGTCCAGACAAACGCTTCGTCACGATCAAAATCGCCATCCCCGTCGCTGTCCAGTCGTTTGCCGGCGCGATTGTCAAAGGCAACGTAGATGTTCTCGATCTTCTGCGTCAAGCGATTGTCCGCGTCGTACTGGAACGTGAAAGCGGCCAGCAAATCAGAGCTGCCCAGCGAGGCGGGCAACGCGGAAGTCCCGTTCCAATTTTCACCCGAGGAGATCTCCGTCGCTCCGTGGGGGATGCTGCTGAGCCGACCAGCACCATCATACGCCGCGCGGCTGTGAAATTGAACACCATCGGCGAGAGCCCGTGGGTGCTGGAGACCTGCGTTGGAAATTGGTAAAGCGATTAAGGGACAAAATGATTAAAATTCAAAGCATCTCGAGCCTGGGAATCATTTTGCCGTCCTGTCTTAGATCCGACGAATTCGTCTTGCTTGCGAAACATCGTCTCCGCAACTTGCTATGGTTCAAAGCATGATAAAGCCCGCTTGCTTCGACGACTCGTGGTGATCGAGACATTTCAATAACCTGGCACCTGTTCCCGCTGAAATAAAGAGGTTTGACCCATTTGATTTCTTGACCCATTTGATTTCTGACCCATTTGATTTCACCCGGAGCCACGAGTGTGACTCCGGCGACACCCGAGTAGGAAACCACTCGCCGCGGGAATCGGTTACGGCCGTTTTGGAGACGGGAAAGAAAACATGCCCGTATTGTTGTCTCTTGGGTTGTCTATGGTATTTTGGGGAACACGAAAACGGACACTCGACAATGTCGCTCTCCGCCAGAATCGTTCGACCGTTAAAAATAAGCTCTCCTGAGAACGAATGGAAAACAATGATGAAACAACTTTTGACGGCAATTGCGTTCGTGTTTGCGTTCATGCCTCTGTTTGCGGCAGCATCAGACAAGCCAAACCTCATCTTCGTGTTGTCCGACGATATTGCGCAGGGTGACCTCGGGGCCTACGGCCAGAAACTGATTCAGACACCGAATCTAGACCGACTCTGCAACGAGGGAACGCGGTACCTGTCTGCCTATACAGGTACCAGCGTTTGTGCACCGGCACGTAGTTCGTTCTTTACCGGATTGCATATGGGGCACTGTCCGACGCGGGCCAACCGCGAGATCCAACCAGAAGGGCAACGCCCGCTTCCGGCCGATACGGTCACGATTGCGAAAATACTGAAAACCGCGGGGTACAAAACCGCGACGATGGGCAAATGGGGCATGGGCATGTTCGATACGTCGGGCAGCCCGTTCAACAACGGCGTGGACCACTTCTTTGGCTACAACTGCCAGCGACATGCCCACAGCTATTTCCCAAGCTATCTGTATAACGATGACCAGCGTTTTGAAATCCCTGGAAATCAAGGCGGCAAGAAACAAGTTTACGCACAGGAATTGATCCAGCAGGATGTGCTGAAGTGGATCGATGCGAATTCCAGTGATCCGTTTTTCCTGTTCTATGCGATCACGCTTCCTCACGGACGTTTCGAAATCGACGATCAGGGAATGTATAAAGACAAACCATGGACTGAGACAGAAAAGAACTACGCGGCCATGGTGACACGGATTGACTCGGACATGGGCGAACTTGTCGAGCTGCTCAAGGCGAAAGGGATCGACAAAAACACGCTGATCGTCTTCTCCGGTGACAATGGCTCGTCGTTTAATCCAAACACGGCAATCGGCAAACGTTTCAATCAGACGATGGACGGCAAGCTGCGTGGATTCAAAAGGGGGATGTATGAAGGAGCGCTGCGTCAGGCGGCGTTCGCGTGGTGGCCTGGCACGGTTCCCGCCGGCCGCGTGACGGACGAACCGTGGGCGTTCTGGGATTTGCTGCCCACGTTTGCCGAGCTGGGACAAGCCGAAATCCCTCAGGACTTTCAACCTGACGGTTACTCGTTAGTCAATTTCCTCGAAGGTGGACCGGCACCTCAACGGGATTATTTTTATTGGGAATTGCATGAGAACCGACCGGGACCAATCCAGGCAATCCGCTGGGGTGATTGGAAAGCAGTTCGCCCCGCCCCGGGGGCTGACATTGAACTGTATGATCTCGCCAATGATCTGGGCGAAACAACCGACTTGGCCCAATCCCACCCCGAACTGGTTAGCAAAGCGGTGGCAACGATGAACGAAGCCCGCACGCCGCATCCCGATTGGCCCGATCCGGCCACCGCAGCGGCGGCGAAAAAGAAGTCGCAGAAAAAGTAGTGTTCTTGGACAACAGGAATACAGGTGGGACGGCTCATTAGCAGGTGGGGAAATCGTTGCCCGCAATTCGCTGCAAACGGCTGCGGAGAATTAACAGTAAGTTAATTTTTTGCGGCCTGTTTGATATTTTTGCGCCCCGGCTCTCATTCCCTTCGAGCCCATCGATTAGGCTGGCTTGAATTCGCTGTTGGCCTTTTCAACTTGCTTCGCTCACTCGATAGGTTCCTATGTTTCTTAAAAACGCTTTTCCAAGATCCTGTTATGTGCGACCTTGGATCGGACGCTTCTGCTTGCTCGGATGCATCACCGTGCTTGGCACTTCATTTAGCGTTTCGGCGCAAGCGGAAACGTGGACCGACGCAACCGGCAAATTCTCGATCGATGCAAAGTTCATCGGTGTTGAGGGCAAGAGCATCGTTTTGCTCAAGGACAATGGTGCCAAAATCAGCGTCCCGATCGCGAAGCTCAGCCGGGAGAGTCGTGATCAGGCTCGCAACGCCTATGAGCAAATGCGAAGCGAGCTCAAGCAACCTGCACAGTCATCGTCGGAACCGGAGTCTGCAGTAGCACCCACTGTCAACCGAGCGTTGGATTTTGAACCGCCCACGCCGCCTCCGGTCGATCCGATGCCGCCGTTCCCCGACAACTTGTCGGTGCGTGAAACGATCAACTTTGCCAAACAACAATTCCTGGCGGGGCATCCCGAAGTATTGTGGCATGCGTTGCCCGAAGAAATGCGTGCCACATTTGATGACAACCGTTTCCGCAGCGAGGTTAGTCCGTTCGTCGATCAGAGCACCGCTCTGCAGTCCCAAGTCGAACCGGTTGTCTTCAAAGCGATCGAAGTCTTGGTCACCAAGAAACCGTTTGTGCTTGGCTCGCCCTTGTTGGACCAGGTCTCGACAGAGGTCATGCCGCAAATCGAACAGGCTTACGATCCCGCCGTCGGCGTCCTGTACGAGCTGGTTGATTTCGCTTTTTCATTTGATATGACAGGGGAGCGTACCCTTTCGCAAGCGATCAACTACCACGGCCCGCGTCTCGGCGGTCACCTGAAACCCTTGTTCCAGCTAGCTCCGCCGGGGGCAATCGACGGATTCCTCGACTCGTTGACGATCGAGCAGATCGATGATGACCACGCCATCGTGCGAGTTCCCCAGACGGAAGGTCAACAACCGGCGAGTGACTTTAACTTTGAGTTCACATCGCGTGAGGCCAAGCTGGTTCGTGTCTCGAACCGCTGGGTCACCGAGACGCAGTTCAGCCAATGGAAAGAATTGAAATCCAAGCTCGAATCGGGGGAACTGAAACAATCGATGGAGCAGGCAAAGGCGGATAGTGCTGAGAGCATGCAGGGAGCTGCGATGATGGTCGGTATGTTTACCGGGATGGCGAGCACGGTATTGGATTCACTACTGGCGGCCGAGTCGCAACAGGAATTTGACCAGGCAGTCACAAAAGCGGCAACGATGCTAAATTTCGGAGCCGGAAATGCCGGCGACGGGGCAGGTCCCGAAATGGAGTTTGGTTTCAGCGGCGAAGACAGCATCCAATTCGAGATCTCCGAGTCGATGGAGAGCTCCAGTGCACCCGCAGGTGCAAAGAAGGTCCCATCAGGTCCGGCGCCGGAGGGCTGGAGCTTGGATCTCGCTGGATTGGAAATTCCCTCCACGACGGCTTCCGGGGTCGCCGCCGGGATGCCCACCACGATCAACGACTCGAGGATCCGCGATGGGATCCTCCATCTGACGCACCGTGATGGCAACCAGGACGTTCATTCATGGATCATCTTTTTGTTCTTGGACGAGGACGAGAAACCCGATGGTAAGACATTTGACGTCAACGCAAAATCAGGCTTCTCGTCGCCTCATGTGCATTTCCGCTATAGCACGGCCGATGACGGCTTGGAAACGGAGATCTTTATGAGCGAATACGCAATGCGGCTTGAATTCGGCCAATCGGCCGACGGCAAACTGCCTGGCAAAATCTACCTGTGCTTGCCCGATGCGAACAAAAGTTTACTGCGAGGAACCTTCACTGCCACGATCGAAAATTGACAAGCAGCGAGAAGTACGAAAAGAACTTATGGGGTTGCGGCGTCGCTGCGCCCGGGTTCGCGGTGGAAAACCACGCTCTGGCGAGCGTAGCTACGCCAGGCAAATGCACGCAGGTTCCGTGCGGCCGGCAACACGTGATTGGTTATTGCTTCAGTTCGTCAGCCGGAGCCTTGCCGAGAGGCCCGCTTGCTACGACTTGCTTCGACGGTTCGCGGTGATCAAGGCATCTCGATAGCCTATCCACCTGCTCCCGAGGAAACAAAGAGGTTTGACCCCTTTGTTTGGGTGACATCATGCTTACGCACGATTCAAGTGGCATTTTTTCCTGATGCGTTTTGCAGCGTGTTGGCAAGGCGATCGAAGTCAGCGTCGTCAGCAAATAAGGCGGACGATAGCGTTGTTCGTTTACGTCGTCCCGATAACTGCAAGTGCTTGACGAACCCCAGGTCGGTCGTGCGGACGTTGATATCGGTCAACGGCATCGACCAACCGGCCCCCAGCAATAGGCCTCCTGGAATCGTGATGTTGCCATCGGAAATCGTGATCGACTTTGGGGGACGTGATTTGGCGCGAAGCAGCGTGACCGACACGACTAGTCCAGCGATAGCCAGCAGCGAGCCAATCAGGAGCACGGTCCAGGGAGGCAACGGAGTTCCAGCGACCTCCAGCGAATCACGCAGCAGCCAAGCCAACGGCAGTGCAAAGATTCCCGTGGCTAATGTCACCCACGCGACCCAGGCGTGACTGGAGCGGAGTTTGCCGTAATCCCAACGCAATGACCGGTTGTCGATCGAGCTTGTATTCATACTACGGGGCGTTCGTAATCCATACAGTTGATTGGCCGCTTAAGGACGGATTCACCTTGGCGACGTTGGCCACAATCTACCCGATTTGCTGTCTACCAGCTCGTTAGTCTACCAGGACGCGAACAGGTGATGCAAAATGAGTGTAAGCATGAACAGTCCAGCGAGTGAAACAGACGGATGCGGTTGATGCGAAGATCGCCTTGACAAGGGTGACGGGCACAAGACTCCCTCGGCTGCGTCTCGGAACACGCAAATGGCGTCATCGTTTGAGTCTATAGCGTCGGTCTGGCACCCTGTTCCGCCTCGGATTTTCATTGGGCTCTGGCTCCATTGAAAATCAATCATTGGCAACGATAATAATCCTTCTTCAAGGTGGGGCGTCTATGCCTCGACGTTTGCCTCTGCTTGCTTTGGTTTACATCCATGAGATCGTTCTGCAAGAAAACATTTGCTAAACGGCGTCAACGTCGTCTTCACGTTGAACGTTTGGAACACCGTACGCTCCTGGCCGCCTTCATTTGGAATACTGACCAAAGCGGTTCTTGGCATGATCCCAGCAACTGGAGTGGCGGCGTCGGCGTGCCTGGCGTCAATGACACGGTGACCATTGATCGTGGTGATGCCAATCCCGTCATCACGATTACGAGCGATATTCGCATTGAAAGCCTGCAAACGTCCGAGTCGATTATTTTGTCAGCCGGCATGCATGTTGACGGTCACGCGCAGTTTTTGGCGGGAGCGGTCCAGTGGACGAGCGGATGGTTGAGGACTGACAATGTCAGCATTGAGTCGGACGCTTCCCTACAAATCAGCGGCGCGGAAACCAAGCAGTTCTCAGGAACACTCATCAATCGCGGCAGTGTGTTTCAACACTCCGCACTCCACTTTCCACTCAATAACACGACGCTGGACAACGGACCGTTGGGAATGTGGCAAATGGATGGTCCCTTCATGAGTGACACTTCGCGTAGCATCGTGTTCAGCAACGAGGGCACGATCGAAAAGGTCGGCGAAAATACGACCGCGTTCCTCGATGCCCACCGCTTGGACCACCGTGACGGCAGTCAATTGGTCGTCCACGAGGGCACATTGGCACTTGGTCGTTCAGGTACATCGACCAATCCATCTACCGGAGTCAACATCACCGTCGCCGAGAATGCGAAGGTGGTGCTTCAACCAGTCCAGGCCTACTGGAGCGGACGCTTTAGCGGCGACGGTGACGGACGCATCGAGTTTGCCGATGGTCTAATCCACGCCCGCGACGAAGGGGTGACTTTGGACTTTTCCGAGGATGTGTTTCATTGGATTGGTGGTGACACCTACGGATCATGGACTAATCTTGGCAGCATCACGATCGATGAGCCAACGGAAAAACGTCCCTTCGGAGGACTGCAGAATCACGGCCGCGTCACGATGCTCAGCGGCAGCCAATTCAACTCGAGTTCGGCTGGTATCAGCAACGCATCCGATGGCGTGTGGGAGATGATGGGGACAGCTCAATTGGGCGGTCAAACCTTTCATGACGC
This sequence comes from Novipirellula caenicola, assembly GCF_039545035.1. Taxonomy (NCBI): domain Bacteria; kingdom Pseudomonadati; phylum Planctomycetota; class Planctomycetia; order Pirellulales; family Pirellulaceae; genus Novipirellula; species Novipirellula caenicola. Next base: position 10,167 of record NZ_BAABRO010000021.1, read on the forward strand.
GGTCTTTTATAATGAGGGGCTGTTGCTAAAAACGGGGGCCGGCACCGCTGGAATTGTTGACGGCGGGGTGAGCATCGTTCATCTCGGCGGAACCATTCAAATCGACGCAGGGGATGTAGTCGCGGCACATCACTCCAGCTATCTCAGTGAAGGCGGGGTCTTTTCCGTCGCCGATGGTTCCACCCTCCGCATGCAGGGGTCTTGGAAGACAACCGGGCGCTACGCCGGCGATGGCGGCGGCAAGGTCGTGATGGAAGCAAGACTGCAGTCGTCCTCGCGTGACATGGTGCTCGATTTCCCCGCAGACTTTTTTTACTGGTCCACCACCGACCAGGCCCAATCAAGTGGCTGGATTATCAATGAAGGGCATGTCACGTTTGAAAATCCGCAGGAATCGATCCAAATCATTGCCACCTTGGTCAATGAAGGTACGATCCTTCAAACGTCTGGAACGCAACTTCAGCTTCGCAATTTTTCGACCACCATCAACCGTGGCAATTGGGAAATCCAAGACGATACCGTGTTGGATTTTCACCAATTCGACGGTCTGGCCGCCAGTTTCTTTAATTTCGGTTCGCTGACCAAAACCGGTGACGCACAGTCACGTTTTGTCTCTGCGGGAAATCAATCACGTTTCCACAACAATGGGTTGGTGGAAATCCAAGGAGGTGATTTACGGCTTCAAGGTGACATTGTCGCCAACGTCGACGCGAATCAGGGTCGTCTGTTTGGGGGCCGATGGATTGTTCAATCCGACGCGTCGTTGGACATCGTCGATCGTGATGGGCAAACCATCCCGCTATCGACTAACGAAGCGGCGGTTTCGCTCGAAGGTGCGGCAGCCTCCTTCCCCGCGATCCGGACGGTGCAGCGAAACGGTGGCCGCTTGGTGCTGCGAAATGGTGAATCGCTTCGCGCCGACGCCGACTTTATCAACGGAATGCCACGATCCTCGGCGGCCATCCTTCACCGCGGCGCCACCTTGAACATCCGAACCGTGGGGATTGCGGTCGATCCGTCATCGGGTTTGCTGATCACGCATACTCGCAATGAACGCGTCAATGGCGAACCGGTTTTTCGCGTTCTCAATGACCGATCTCAACCAGCCGGCGACGTGATCATTCAGCCGGGCGGTGCAGTGGATCGAGCTGGAATCGACATCACCACGCAGCCCATGGCAATCGGTAACACCACCGTTCCGGCGGGAACGCTGCTGTTTATCCATAGCGACCTGGAAACACCGACCGTGTTCGCGATCGAGATCGCCAGTGGCCAAGTGTTGGCGACCGTCGAGATCCCGGGTCTTCCAAGCGGCCAGCGTGGGATCGCCGAACATCCCGGCCGCGGAACGCTGTTTCTGCTAGGTGGCGATTCCCAGATACGCGAAATCGCCTCGGCCAGCGGCCAAATTCAAAACGAGTTTTCAGCACGTCCAACCGGCAGCACGCTGTCTGCTGTGACATGGGGAGGCATCGAAGTTGATGCGGATACCGGCAACCTGTGGGTCGTTGGCGACAGCGGTCGAGTGCATGTGTTGTCCGCGACCGGCGAACTTGTCTACGAGATTGAAATTCAATTCGCTGCGGGGGCAACCATCGGTTTGTCGGACATTACGCACGATGACGAGACCGGTCAAACGTGGGTCAGCACGGAATCCGGCGAATTATTTCTGCTTGGCGTTCCTGCGGTCGGAACATTTGGATCACTCGAGCTATCGTCGGATGTGGATGTCATCGTTGCCGGTGACTTTACCAACACGGGATGGTTGGACTTGGCGGTAGGCGGTCGTCCCCATGCCGATCGATTCAGCGAGATCATTATTGATGGCAATGCGACACTTGGCGGCACGCTTCAGTTGCGATTTGACCAGCCCTTTGTGTCCGAGGCGACCGACCCGTACCCGGTCCTGCAGTACGCCGGACGCGATGCCGGCGCGTTTGATGATGTTTACGCAGGCGGATTCGAAGTCGTAAGTGAAACGACGCGGGTGGTTGCGTTTGCGGATCGAGCCCCCGTGATTGACTTGGTTGCGACCGCCGTCGATGGGCCAACCGTGGCGGTCGCCAATGGCCAAGCGACCCTCACCTACCAAGTGGTTAACCTAGGCAACGACGTCGCGACGGGCCCTTGGTATGACGAGGTCCGATTAATTGCGTCCGAGGCCAGCAACGGTGAGGACGACATCGATCCAGTCGTTTACCAAGAGTTGATCGTCGGCGGCGGCAACGTCGCCGAGGGGATCACCATCGCGCCGGGGCAATCGCATTCGTTTTCGTTGACGGTCGATGTCCCCGGCGTCTTGCCTGGATCGTATCGATGGATCGTTGATCCAAACCGACGTGGCGATTTGATCGAAGTTGGTGGACGCGGCAACAATTCCGGTACGAGCGAGTCCGTCGTTCGATTGGAGGTCCCAGAGTTGCGAAATGACGGAACCCCAATTGCCGCGACGTTCCCTCGCGAAGATCATCCACTGTGGTATCAAATCGTCGTGCCGGCCGAGGCGGAGGTCGATGTGATGTTAACGATTCCGGCCGCCGGAATGACCGTCACAGAGCTTTACGCCGCGCCCGACTACATTCCCAATCGTGTCAACTTCGTTGCGCGCCACCAACAATCTGGGCAAAAAGATTCGCTAATGACATTGACCGGTGGCGAACAGGACCAGGTATGGTACATCGCGGCACTGCCAGGATCATTCGACTCGGCCGCCGCGGAATTCGAACTCGTCGCCAACGTGTTGCCGCTACGGATCAACAACGTCGCCCCGTCGAACGTTGGCCATTCCGGCGAAGCAACCTTGCAGATCCGTGGCGCACGGCTTTCGAAGAACCTCACCTATCAGCTTATCGATGCCGACGGCAATCGCCGCACTGCGGTCCGAACGCACGCGATCGATCGCACATCGGCGACCGCCACCTTTGAACTCGGTGGCTTGCATCCGGGCGACTACGCGGTGGTGGCAAGCGATGGAAATGTCGACCTGTTTACGCTTGCTAATGCGGTCACCGTCGAACCTACCAAGCCGGACCGCTTGATCACGCAAGTCCGCGGATCCACCCGAGTCCGTTCGGGCCGAACGTTGTCGTACGAGGTTCACGTCACCAACGAATCCAACGTCGACGTCCCGATGCCATTCATCACCGCGCGCGTCGATGGCGGTGGCGAGTTGCAAGTGGCATATGATTCGGTTCATTCCGCTGAGGAATTGTTTTTGTTCCCGGGGAATGTGATCCCTGGTGCCAGCGTGATTCCGGCTGGTGGATTTGTTTCGCTACCGATCTATTACCAAGCTCCGCTGGATGAAGGTGAGTTCACGATCACCGCCTGGGTCAACTCGGTCAATGATACTGATTTTGCCTCCACTCCGCTGGATTGGGACCGGGTCGCAAATGGATTGCGTCCGGACGGCAACAGCGAAGCGTCCTGGAACGCTTTTGTCGCCCGCGAGCGGGCACGCTACGGTGAAACGTTCGCAGACTTCTACGCGTTTCTTTCGGCTCAAGCCAACGACCTCGATGCCAAAGGATTCATTCGCAGCGTGTTTGTTAACGGGCAATGGCAATTTGATTTGCCAGCGTCGGATCCGGCGAACAACGCAATTCGTGGCATCTTTGACGAATCGGATTCGCTCGCTGAGCAATTTGCGTTGGCGATCGGAAACAATCCGCGGGGCCAAGGCGAAGAGACAGGCGGTGGCGACTCACGCCAAGACGTCTATGCCGTCGTGGTAGGCAATCCCGATAAAACACTCCCCGGTGCAGAGCTGGACGCCGAATCTTGGTCGAGCTTTTTCTCCAAAACGCTGAACCTTGACACAGGAAACACGGCTGAAAACGATATTATCGTGCAAACACGCGGCACCACCGCGGACGAATTCCTCAGCAACATCGAAGCGACCAAGGCCAAGGCCGACGAAGATGATTTGCTGGTTGTCATCTATGCAGGTCACTCAGAGTGTCGCCTCAACAAGCAAGGTAATTCCATTGTTGGCGGAGACATCCTTCTTAGTAAAGGTACCAGACTATCGGGAAGTCAGCTTGATTCAGCATTGGCCGGCAAGACCAAGACGATCGCTCTGTTTGATTCATGCAGATCGGGTGCTGTCGCATCCGAGATCACCTCAGCCAATATCACCACGATTGCCGGGGCCGATGCATCGAGGAATGTCCAAGATGAGGCATCGCTCAGCCGACACCTCGTTCCGCTGTTGGTCAAAAACCCCAGCGGCAATCTGCTGACATCCTTGGAAACCGCCTCGGATCAAATGTTTGCGGCGGGGATCCGATATGCATCTCCCGAACAGCAAAAGATGCTAATGAAAGTCAATCAATTGTTGCGTCCCAATGGCATCGCCAGTGATCCCAACAAGACGCCAGCGCAAGTGCGTCAGGAGTTCAATGACTTATTTTTATCATCGCCAATCGATTTAGACGGCGATGGCAAATATGACTATTTCGCCTTTGATACGGACCTTGATGGTCGCTCCGATACAACCGTGCCTGATGTCAATGGCAATGGCGAGCTCGATCGCGGCGACTATCCGCGATCTGAAAAGAAATTTGAAGACCTTGAACCGGCGCAGCAAGCCAGCTTCGATGAATTCGAGCGATTGCGTGAGTTCGAATCACTCAAACGCAACCTAGGTTCAGCCGCCTTCCCCGAATTGGATACCAGCGAAACCTCCATCTCGTTTGACAACGTCGATCCGAAGAAAGGTGGCGGAGGCGGTGAAGAAGGCGGCGAAGATGGAGGGGATGGCGGCAAAGACAAAGACAGTCTGACGAACCAAACCAGTGAAGAACAAAAAGACCGCGGTCCCGGAGACAAGATCCGCGGTGAACGTGGGCGTTCATTTGACCCCAATGAAAAAGTGGGGCCGGCGGGCGCGGGCAGCCGAGGATTTTTGGCCGACGCCCGCAACATGAACTTCCAAATCTTTTTCGAAAATGATCCGGAACGTGGCAGTTTGCCAGCGCAGGAGGTGTTCGTCACCGAGGTGTTAGACGAGGATTTGGATCTGTCCACCTTCGCACTGGGCGATATGGTTGTGGGAGACCGCGTGTTTAAAGTTCCCGAAGGTCGCAGTTACTGGACAACCACCGAACCCATCGTCGTCGACGGCTACCCAATCGATCTGTCGATCGAAGCCGAATTGGATTTTATCACTCGCACGGTTAGCTGGACCTTTGCGTCGCTCGATCCAGCCACTGGGGTGCTGACAAACCTTTTCGAAGCTGGCTTCCTACCACTTAACGACGAAACGGGCCGTGGCGAAGGACATGTCAGCTACCGCGTTTCAGGTTATAGCGGCGATGCAACAGGAACCCAGTACAGCGGAGCGGCCGAGATTGTCTTTGACGTCAATGAACCAATCATTACCAACAGCACGCTCAACGCGATTGATCGTGACGCCCCGGTCAGCTCCGTTGCCAACCTTCCGGAAAAGTCGTTGACTCGATTTGAAGTTTCCTGGTCCGGCGATGACGGCGACGGCGCGGGAGTGGTTGGTTATGACATCTATGTTTCCACCGACGGTAGCGAACCTTCGCTGTGGATGAGCGGAACCACCACAACGTCGGCAATTTTCCACGGCAACATCGGTTCTACTTATTCGTTCTACAGCATGGCAATGGATGCGGTGCGGCGACGCGAGCCACTTGGCGCGATGCCCGATGCGACCACGCTTGTTGCTGGCGGCCCCTGGACAAACCCGTTGGACCGTTTTGATGTCGACGACCGCGATGGCGTGACCGCTCTGGATGCCTTGCTGGTTATCAACGAATTAAGTCGACGATCGGTGATTGATGTCGATGGTCGGTTGCCTAATTCACGATCGATCGAACTGCCGCCCTCCTATTACGATGTCAACGCAGACGGATTTGCGACACCGCTCGATGCGTTGCAAGTGATCAATCAGCTTGGGCGAATCGCACCATCATCGGCCACTCAGCACGATGGGGAATGGGCATCGCAATTGGAAGTGGAATTGCAACCGGAAACACTACCTACCGCGTTCGATTTTCATCCTTCAGCCCAACGTTTCCGTAGCGAGATTGTCTTCAATGAGCTGGATCGTTTCGGTGGGGATCAGCAACATCGATCGCGGATCCATCCGTTTGCGGTTTCAGAAAACTCTCCACCGAAACAGGTCGAGGCAAATGACGACTGGTTCACCCAACTAGGTCGCCCCGACGCAATTTCAGTCGACTTGAGCGCAGAGCTGGATCTGCTTGAATCGATCACATTTGATGACAGCCATCTGAATCGGTGATTGCGAAATACTGCCATCTGCTTGGCAGGAATAACCGCCTCTGCACGCCGTGGCTACGCTCGCTAGAGCGTGGATGATCGCATGGCTATTGTTTTTGGCAAGCTGATGGAATCGGCGGTTGGTGGTGTTTTCGCGTCGCGGGGCGGACTATATTGGTTAGGCAATCGTGTCCTCGGCTGAGTGCCTGGATCGATTATATAGAGTTCCCTCCGCTCCCGCCCTCCCCCCAATCACGCTTAGTCTCACCACACATGCTTTCCTTTCGCTCTGTATTGGTGCCGTTTGTCATCACGGCCATCCTGCTTGTTACTAATTCCGTCCCGGCAGCCGACACGTTGGTTTCCGGCCGCGACGTTTCTAACGCATCGATTATCCCTGATGACTGGGATCCCGCGTTGGCGGGTGACCAGGTGATGCAGCGACTCGTCCGCGTGACCGGTCCCGAAGTCAAAGGGGCTCACGATTCGGAATTTGTGGTCGTCGGCGACCAAGCCTATGTCGTTGCCGAACTGAGCGATCAGCGCGCAGGCGAAAGTCCGGCTTGGCCCGAGGTCTACTGTGCGATGTCCATCGTCGATTTGAAAACGCTGGATGTCAAAGCGATCGTGCCGCTGGCTCGCACCGAGCAAGTTTTCGCCAATGTGGCGCTTCCGATTGGTGCTTGTTTCGTGCCGCGGATTCGGCAAATCAGCGACGCCACTCTGCGTTGCTACTTTGCCAGCGAGCAACCTGGGGTGCGGCAGTCGCAAATTTGGTATCGCGATTTTGATCTGCGGTCACAGCAGTTTCTGGACACCATCCACAAAGCAAAACTCAAAACGGCTGCGGGCACGTTTGACATGCAGCCGCGTTACTTGCACGCTGACGCGGTCGCCCATGGGGTGAAGAAGCAGGCTAAAGATTATGGGATGTATTTGTTTGATTCGTTCAAAGTCTTCGACGGCAAGACGTATGTTGCGTTGAACAACTTCCCTGGCAAACAGAATGCCCTGGCGATCGCGCATGACGACTTTGCCACCTTCGAAGTGGTGGGGCACTTTAACGAGCCACAATCGGCAAGCCTGAGTGAATCGGCCGCCAACCAATTGCCCGATGGAACATGGATGGCGATCTGTCGCAACGATGGAGGCAACTACCACGTCACCACCAGCGTGGACGGGAAATCATGGACGCCGGGACGCGAGTTGTCTTCGATTCCCAATGGCGCAAATTCGAAGCCGACGTTCGACAAATTTGGCGACACTTATTATCTCGGTTGGCAGGAAGCAACGAGGATTCAGGGCGTCAGCCGGAGCGTTTTCAATATCGATATTTCGCAAGACGGCAAATCATGGCAGCGAAAGTATCGCTTCGAAACCACGAAATCGTTCCAGTACCCCGCGTTTCATGAACACAACGGGGCGATTTGGTTGAGCGTGACGCAAGGTGACTCGTCGCCGAGCCGGAAGGAACGGGTCATGTTCGGAAAACTCGAATCCGTTGGCGAGTTCGAATCCCAAACCGGCAAGAATCGCACTCCGATTGCTGCGTCCGCAGAGCAGGCTGCTGTGTTGAAACCGGGCGTCAAACTGTTCACCAACCGCGATTACACGCTGACCGAAGCGCCAGATTTCTTGATGGGACGCAAGTTTGTGCGGACCAGTATCGAAGGTCACGAGATCGAGTGTGTGAAGCCGGGGGAAGTCTTCGTGATGACGCTTAGCAAATCGCATCCGGCGAACCAAAGCGTGTCGCTGCTGAAACAGGGCTTTACCAAAGCCGACACGCCTGAGTTTCAGCTTTTTCCCGGTGAAATCAATCGTGTGTTTGCTTACCGCAAATCGCTGAACCCTGGGGATCGATTGCGGTTTGATAAGCTGGCGTTCTTGGTCTTGGGCGAAGCGACCGAGATCACCTCGCGAGTGACCAAGGGACGTGCGGCGCCGCAGGAGACGCCAGAGCAAGCGGCCGAGAGAATTGAAAAGATGGAAAAGATCGCCGAACATGCTCTTGAAACCCCGGTGCTAAATACATCGCCGCTGCCCGAATACGATTATGACAAACTCGATTACGGCATGACGATTGGAATCGAACGGACCCCCGGTGGGCGGCTATGGGCATGCTGGGTCGCCGGCGGCGACAGCCCCGAGGCGTTCTTCGTTTTGGCGACCAGCGACGATGACGGCGAAACCTGGTCACCGCCTCGGTTGGTGGTCGATACGCATAACAACGATCTGCCGCGTCCTCGCAGTGTCCTGGTTGGCAACTTGTGGACCGACCCACTCGGACGTTTGTGGCTGTTTTTTGATCAGTCGATGGACATGTTTGACGGTCGCGCCGGCGTCTGGGCCACTCGCTGTGACAACCCCGATGCCGACGATCCTGTCTGGACGACACCCCGTCGTATCGCTGACGGTGTGATGCTGAACAAGCCAACGGTGTTGTCCAGCGGCGAATGGATGCTGCCGATTTCGCTTGACCAGCGTCCTGGTTTTGGTCCGTTCCGCGGTTGTTTCTCCGAGCTGGATCCGCTGCGTGGCGCGAGCGTTCATGTGTCAATCGACCAAGGGGCGACCTGGCAACGTCGTGGTGCGGCAACGTTCCCGAACCCCGATTGGCACGAGCACATGATCATCGAGCGAACCGACGGAACGCTTTGGATGCTTGCTCGTACGGCCAGAGGGATGATGCAGACCACGTCCAACGACCGTGGTCGCACTTGGCAAACGCCGACGGAGCATGAGGTCATTCGGCACCCCAATGCACGGTTCTTCGTTCGCCGGTTGGCATCAGGCCGCATTCTGCTGATCAAGCACGGGGACAAAATTGATTCCCATCAAGGACGCGTTCAACTAAGTGCGTGGCTTTCGGACGATGAGGGCAAAACTTGGTCCGGTGGTTTGGTGCTGGACGATCGAAAAGGGATCAGCTATCCCGATGGTTTACAGTCGCCCGACGGCACGATCTACATATCTTATGACCGCAATCGGGCAACCGATGGTGAGATCTTGATGGCCCGATTTAGCGAAGAAGACGTGTTGGCGAAAAAGCTTGTCAGCGAGCGAGGCAAGCTCCGCATGTTGATCAGCAAGCCGATGGCAAAAAAGATTGCCAAGATGAGCGAGGCTGAAAGTCGGCAAGGCTTTGTCGAACTGTTCGATGGCAAGACGTTTGACGGATGGCAGCAAGACGGTAACTGGCGAATCGAAGATGGCGCGTTCTTCCGTGCGGCTAAGGGAGGATCGCTGACGTACAAACGCAAAAAGGTCCCCGACGATTTCGAGCTCCGTTTTGAATGGAAAGTGTCCAAAGGGTGCAACAGCGGCGTTTATTACCGACCAGGACAAGTCGAGTATCAAGTGCTCGATAACATCGGCAGCCCTTATGGCGAGAACCCACGACAAGCCGCAGCGTCGCTGTTTTTCTGTATGGCGCCGTCCAAAGACGCGACTCGCCCGGTGGGCCAGTGGAATACGGCTCGCGTCGTTTGCAAAGGAAGTGTGATCCAGCATTGGCTCAATGGCGAAAAGGTCTTGGATTTCGACTACACCGATCCCAAATGGGCCGACATGGTCAAATTGTTGACGATTCGCGGCGGTGACTTAACCGGACGCGGTGGCGAACTGTGGCTACAAGATCATGGGCAACCCGTCTGGTTTCGCAATTTGCGTTGGCGAGAGATTCCGCCGGCAGAAGAGCTGAAAGCATCGGCGGAATTCAAACCGATGCCGGTCCCCGCGGGGGCACTCGCCAAAGAACAAGAACGAGTTCAAAAAATGTTAGAACAGGCCAAGTCGAAGTGAGAGCGCCTGCGTGTAACAATTCTCGCGATGATTTTGGACTGCCGCGGACCTGAGTAATACTGTTGGGGGTTTGTTGATTTATCGAGCCGTGACGCGTAAGCGGCTGGGTTTCACGCAGTCCCCGGTGCCTTAGAGCCCACGGCCACCGTTGCGATTCGCATTTGAACTAAATCAACAAGCCGTTGGCGAGTTTCGTTACCATGATGATCGCGGCCTCGTTGCAGTGGAATCAAAGGGAAGCTGCATGACAAACTGGAAGCCTATCCCCCATTCAATGCCCACCCCACCTGGAAGGTTCACCATGCACTATCTTGTTCGGTTTCTCGCGATTTTCATTGTTGTCTTTGCTTGTTTGTCGCTTGCATCGTCTTGCGATGCCGCATCGCCGGAGCCGCCCGATGGTTATCGAGCGATCTTCAACGGCAACGATCTTTCGGGATGGTACGGATGGAATCCACACGCGTCCGCTAAACTTTCGGGTGAAAAAAAAGAGGCCAACCTACGTGAGCAGCGGGCTGAATTTCCCGAGCACTGGTCCGTAGAAAATGGCGAACTTGTCAACGATGGCCATGGGCCTTACGCGACGACCGAACAGGAGTTCGGAAACATCGACCTGCTGATCGAGTACAAGACGGTTCCCGGTGCGGACAGCGGTGTCTATTTACGTGGGACGCCGCAAGTTCAGATTTGGGACTGGAACCAAGCGTTCAATCCAAAGAAACCTGATCGCAAACCGCGTCAAGGATCGGGTGGCCTGTTCAACAATACGCCCGGAACGTTGGGGCGTGATCCCATCATGCGAGCCGATAAGCCGTTTGGCCAATGGAACCAATTGCGAATCCGACAAGTCGGTGATCGCACCTGGGTTTGGCTCAACAAACGTTTGGTGGTCGAAGGTGCGGTGATGGAGAATTATTGGGACCGATCGCAGCCGTTGCCCGCGAAAGGGCCGATCATGTTGCAAACCCACGGCGGCGAGATCCGCTGGCGTAACCTCTTTGTTCGTGAGATCGGCGAGCAAGAGAGCAAGCGAATCTTGGCGGCATTTCGCCCTCTTCCGGATCCGACCCAATACGACGTGGCCTACGGACCGCACCCGAAACAGGTGCTCCATTTTTGGCAGGCCAAATCGGACAAGCCAACTCCGGTGCTGTTCTTCATTCATGGCGGAGGATGGGGTAGTGGCGGTCGGCTAAGTGGGTTGGTGAACATGTTGCCGAGAATGTTATCCGAGGGCATTTCGGTGGTCTCGGTCGAGTATCGTTTTGTCGCCGAAGCGACGGCTGAAGGTGTCTCGCCGCCGGTCAAAGGACCACTCAGCGATGCGGCGCGGGCGCTACAATTTGTGCGTAGCAAGGCCGAAGAATGGAATCTTGATAAACAACGAATCGGTGCCTCCGGTGGATCCGCCGGTGCGTGCTCGAGTCTGTGGTTGACGTTTCATCCCGAGATGGCGGATCCCCAGAGCGATGATCCCGTGGCACGCGAGTCGACGCGATTGTGGTGTGCCGCTGTGACCGGCGCTCAAACGACGCTGGATCCGAAACAGATGAAAGAGTGGACGCCGAACAGTCGCTACGGTGGACATGCGTTTGGGTTCCATGGCGACGCCGCAATGAAGTTGTCGGGGTTTGATCAATTCCTTGCCAAACGCGATACGATCTTGCCCTGGATTGCCGAATATTCGCCTTACGCCTTGGTCAGTTCGGATGATCCACCGGTGTATCTGAGCTACTCAGCACCTCCAGCCCTCGGTCAGAACCAAAAGGATCCCACACACACGTCCAATTTTGGCGTGAAGTTGAAAGAACACTGCGAAGCGACAGGCGTGAAATGTGAATTGGTGTATCCTGGGGCCGAGAACGTCGATCACGAAACGACGACCGACTACCTGCTCTGGAAACTAAAGTCGTAACGTAGCACAGGCTGCCAGCCTGTTGTCGTCCGTCCTTTCAAACGTATCGAAAGTCGCGGGCGGCTTGTTGTTTTAGTCGTACGATGGACTTCCTAGTCCGTCGAATCCACCATTGACGGACTAGGAAGTCCATCCTACACCCCTTGCCGCAGGAAACTTCATTAAATCAACAGCCCGTCAAGACTTTCGGCAATGTGGGATCTGCTTCCAGCCTGTCATCAAACACCACCCACTCCGAAACTCTTGGCGAGTTTCGCTACGGAATAATCTCGCCGTTGAAAGGACATCAACGTTGCGCCGCAAGACAGGCAAGATGCCTATCCTACATCGAAAGCTTCCCATGAGAAAATTGTTCTTGTTTACCGCGTTCAGTTTGCTTTCGGTATCGCCGACTCTGGCGGCAAACCCGGCAAAGCCGCCGATCAAGGTGTTTATCTTGGCGGGGCAATCCAATATGGAAGGGCACGCCAAGGTCGAGACGTTTGACTACATCGGAGACGATCCTGCGACGAAGCCGCTACTGGAAAAAATGCGAGACGATGACGGCAATCCGCGTGTCTGCGAAGGGGCATGGATCTCTTATCTGACCGGGCGAGGCGACAACAACGGCGAAGGCTACGGCAAGCTTACCGCGGGTTACGGATCGCGATCCAACCCAAGTGAAAACGGAGGCAAGATCGGCCCCGAGTTCACATTTGGTTTGAAGATGGACGAGGTCCACGACGAACCGGTCTTGATTATTAAGACTGCTTGGGGCGGCAAGTCGTTGTTCTATGATTACCGTCCGCCAAGCGCGGGAGTCTATTCGCGAACCGAACAAGACATCGCGCGAGACCGCAATCCCGAGAGCGGATCAGGCCACTATTACCGCTTGATGATCCAGCACGTCAAACAGGTGCTCAGCGACATCGGTCGAGTTTGCCCCGAGTACGATAAGAATCAAGGCTACGAAATTGCGGGTTTCGTTTGGTTCCAAGGGTTCAACGACATGGTCAACCGCGACGTCTATCCACGGTTGCCAGCGGACAGTACCGAGAATCGCTTTGCCAAGTACAGCGAATGGATGGCCGATTTCATTCGCGATGTTCGCAGCGACCTCACCGCACCAAAAATGCCGTTCGTGATTGGTGTGATGGGAGTCGGCGGTGAACAAGCGAACGCTGACAATTTGATGTTCCGTGAAGCGATGGCCGCCCCCGCCTCGCTACCCGAATTTCGCGGCAACGTCTCTGCAGTGCCAACGTCGCCATTCTGGGACGAACCGTTGGCGGCGATCCAAGAGAAATTCGAATCGGTGCGTCAGATGGGCTACCTGTTGCGAACTAAAAACAAGAACCATGCCAACGCAGACGGTTCGATGAGCGAAGAAGAGCAACGCGAGTTTTTGAAAAAATTTGAAGCCGAGCTGATCAGTCCCGAGGAAGTCGCATTGCGAAAACGAGGCGCATCCAACGCCGGCTATCACTACCTCGGCTGCGCGAAAACGTTCGCCATGATGGGGGATGCGTTCGCCGATGCGATGCTGCAGATGTCCAACAAAGAACCGTAGGGTTCACGGTGTTTAGTGTCAGTTTCGGCTACGCTAATAAAAGACAAGCTGGCCGGCCCCGCAGGCACCACATCATCCGCGACTGCTGTTAGCAATCCTATTGTTTTCACGGCGGAGGCTGACACACCCTTTGCCGGTTGCGTCAGCTCGTTGTCAGAAGAAGCAATCGAGACATCGACTCCAAGTAATATTTAAGGCGGCAAACGCCGATCGCGACTTACTATCTTGAAACGACGTAGTAGATAACATGCAGGACGTCGACACCCTGATTGAACTGATTCGTGCGAGCCGACACGAGGATGCATTGGCGATGCTCAATGCGTCTCCGGCATTGGCAACGCAGCGGACAGATCGATCCGGACAGCTTTGCGGCGCCACGCCGCTGCACTGGGCTGCACACCACAATGCGACGGAACTTTGCCAAAGGCTGATCGAACTCGGTGCAGATGTGAACGACGCTGCGGGGCAGTGGTGGCGGACTCCGCTTGCCTGGGGGGCCGATGCCGCTGCCACCGAATCAGTCGAACTGCTGCTCAGCAACGGCGCCGATGTCAACCAAGATGCCATCGTGGGGACGACAGCACTTCACGCCGTCGCGATGGGAGGTGCATCTCAAGGAAAACGCGATCCGCAGGCGTACAAGCGAACCGCTGAGATCTTGATTGCCCATGGTGCTGATATCCATCGACGTACCGAAAAACAGCGAACTCCGCTTGATGAGGCAGTCGATAACGGGAATAAATCGGTCGCAGCGGTGCTGCGAAAGCATGGAGCCGAGATTTCCGATTCGAGTCTCTAAATGCCAGTTGCTATCTCGACGATGGCGACTTGAAGTTACTTGGCAGTGCCGCGTCGACTCTCGTGCACGCTCTCGATCCACGCGATTGCGGCGGTCGGGATCAATTCGTGGCGTCCGTCAAAGATCGTGACGGTGGCGTTGCCGGAGGTGCGGCGGAAAAGCGGTTGCTTGCTTCCGTAGCTTGGATCGGAAAGCGATTGGTTCAGCGATTCGGGCACTTCAATTTCTTTGTCAAAGTAGGCGATCTCGTCCGCGGACAAGCGATCTTCGGCGGCTGCGACTTCGTTGAACGCCAATAGAGAATGGCTAATCGGGACGCTGCCGTCGTGCCCGTCGCGGATACCCGCGTGCAGATGAAGTTTTACGTCTTTGGCGTTTGCCAGATAAGTGAGCGGAGATCTCTTTCGGTATTCTTCATCCACCTCGGGACTGCTGCCTGGTACTCCGCCACATGACGCGGCGATGTTCTTGTAATAGTTGCGATTGGTTTGTTTGCACTGCTGGTACCAAGCGGTCAGGTCGGAGATGGGCACCCACGCCGAGACGCCGGCCCAAATTTCAGGATGACGGCCGGCCATCACCAGCGACGTGTAGCCTCCGCCCGATGTGCCGACGAGGTAGATCGCGTTTGGGTCAATGTTCGCTGCCTGTTTCGCGTAATCAACCGCGCTGACAATGTCTTTGACAACCAGCTCGGATCCGGTTGCTTGCGGACGAACATTCGGGCCGCGGAAATTAGGATGGATGTAGGCCCAGCCGTGGTCGATGCACCACTGCTGGATGTCTTTATGGTTATCTTGTTTGTAGTCACCCGACCATGTGTGCAAGGCAACCACTAGTGGGACCGCGTCGCTTGCGTTGGGGTTGTAGAACATCGCAGGCTGCTGCGAATCGTCCGCGGAACTCAAGTAACGGACCTCGTTGACCTCGCCAGCATTGACAGCAGGGGCGAAAACAATCGCAGCGACGACTAGCAAGATCGCGTAATAGTGGCGGCTCATTTTTGGGGCGTCCATTGGAAGGGAAGCGTGGGGCAGGAAGACGTGGGGATGGGGGAAGTTCGGCAGGAGGGCGGAAACAGGGGCCGCCGCCGAAGTGGTCGCGGGTCATCGCGGCCGATGTTGATCCAAGAATTTCAGCAAGGTTGCGAAGTGTGGATCGCGAAAGAAGCGGACGCCGCCGTGGCCTGCGGACTCGACAACGACCAGCTTGGCGGATAACCCGAGCTCGGAATAGAGTTTCACGATGTGCTCGCTCTGATCCAACCGAACGACCTCGTCATCGGTGCCGTGAAAAACGAGCAGCGGAGGATCATCGGCAGTGACATAGGTCGCCGGACTGGCACGCCGCTCGATTTCGGGGGTGAGTTTACCGTCGCGAAGTCCACCGAGTAACGCGAAGCTGCCTGATTTCTCGGTATAGGCTCGCTCGGGTTGCGTTTTGCCTCGCAACAAAAAGTCGGAAGGACCAAAGTAATCGATTACGGCTTGGACCGACGACGATTGTTCAGGGTGATCGCCGAGCGAGCCGTTAAATTCTGCGATTTGATCGGTGACGCCAAGCATCAATGCCAAGTACCCGCCAGCCGAACCGCCCGCAACCGCGATCCAGTCGGCGTTGTACCCGAATGAATCGGCATTGGCACGAAGCCAGCGGACTGCGGCTTTGCAATCATGAATTTGAGCGGGAAAGATTGCGGTGTCTGTGAACCGATAGCTGATGCTCGCCAGTGCATAGCCGTGTTCGGTGACTTTTCGGATTGGTGGCTTTTGTTTCGATCCCCCACGCCATCCGCCTCCATGGATCCAAATCACAAGCGGGGCGTTGCCTTGGACCGCCGGCAGGTAGAGATCCAATTTCAGCGGCGTGCCATCGACATTGGCAAACACAAGGTCGCGATGCACCGTCACTTCGGCAGTGTTCTGTCCGTTGAGGTTTCCAGTCATCAACACGGTGGCCAGGATTCCGAGTGTGAGTGTCTTAAATTGCGAGGGGCTCATTGGATCGCCTAGTGAGTGACTCGGCAGCGAGGATGCAAATGTACGATCCGATTCGTCGCTGACAAGGGAGGATGCAACCCGCCAATCATCGCAACGCGGTGAGTCATTCTTCATCGTAGCTGCGGTTCGTAGCTGCCGCCTTTGAATGCTTCACAGCATAACAAGAAACGAGAGGGTTAACCCCCTTTTTTGGCGAGTCGTTTCGGAAGTGCGGCGAGGTCGTCAAAGAACGTATAGAGCACAGGAATGGCGATCAGGGTCAGCACGAGCGAGAGTGTCTGTCCGCCTGCGGCCAATACCGCGATCGATCGACGTTCCTCGGCACCGGGCCCGGTCGCGATCAGCAGCGGCAACAACCCCGCGACGAACGACATCGTCGTCATCAGAATCGGACGCAACCGGTCTCGATTCGCTCGCATGATTGCTTCGTGACGTTCAAGCCCTTCGGATCGCAATGCATTGGTATGATCGACTTGCAAAATAGCAGCCTTTTTGACCACGCCAAATAACACCAGGATTCCGAGAGCCGAGTAAAGGTTTAGCGTCTCGCCACCCCAATAAAGACTGAGCAATCCGAACGGCACTGCCAACGGCAACGATAGCAGGATGATCAGCGGGTAGATCATGTTTTCGTACTGGGCCGCCAACACGATGTACATGAACACAAACGACATCAGAAACGTCCATCCAAAATCGGTGATGGTCCGCTCGAGTTCTCGCCCCCCACCCAATGCTTGGCCGCTGAACCCGGTGGGCATTCCGATCTCTTGGGCGGCTTGGCGGATCGCTTCGGTTCGGTCCGCCAATGCGTAGCCGGCGGCAATGTTGGCTCGCACGGAAACCATGCGTGAACGGCTGAGTCGATCGATTCGCGATGCCGCTTTGCTAAATTGGAAATTGACCACATTGTCGATCCGAGTTAGCGACGGTCCGCCCGCGTCTTCGGTCGTGACCGTGGACGTATCCGTCGTATCGGTGCGGGCAGTTGGATTGGTGCGTACATACAGTTGCGAAATCGACGGAACGTCGTTGCGGTCCATCCCCACCAAACGCAACTCGACGTCGTACGCGTCACCAGCAGATCGATCGAGATAGCGTGAGACGCGATCATCACCACCGACCGCCACTTGCAGAGTTTCGGCGATCTCTCGCACCTCGACTCCCAAGGCGGCAGCACGCTCGCGGTCGATCGATGCCAATAGCTCAGGATTGTCGATTTGTAACGTCGAATAGACGTCCACAATTCCCGGAATCGTCTCCGCTTTTTTCCTCAGCTTTTCGCTGAACTCGAGCAATTGTTGGGCATCGGGACCCGTAATTGCGAAATCGATATCGACCGGAGCTCCCTGGCGTAACGACGTCAAATTTCGGACCGACACTCGCACGTCATCAAGGCTTCCCAGCTTTTTGCGAATCTCGCCCATCTTGTCTCGCTGGCTAAAATTGCCGCGAAACGCCGCTCCGGGATCGCCCGCCAGCAGTCCCTGCCACAAACGGCCCATCGAAAACGTGCGATATTGACTGTCAATCAATCGAATATAGATTTGCGCGCGGTTCACATCGCCATAGCCGCCTGTTCCGACGGATGCCAGTACCGTTTCGACCCCTTCGACGCTGTTTAGGATTGCTTCGGCGCGATCGATCGTTTCTCGCATCGCGGTCAAACTTGCTCCCGGCCGCGCTTCGGCACGAACTTCGAATTCAGACTCGTCCACGTTTAGCGGGACGTAATCACGACGAACCCATTGGCTGAGCGGAATGTTCGACGCGATCACAAGCACGACGACGACCAACACGGCCCAGCGAAAACGCAGTGCGACCGCCAATAACCACAAGTAGGCGTTTTCCACGAGTAGATACAGACCTCGCCGTGATTTGGGAGCCGCATCGCCTTTGGCCGAACCATCCTTCGGAGCGGGGCGAAGTATTTTGCTGCACATCATCGGCGTCAACGAAAAACTGACCAGCATCGAAATCAAAATCGCAACGGTCGCCGTCACTCCGAATTCAAACAGCAGTCGCCCCGTCACACTCGAAAGGAACGAGACCGGCAGAAAGACAATCACCAACGAAAGGGTCGTCGCCAGCACCGCCAAGCCGATTTCCTTGGTTCCCTTGACGGCCGCCTCGGTCGGGTCCATCCCCTTTTCTTCGATGCAGTGGAATACGTTCTCGAGCACCACAATGGCATCGTCAATCACCACTCCGACCATCAATACCAACGCCAACATGGTGACGTTGTTGAGCGTAAATCCGAACCACTTCATAAACGCAAAGGTGGCAATGATCGATGCCGGGATCGCCACCGATGCGATGATCGTCGATCGCCACGACCGCATGAACAACAGGACCGTCAAACAGGCCAATATGCTGCCAGAGACAAGGTGTCGCTCAATTTCATGCAATGCCTCGACGATGTAACGTGATTGGTCTTGAATGACTTCGACATGCACATCGTCGGGCAGCAAGGCGTCGCATCGCGGCAACAATTCCTTGATGCCATCGATCACCGCAACCGTGTTTTGTCCACTTTGCCGTTGCACCTGCAGCACGACCGCCGGAGTGCCGTTTAAGCGGGCTAGTGTACGGACTTCCTTGGTTGCATCGTTGGCTTGACCGAGGTCACTAAGCCGTATCGCCGTGTCACCGACGGTAGCAACCACCAAATCCGAAAACGCGCTGGACTGAGAGATCCGCCCGAGCGTTCTCAGCGAGCGCTCACGTTGTCCCTCGTCCATTCGGCCGCCCGGTATTTCGGCGTTTTGTCGGGCCAAGGCGTCGCGGACTTGCAGGATCGAGATCCCGTAGGCCGCCAACCGGTCAGCGTCGATTTCCACTTGGATCGCGCGGTCGGCGGCACCTGCGATTTGAACTTGTCCGACCCCCCGCGACGATTCGATCACGTTTTTGACGTAACGGTCGGCTAACACAAACAACTCGCGAGGCGACCGTGGGCCCGAGACGGCCAACGTCATGATCGGTGACGAATCAAGGTCCTGTTTTTGTATGATCGGAGGGTCGATCCCCGGAGGCAATCGATTCACCACGCTGGCCACCGCGTCGCGAACGTCTTGGATCGCGGCATCAATGTCACGATCCAGCTGGACCGTAATGATCACAAACGAGCGTCCATCCGCCGAGATGGAACGCAGTTCGTCGATCCCGGCCACGGTCGCTACCGCGTCTTCCAAGATCGAACTGACCTCCGATTCCACCTCTTCGGCCGCGGCGCCGACGTAGGTGGTGCGAATAAAAATTTGAGGCAGATCGAGATTCGGGAACCGATCCACACCCAATTGAGGAAACGCCACCACGCCCGCAACGACCAACGCGGTGATCAACATCAAAGCAAAGACGGGGCGTTTAACGCAAACTTCAGCAAGCCAATACACAGATCAAACATTCCTGGTGAGTCGTGGGATAGGCTTCTAGCCTGTCGTTATTGGATCGGTTTCCAACCTGTCATCAGCATCCCTTCCTGGCCAAACGATTTCGCTTCGAGAGTCTGCTTCGAGTAGCGCTGTGCGACGAATTACAAATCGATCCGATTTCGTCGTTTACATCGCGGCAATCGGTGCATCGGACGGCAGGGAAGCCTGAGGAGCGATCGCGGAATTGACTTTGCCCACTCTTCCTTGTTCGGCGTCTCGCAGGATCAAGTCGCCTGCGGACAATCCCTGGACGACTTGTACCGCGTTGCCACGGCGTTCGCCGATCCGCACCTCTTGCTCCTGTGTCACGACGTCGACCACTTTCCATGCTTTCGTAGCACCGGCAAATTCGCTGATCGCTGATTCCGGGACTACCAGCGCAACGGCGTCGGGATCCGTAACGACCTCGGCTTGGGCGAACAGCCCCGCACGGAGTACTTGGTTTTCATTTTCAATTAACGCTTCAAAGGTCAACGCCCGACTCTGTTGGTCAAGCGCCGGACTGACGCGAGTGATCGTTGCATCGCGAGGCTCGGTGACCGATTCGATTTTGACGCTTAGACTTTGTCCGACCGCGATCGATTGGGAATAGCGTTCAGGGATCTTGCCGCGGAACCGCAATGGGTTCGTGCGAACGATCGTTGCAACCGGTTGGCCAACGGCCACGAACGTTCCGGGCGCCACGAGCCGGTTCAGTACAAAGCCATCCATCGGAACTCGAATGATGGCGTCTTTCAATCGTTCGCGTGCAACCGCCAATTCGACTTGTCGTACTTGAATCAACGCTATCTTTTCGCGAACTCCGTTCACTGCCGATGCATAGCGAGCTTCGGCAACACGCTCTTCGGCGGCGGCGACATCGTATTCACCTTGCGATATCGCGTTTTGATCGCGGAGTGATGCGATTCGCTCGAGACTGCTTTGGGACTCTTGCCATAGCGCTCGTTCCTGCCGTACCGGAGGCGCGTTGGTGGGATCAAGCTTCTCGACAGGATCGCCTTCGAGTAATCCAACGGACGAACGGGCCTGCAATAGTTGGGCCTCCGCCTGTTCGACTTGTAACAAAAAGTCCTCTTGATCCAGTGTCACTAGCGGATCATTGAACTTCAGCAGGTCGCCGACATCACCATGCACCTGGGCGACACGTCCGGCAACTTTCGCACCGACAACGGTTTGCTCGTCGGCATACAAACTGCCTTGACTTCGAACGACTTGCGGCCAGGAAGACAGTTCCACCTCGATCACTTCGACGTCAAGCGTCTCGAGTGACTTTGGTTTAGCTTCGACCTTGGCTTCATTTCTGCTGTTGCAACCGCAAGACGCGGTTGCGATCAGCAACATCCACAAGAGATAGCGGGCAGTCATAATCGACCAGCGAGCGAGGTGAGGGGCAGGGGATCCAGTACCGCGGGCGGAAACTGGATGACAAAACGGGCTGGATCACTGGGGAAAGCAGGGGGCGGCGGGGAGGGCTTATTGTAGTCGTCGTAAGCGAAGATCGCTACCGCTGAATTCGATTGCTACTGCGGTGTTGGCTGCAATAACCGCTGCCGGCGGTGAATCCCCTTATCTCGCTTCGATGGTCTACCCCGCTGGTGAACATGGGCAAACCGGTGACAAAACGCGTAATTGGCGTGACGCGAATAACGAGATCAACGCCACTGGTTTATCGGATCCCCTGCTCAGACGGGGCAAAGTTGGTCTAATGACAGTCCCGATATCACGGCTTCATCCCTGAATATCCACACGGATTGCCGAGTCCGTTCAAGCGGCCTATCTCGCATAGCTTGCCGCTTGCAAAGTGTCGAAGTCCACTCGCTGCGGCAATTCATCAAAAGCATCGAATCCATCAACCTTCAAAAACGATCAATCACGAGTTTAAAACATGAGTACTGAAACGAAAAAGTTCGCGGATCCCGCTGGCGTTGCTGCCGGTTTCGCCGCCGATTTCGCCGCGTGGTTTGCAACGCAAACCCAAGACAAGGTCACGATCGCACTTTCGGGTGGCAGCACACCCAAGATGCTGTTTGAGATTTGGGGGAAGGAATACGCCGACAAGATTGATTGGTCACGCATTCACTTCTTTTGGGGGGACGAACGCTGTGTCGCGCCCGATGACAGCGACAGTAACTATGGGGTGGCAAAGACGCTATTTTTGGACAAGGTGCAGATCCCGGCGGAAAACGTGCACCGCGTTCTTGGCGAAGCGGATCCCGATGAAGAGCGATTGCGCTACGAGAATGAAATCTATGGACATGTCGATATCGACGAGAACGCCGTTCCGCAGTTCGACCTGATTTTGTTGGGAATGGGAACCGATGGTCACACCGCTTCGATTTTTCCCCATCAAAGTCAATTTTTGAAATCGCCTCAGGTTTGCGAAGTCGCGATCCACCCTGAATCGGCCCAAAAGCGAATCACGTTAACGGGGCCTGTGCTGAACCGCGCAAAGAAGGTCGCGTTTCTCATCACCGGTGGCGACAAGGCAGAGGTGTTGGCACAAGTGATCAAGAAAGAGGGGGATTTCGCCAATTTCCCCGCCTCTCACGTCGAGGCGGCCGATCTGACTTTCTATGTCGACGAAGCCGCAGCCGCAAGCTTGTAGGCCGTGTCGGGCACAGGTTTCGTTCATAACCTTGCCGCCCAGGTGATCGACTAAGTATTCATGAGATCGAACGAGGCCGCGCTTGGTTGTGCGGTCTTATTCGATCGTGGAACGACCCGAATCACGGCGTCTGTCTCCACCGCCGTTTCATTGATTTGCATTTTCCGCCATGGCTAGCTGCGCCATTGGCATGCCTTGATGAAACGCCCACTTTGCGTGGAACGCAGCCGATGCGGACCACGCTGGGAATCGTCATGCCGTGCTGCTCGGTTTGCTCACGCGGGCGTATCAAGTGCCTCACACCGGCGCATCAAGTGCAGGAAGTCGGGAAAAAAAATGAAAAAATGTGCGCATCGGCAAGTGAACGGATGGTCATTGCGCATAGTTTCTGTGCATTTTCTAAATGCGTTTCCGATCCCGTCGAGACGCATTTGGCTCGGCAAAACACGGGCTAAAAGCACAGTTGCAGAAAGGAGGCCTGACCCCCCGGCAGTCTCGCAATGTGGGTGCAGCAGCCTTTAGGCGGCGACACGGATGGATAAGTTGACTATAGCGCGCTGTCCCATTACTCTATAGAGCCGTCGGCCATCCCTACTGGGCCGCAATTATTCTTTACTTGATGACGGGACGGTGTTATGCAGCTAAGGAAAAGAAAGGGGTTCACGCTGGTTGAACTCTTGGTGGTGATCGCCATCATCGGCGTGTTGGTCGGGCTGTTGTTGCCTGCGGTCCAGGCGGCGCGTGAAGCAGCGCGGCGGATGAGCTGTAGCAACAATTTCAAGCAAATTGGCTTGGCGATTCACAATTACCATGCCGCGTACAACCAACTTCCCAAGCATTGCACGGGAACTTGGAAGGCGGACGCGAATGATGCATGGAGTACCTGGGATACTAACAACTCGGGCGCACTCAGTGCATTGGTGGGGTTGACCCCCTTTATCGAACAACAAGCGTTGTGGGAATCGATCAGCAACCCCAATCCGTCACGGGTTGACGGCAATACATCGGCCTCAATCGGCACGCCGACCAATCCTTGGCCTGCGATGGGGCCCGGTCCTAACCGAAGCCAGTACATTCCCTGGGCGACTGACGTTGCATCGCTGCGATGCCCATCCGATCCAGGACGCGGGCTACCCGCACTGGGACGCACCAACTATGCCGTTTGCATCGGCGATGGTTGGTTAGGGCACTACCAGAACCCGATTCGCTGGAGCAATTCAGGGGGAAGTCCATTTGACGTCACCTCGGGTGGTAAACAAATGCAGCGACAATGGGCACGCGGCATGTTCGTGTTCCGAACCGACATGGCATTCCGTGACGTCTTGGACGGACTCGCCAATACGATCATGATGGGCGAGATCACCACCGACCTTGGCGACAGCGACAAACGGACTCGCGTCAATCGCACCAAGACGTTTAGCAGCAGCGGAAACCACGTCAAAGTTTGTGAAGACGCTGGTCACATTGATCCCAAACGCCCTGGATTTTGGTGTGACGGGACGAATTGTCCAACACCAGCCCCAGGCGATGCGGGTAGTTCATTTCATGGAGCCAACAGCTCGGAAAACCGCGGGATGAATTGGGCATGGGCCCGAGTGTCATTGACCGCGTTTCAGACCAACACGCCGCCAAATTCCGAGTACTGTGGCGACCGCTGGGCCGAAAATGGCGGTTCGATCTCCGCCAGCAGTCGCCATCAGGGCGGCGTTCATGTGCTGATGGGCGATGGTGCGGTTAAATTCGTTACCGATTCGATCGAAGCTGGTGACCAACGCTCAGGACCTCCGGTTGCTGGTGCTGCCAGCAAGTATGGTGTCTGGGGCGCACTCGGTACGCGGGCCAATCGTGAAGTGATCGAGGACCCGTTCTAATGATGGTTTCTCAGTAAAACGACGGATCCTACGGCTGCCTTCCTCGGCGACCGTAGATTCGCCAGCGACTCCTCGATCATTCGGTCGAGATTATCGTTCCCCACCCATTTTCACTCTTACCTACTTTATCCCACCCTAGGAAATCTCATGAAGACTCTTTTACTCTGTATGTTCGCGCTTCTGTTAACTCCATTTTGCTTGGTCGGTTGCGGCGGATCGGGTTCGGCGGTTGTCGAAACTCCTGCTGAACAAGAACCACAAGACGTGAGTGCCGAAGCGGCGGAACAGCACCCCGATGAATACGCAAAAATGAACCAAGCTCAATAAGCACACAGCTGGTTTTAATACGACATGGTTTGCAATGATTAGCGAATCACGGCTACGGCTTAGTTGTCCTTTCTCGTCAGCGACCGCTCTCCGTTTGGGAGCGGTCGTTTGGCTTTTTGTATGGCCGTTGTGTGGTTGCAATCGGTTGGATGACTCACGGTCGTCTGCGACCACCGAGGAAAGGATACTGCGGGCCGACGATTCGGACGGCGTCCATCGTCCGGCCTCGTCCGCAGCGGTGGCACCGGCACCCAAGTCAGCAGAACTCCCGCCGCCGGACACTCTAGCGGACCAGAATCGTCAGCGAACGCTTCAGTTGATTCCCCAGTGGTATGACCGCGGCCAGTTTGATCTGGCTGAACGCTGCTTGACTGATTTGTTGGTCGCCAATCCCGACGATGTCGAAGGCTTGCTGTGGCTAGCACGAATCGAACACGCCACCGGGCAAACGGCGGAAGCGATCGAGATTCTGTCGAGCATCCCTGCGGATGATCCGAACTACGGATTGATGACGCTGGGGACGTCGGCTGATTGGCTGGTCAAACTTGGTCGCTATGACGAGGCGATTGCACGTTATTCTCGCATCGTCCAGCATGACGCAACGATCACGATCGCCCATCGTCACTTGGCGTCACTACTAAACCGGCTGGGGCGACGCCAGCTCGCCACACGACATCTTCGCGCACTCTGTTTGCACGGTGACATCACTCAGGCCGAATTGGCGTCGCTTATCTCGCGGTCCGACCCGTCCATCACCGTCACATCATCGGACGAAAACACTGCCGACGTTCGGCTCGACGAAGCGTGGTTGGGCCCGGTGGGCAAAGCACGGGATTTAGCAGCCCGAGGGGAATTCGACGATGCGATCGAGGTTTTGACGCTCGCAACCACAGCGGGCCGTGCCACAGACGAGAACGCAACACGCGGACCCGAGCCATCGGCGGCCCGCCGTATTGACCTGACGGCGATCGCGCTATTGGGGCGATTGGCGTTGGATCATGGCAACGCCGAAGCGACTTCCCTTTGGCGAAAGCTCGTCGACGAATCACAAATCGAGTTTGCCGATCATTGGTACGCACTGGCTCGATTGGCGATGCAACAGCAAGTATCGGCTGAGACGGTCGCCGCACTGTTGTGCGAAACGGTGCTTCGCGATCCAACCGATTGGATCGCATTCGGATTATTAGAAAACTGCATGAATCAGT
The DNA here is from genome assembly GCF_039545035.1 of Novipirellula caenicola. NCBI lineage: Bacteria > Pseudomonadati > Planctomycetota > Planctomycetia > Pirellulales > Pirellulaceae > Novipirellula > Novipirellula caenicola. Next base: position 35,925 of record NZ_BAABRO010000021.1, read on the forward strand.
TGGGGCGATCCGAAGCCGAGCAGACGTTTCGGCTGCGTTCGCTGGCGATCAAACGGTCGATTTTGGCAATCAATGCGGTCAATGAGGGTGATGTCGAGGCGATAGAGCGTATGGCTGCGACTCTCGATACGCTGGGGCGTCCGTTGGAAGCCAACGCGTGGCGAATGATTCAGCAATATCGTCGCGCCAATAAAGACCCCCACATTCTTGCAGATCTACGACAACAGCGTCGGCAAAGGTTGGATGCGGGCGACGCGTTTGCCAGCGATGCGTTTGTGCTGGGGCAATTCGCGCGGGACCCCAATGCTGCAGCACTTCGACGCTCGATTCTCCGCGAATCTGCTTCCTTGAGCGAAGACGCGATAACGTCACTTGAAGTGGCAAAGGGCTGGGCGGAAAACGACGACGATCATCCACCGAGCCCGCCTCGTTTTACCCGTCGTGCTTCGGACATTGGATTGTCGTTTGAGTATCACAATGCGAACCCGCGAAAGGAACGTGATCTGCAAATTTATGAACAGTTTGGTGGTGCCGTCGCTGCGTTGGATTACGACCGCAACGGACACATCGACTACTACTTTGTCCAAAGTGCGGGGACACCTTTGGAGTCCAATGGTGCGAGGCCGAACGTTCTGTATTCGCAACTCGACGAGCGATTCTGTGATGTCACTGAATCGGCCGCTGTGGATGATCGTGGTTATGGGTTGGGCGTTGGCGTCGGCGATCTGAACCAAGACGGTTTTGACGATTTGGTCGTGTGCAACTTTGGTCGCAACACGGTGTTACTAAATCAAGGCGACGGGACCTTCAAGCGAGCGGCCGCTGGACGCGTCTGGCAGAGCGACACATGGACGTCGGCGGTGGCGATCGCGGATATGAATGGCGACGCGGTCCCCGATGTGATGGAAGTGAATTATTTAGATGATCCTTTGGTATTCGAGGTTCCCAAGCGGGATGAACACGGTCGCTACACGGTGTTCCGCGGACCTGAATCCTATCGGCCAGCGGTTGATCGGATGCTATTTCAGAAGTCGGACCAAACATGGGACGCAACTTCGATGACATCGGAGTCATCGGCCGCGCCGGGGCTAGGCGTGGTGATCGCCAATTTCGATTCGGCGGCGGGCAATGAATGTTTTGTCGCCAACGACACACGTCCAAACAATTTGTGGGTCAGCGAACACGATCGCTGGAACGATGTAGCCAAGCTACGCGGATGCGCTTATTCAAGTCGCGGCGGAAGTGGCGCTTCGATGGGGATCGCCGCAGCCGATTTCGATCACAACGGTCACCTTGACCTGCATGTCACCAATTTTTACAACGAACCGGTGCATTTCTATCAACAAGGCACGAACAACACGTTTGTTGATTCGGTGATCGCCGTCAATCTGTACAACGATTCGATGCCCGTTTTAGGATTTGGGACCACGGCAATTGATTTTGAAAACGATGGAAATGCCGATCTTGCGGTGTTGAATGGGCATATTGAAGATCTGAGGTTTCGTGATGCACCGTTCAAGATGAAGCCACAAATGTTTGCCAAGCGTGGCGGTCGATTTCAGTTACAAGCGGCCACCGCGATCTCCACAGATGCCACGAACTATTTCGATACACCCGCACTTGGACGCGTGTTGATTCGGACCGATTGGAATCGGGATGGGCGAGTCGATCTGTTGGCGACACACCTGGACCAGCCGGCCGAACTGCTCGAAAACCAAACGGCCAATTCGGGAAATTGGCTGCAGTGCGAGCTGGTTGGGACTGATTGTGAACGTACCGCCATCGGCGCCGTGATCACGCTGCAAACCGAGCTTGGCACGTTGAAACAATGGCTCGATTCGGGCGACGGCTATAGTTGCAGCGATGAACGGATTGTATTCTTTGGCTTGGGGGCTTCCCAACAGATCAAACAACTATCCGTCGAGTGGCCTGATGGTACAAGCGACCGTCTGTCATCGTTGGCGGTCAACCAGCGAGTTCTGATTGTGCAAGGACAGCCCGCCGATGTTGATGAAGGCGAGTAGATTAATGGGCAATGGATTGCATGATTTCGTCTGCACAGCGATGCGACGTTCCAACCGCACCGCTCGCTGGGGCCTGTTGGTCGCTTTATGCGGTTGCTCGTCCTCGGAACCCACTACCACTGCGACAAGCTTTCCCGGCGCTGCTGATTGGCAGACGACCGAGCAACTGGTTCGTGTCAGTGCCCCAGCGAACGCGACGTCGACGGCGTCTCCGATTGCCGAATCTGCCGCATCCGTCGCGATTCAGCAATTGCCGAAGGGCACGGTTGGGACACAAACGTGTGCAGCGTGTCATCCCTCGCAATACGAAAGTTATCTTGAATCCTCGCACGCTCGTTCGGCTCGCGAGATTGCCAATTCAACGTTGCAGGCGGAAGCCGAATGGAAGCATCCACAATCGGGACGCATTTACGAGGTCAACGGCACATCGTCGACGATGACACACCGAGAAACGGTGCCAGGAACGAATACGCTGGTTCGCTGGATGCAAGAAGCCGATTTAACATACGAGTTTGGCTCGGGTACCACCGCCCACACCTATCTGTTTCGTGACGGGGCGTTCGTCTGCGAATCACCGTTGACGTGGTACGCCAAAACGTGTGATTGGGATTTGTCGCCTGGTTACGAACCGAGATCGCCAATCATGTTTAGCCGAGTGGTCACCACCGGCTGCGTCTATTGCCATGTCGGCAGCATCGATGTGGTGAATCAGAATCCAAACCAATTCATTGTGCGTGAACCTGCGATCGGGTGCGAGCGGTGCCATGGTGCGGGGGCAACCCATGCCAAGAAGCATCAAAGTCTCGATCAGAACGCCGCGATCGTCGATGACATCGTCAACCCGGCACGGTTAGCTCGCCGCGAAAGTGAGGCCGTTTGTTCGCAGTGCCATCTGCAAGGTGCTCTGTTTGTCACCGCGGCGGGAAAAGACGTGTGGGATTTCCGTCCTGGCGACCGATTGTCCGACACCCGCACCGATTTCAAAGTGGCAAACCAGGGCGACGGTTTGCGTATTGTCGGACACACCGAACAATTGCATGCCAGCCGCTGTTATCAAAATTCGGCGACACTAACCTGCATTGATTGTCACGATCCGCATCGGCACAACCAAGGTGATGTTCAGCGGGATCGGTACCGCGATGCATGTTTGCAGTGTCATGGCGACGCCAATTGCGGCATCGACCAGATTCAACGGCAACGGACCAACGCAAACGATTGTTCCGATTGCCACATGCCCAAGGGCGAGACGAATGTCACTCATGCGGCGCTACATCATCACACGATCGGCGTTCATCGTCAGTCGTATCAACGCATCCAGCAAACGCCGCCGGAGAACGCCCACTTCGCGAGCAACCTCGGGGACGGTGACGGCGGATCCGCTGTTTACCCGATCACGCCCGATCGACAGCTTTCGGCCGCAGAGCAGGATCGCCGCTGGGCGTTGGCGGTTCACCATTTGGTGTTCAACGATCGCCACGATGATGCGATTTTGCAAGAACTGGCACGGGCCAAACGGGTGCTGTTGGATTTGCATCGCGGTGGATTGGATGACCGTGAAGTTCGGGCAGCGCTGGCGAAAGATTATCTCGACGCAGGAATGCTCGAACCTGCAAAACAGCTGGCGACGATGATCGTCGAAAATGAGCCCTCGGCGTCTGACGCAAAAATAAGCGCAATCGATGTGCTGGCACAAATTGCGTTTCGCCAGCAAGATAACGCGACCGCGATGCAGTGGTATCAAGAACTGACGAAGTACCGACGCGTCGCCGGGGACCACTATCTGCTGGGGGTGTGCCAGATCAACGCCGAGCAGCTTGACGAGGCGATCGCCTCGTTACGCCAAGCTCTTCGCATTGCTCCGAATTTGGTTGTCGCGCACGAGCAAATTGCGGTGTTGTTGGATTATCAGGGCGAATCCGACCAAGCCGCGGCGCACCGAATCGCGGTGCGAGATCTTCGTGCTGCGACGCCCTAATTAGTTCTTTGTTCGGAAAGTTCTGAACTTTGGTGAGCCGCGGAACGTAGGCGAATGCCATTTAAATTTGCTCTAGCTGCCGTCGCCAGACGGTGGACCACGTTCTGGCGAACGTAGCTACGGCTTGAATCCCACGTTTTTGGATCGTCAAACCCGGATCGGGTTAGGACAACACGCCCCGGCGACTTTCCAAATCAGCGAGGATCCAATCGGTGTCGTCGTCATCATCCAGCGAAATCTGGTTGAAAACGTCGTCCACCGCCTCGATGTAGCGGTCGTTGGAACTGCTTTGGATCGGCAACTCACTTTGCGCTGAACTGCCGCGTTGGCCGAGCCGATTCATTTCGTTGATCACCAACAACGCATCAAACGCGGTAACGACCTCGTTGGAATCGACATCCAAGTAGTTGCCTCCGGCAGCCAACAATCGTGGTGCTTGACTGGCTTCTGCATTGGTCAATCCGCGGCTGATCGCATTGATCACCGTCAACGCATCCAGTGCGGTTACCTTGCCATCGTTGTTGACATCGTAACGGTTCACCGCATTGGTCAGCCCCGTCAAATTGGTCGGCGCATTAGCGGATGTGATTGGCGGGTCAAAGTTGCCGAAGATGGGCAGTGCGGTCTCGTCACCGTACTGGGCAAACGTGTCATTGCCCAGCGGAGCCGGTGAATAAGCGTCAAACACGTTGGCGGGATTGTTGTCGACTTGGTCCGAGATCCAGAAGAACACTTCCCCTTGTTCTTTGGGCAGGATGCCTTGGCGGCCTTTCACCCAAATGCCAATGTCATCGATGCCGTCCAAGTTGATATCGCCAACGATCGGGCGATCGGTAAAACCACTCAGACCACCGAATCGCTCAAAATCGTCTCGGACGTCCCAGGTAAAGTCGCCGGTACCGTCGCGGTTGGTGTCAAAGATGAACTGGTTGGTGTCGTTGACAAAGACGGCCAAATCATCGCTTCCATCGCCGTTAAAATCACCCACGATCGGCAGCCCGTTGTAGTTGGCCGCGATCCTTTCGTTGCTCTCGATTTGATTGTTCCCATTGGTATCCAAGTACCAAGCTTGACCATCAAACAATCCAATTTCGTCGCCATCCTGTGCCGCACTAAAGTCACCGGCAACCGGGATTCCATTGATTTGGTATTGCCCGGGCATGATCGATGCAACATCGCCAACGCCATCGTCGTTGGTATCGATCAGGAAGCTATAGGTGCCGTTGAAACGCCCGTATGCTCCCAATTTGTCAAATCCGGACGCAATGCCGGTGTCCTTGTCGGCAAAGTTGCCGGTGAATAAGGCGTCGGTCAATTGGCCGAACTGCATGACAAAGTCGCGATTGGTCGCATCGTTGTCTTGGCCCTCGGGGTCAAAGACATGGTTTCCGTTGATGTCGACGTAGACAAGGCCTTGGCTGATGGTGCCGAATTCAGGGCGGCTGTCGACGGTAAAGCGAGCAGCAAAGTCACCGCCGCTGATTCCGTTGCCCGATGGCAGCACAGCCAGCGGAGTTCCCGGAGCCTGGGCCGATGAGTCGCCGTCCAGCGAGTTACCGGCGGCATCCGAAATCGAATCATCCAACGTCAATGTGTAACGGTCATCGGCTAACAGAGCGGCGAACTGTAGACGCACCACCACTTGTTCGGGCGATGAACTGACAATGAACGCGTTCTCGATCAAGACTTGTCCACTGTGATCTCCGACCAATTGATAGTTGCTGACGTCTGCTGCGAGTCCAGGGTCGACCGCTGGCGAACTGAGGCCTGCCGCTGCAGCCGGCCCGCCGGCAAACGTGATCAACAGCGAATCGACCGGGGCGGTTGGGCTGAGGTTCGGTTTCGAGGCGAACACGGTGTCGCCTGCAGCATAGTCGACTCCGGTAACGGTCGGCGGAGTCGTGTCGAGCAAAATGTTCAAGAAGCTCGGATTGGACACGTTACCGGCTAAATCTTCGGCGGTACCCCCGATTTGGCGTTGGCCGTCAAAGGTAAACCCGACGTTCAGATCGGCGGTTGAAATCGCGCGGTATTGACCGCCGGGCAGGGCATCGTCGCCATCCATTGGAACCGCGACGGTCAATCCGATCGCGGCATCGGAGGCATCGATCACGTTATTGGTGATGCCTTGACCATCGGCATACAGCCGCACCAAAGCGTTCGCTTCGGCCGTGCCAACAAATCCCGGGGTTCGCACGTTGGTGATGCGGTCGGATGAACTGCCGATGTTGCTGGGGATGCCACTATCGGTCACCGACGGATCCAGCGAAATCGAGGGGGCAGCCGGGGCCGTCGTGTCGATCACCAGATTCAACAGGAAGTCGTGGCTAATGTTGCCCGCTCGGTCTTCGACTTCGATTTTCAAGTTATGGATGCCATCAGCCAACACGGGCAAGATGGTTTGGGCGTTTCCACTGTTTAGCAGTTGCAAACTTGTAAACATCGCGTTGTGCCCGAGAAGCGATGTGCTTGCATCGGCCGTTGCGTCCGCTGCGGAATCGTAAAGCAGCGTCTCGGTCACCAACGTTTGCCCACCGACGACCCCGGTTTCTGCGCGATTGTAGATGCGATACTTCAGATAATCCGTCAGAAACGCACCGGCGACGGTCAAATCGGGAACCACGGCGTGCAGATCGGCATTCGCATCGTGGGTGGTCACGCTGACCGCCGGTGTGTTGTCATTGGTGATGTTGTCATCATTGTGTCGACCGCTATCGCTCGCTTCGTCCAAATCCAACAGCGGCAAATTCGGGTCAAGCGTGTCGACTTCCAAACGGATCGTTTCCGATACGGCTTCGTTGCCAGCCCAATCTTCGATCAATGCGTAAACGTCGTAGACACCATCAGTAAGCGGCTCGGCAGTGATCTCCCAAATCCCCAGTCCATCGGTGTCGGTCGCTCCGGGGATACCGGCTTGGACATCGGTAAAGTCCGACCCAACGTTGCCGGTGCCGATGACTAACAGTTCACCAAAAGTCACTCCGCTGCTGTTCACTTTCTGAGCGAACAGAGTGATGATGCCGTTGGTTTCGCCACGACCTTGGAAAGCGATCTCTTGAATGTTGGTGACATTGTCGTCGTCGTACATCCCGCTGTCGCTCGATGCCAAGATGTCGATCGTCGTGGTTGGCACCGTCGTGTCGATCTTGACCTGCAGTAAGAAATCGGGGCTGACGTTTCCGGCGCGGTCTTCGATTTCCAATTTGAAGTTGTGGACACCATCGGGGAATGGGGGGCCGGCAGGATCGTTCAGCACTTGCGTCACGGTTCGCGTCAACGTTCCCAGCGTCGTAAACGTGTTTCCAAATTCGGCGAACGAATCGTAGACCAACACTTCTCCGTTTCCATCACCGACTCGCCAATACAGTCGGTAGATAACGTCGTTGGGCAGTGGGTTGCCATTGCCGTTGACGGTGTCATCGCCAACCATCTCGAATTGCAGCAGGTTTTGGCCGGTGATGTTGTCATCGGTGCTGTGGCCGTCATCGTTGATCAAATCCAGGTACGGCGTGTTGGGCACAACCGCATCGACATCGATTACAAGGGCTTCGCTTGCCGCATTGATGTTACCCGCGACGTCCTCCAGTACGACGGTCAACGAATGCGTTCCGGTGTCGAGCGGTTCGGTGGTAATTTCCCAGTTGCCTTCGGTGGTCGCGAAGCCTTGGCCGACCAACTCGGTTCCCGAGAAGACTCGCACTTTTGTGTTCGGTTCGACCGTCGTGCCGGCGGGATTGGCTAATGCTACGGATTGAATGTGCGTGACATCATCATTGTCGAACATCCCCGTGTCGGCGATGCTCAATAGATCTGGGGCCGCAGCAATGGCCGGAGCAGTGGTATCCACGGTAAACAAGAAGGCACCACTGAGCGGGCTGCGTCCAACCACGCCCGCTGCGTCCTGGATGCGTGTCCAAGATTGCACGAGGTAAACATCGTCAGCCATAGCGGTGGAGGTCGCACTCCATAGCGTTGGGTTCGCCGCATTGACCAGGTTCGCTTCGACAGTGGTGACCGTCCCCGTGGTGGTCGAGGTAAAACTGAGAATGACTTCTGCACCGGCGACCGCGGTACCCTGGTCGATGGGGATGCTCATGGCGGCAAAGTCAGCCAAGTCGTCCTGGATGACAATGGCCGGAGTGTTGTCACTGGTGACGTTGTCGTTGTTGAGCATCCCCGAATCGCTTGTGGAACTCAGGAACGGAGTGGCAGGAATCGGAGCCGCAAAACTCTCGATCTCCAAGTCGTACGTGTTCTGGTCGCCATCGGCGGAGGAGACTTGGACATAGTATTTTTGTTGGGCCACCACAGGAACCACGATTTGCTGACCGCCTGTGACCGCCGCACCGGCGACAATCAACGTCCCGGACGAATCAAACAAGTTGATCACGACGTCGCCGCCATCGCCATCCAATGGGACTGAGTCGGCGGTGAAATGAGCGTTGACAATCAGTTTTCCAGTGTCATGAGCGGTGACTTGATACCAATCATCGTTGACAACCCCCGCGGCGCCGCCCGATGGCATTTGGGTCGCGTGCAGCGTCGCTCGCATCACCGTGATCGCCGGTTCGCTGCCAAGCACCTTTGCCGTGGCCTGCGTGTCGTTGGGTTCGAATTCGTCCGGCAACAGCAACGTGATTCCGTCTACTTGCAGTAGCTCGAATTCATCAAAGCTGATCGTCTGGTTCGGTTGCACGAGCACGCCACCCGAGTCTCCTTCGGGACCCGGTTGGAGGCTAAAGGGAGCTCCGCCGAGAATGACGTTCAGTGTGTCGCCGTTTCCTTGCAGCACGCCGATCGGGTTGCCGCCGAAGACGTTGTAGTCGAGTCCACCGGCGGGATCGGTTGTCACGTTGACAATATCGGGACCGTCGCCCGCTTCGATGCGAACTTGCTCGATGCCCGCAATCGTGTTGACCCCAGCGGACAACCCCCCCGTAATCGTGAACGCACCGCCAGCGTGGACGGTGGAAATGGTTTCGCCTGCGGAGGTTCCACTGACCAAGATGGTATCCGCGCCGGCTCCTCCATCGATTGTATTGTTACCGCCACGCGCGTCGATTGTATCGTCACCGTCGCCGCCGTTGATGGTGTCGTCGCCAAGTCCGCCAATCAGCGTGTCATTCCCAGCACCGCCATTGAGAATCGCATCGGCCGACAAGAAATCATCGCCGCTGCCGCCGTTAAAGGCGATCCCGACAATTGATTCAACGCCCGGTTCGGCTTTGATCACGTCGTTGCCTTCGTTGCCATTGACGGTCAACAAGTCGGTGTCACTGATGTTGGTGCCCATTAGATTGATATCGTAGGACAAACCTGCGACCTTGATCGGACCGACCAACTGAACCGCACCCCCGGGGCCAAGTCCGCCAAAGGCGGTGATCAACTCGTCGGTGGTTGTAAACTGAACTGCCGTGGGATCGATCAGTTGCAAGTCGACCAAGCTCGAACCCGTGCCAACCCCGAAGGCTCTCAGGTTAATCCCCATGCCAGTCAAGGTCGCAACCTCGTCCGTAAAGACGCCTCCGGCTGTCGGGAATCCATCTGACAGGAAGATGAGATTGCCGTTAGCGGAAGCGGTTCCAAGTGCGGCAAAGGTCGCAATCGCGGTAGCCAGCGACGCTTCGTAGTTTGTCGAAGCCCCATCCACCAGCGATTGCAGAGCTTGCACAACATCCAACACTCCATTCGCGTCTGTATCTGCATTCGGCGTTGTGGAAATCTGAATCCCGGGCGCCACAGGATCCATGTCGATGTTGGTCGCAGAAGAACCGAAGGCGACGATAGCAACGTCAGCAACGTTTCCTAAGCCGCGGTCGATCAGTTCTTGATTCAGCCGAATGAATCCTGCAATCTCTGCATCCAGAATGGTGTCGGCGGTTCCGTCGTTGTTGAGGTCGCCGACAGCGGTTCCTGCGAACGTGGATGTCGTGCTTCCGGAAACATCAATCGTGAACACGACATCCGGTTGGTTGCCGAGGATCAAGCCTCCTTCTCGGCCGCTGACATTGATGGTGTCGTCCACGGGACGTCCCTCGACCGTCACCGACTCGGTGTCTCCGTCCGGGCCTGTGCTGAGGTTCAGGATTCGCAGATCGGTGTGCTGCAGGTCGTTGACTTGAAAATTCTCGACTCCCGTATCGCCGCTGATATCGATTTGCTCTACCGACGCGATGTCTAGCAGCACGCCCCCTTGCATCCGCTGGAGTTCAATCCGTTGGTGGGTCAAGAATGGAGCGCCAGCGCTGAGAGTGAAATCTTCCACTGGGACCGTTGCGCCATCGGCACCATTAAACAGCACGACGTCGTTGCCCGTGCCGCCTTCGACGAGGTCGCTACCGTCACCCTGGTTCCAAATGAGTAGATCGCTATCCGCGTCACCAAAAACCGAATCGCTGCCAACGCCGCCGGTGATTCGGTCGTTGCCGATGCCACCATGAATCACGTCGTCACCGATGCCACCGAACAAGTTGTCATTGCCCGCACCACCGTCGATTAGATCGTCCAAGGCAGATCCTAGGATCGTATCATTGCCATCGCCGCCGAAAATCGAGACGTGCAGTGAGACACCGCCGTAGGTGAATCGGGTCAAATCAACGGCGTCATCCGCGCCGAGAGCATGAACCTCTAATTCGCCCAAACCGGTGCCCGCAGTGATGCTGACTCCATTCACGGTCACGCCATTGGTTGTCGCCGAAATGATGTCTGCCGCTGATGTCCCTACCAATTCCAGTACATCGTCCGTCGGTGTCGAAGCGTCACCAGTCACGGTAAAGGAGGATTGGAAGCTGAAGGTCATGTTGGTTGGAGCAAGCCGAAATCGATCCGCTCCCGATTGGTTGACAAGTTCGACGGTATCGAAGCCACTGATGTCGATGGATTCTCGATCATCGATCTGCACCAGGTCGCCGACAAGGCCGCCGCCGACGTTCCAGGTGTTGTCGCTGAAGTCGTCGTTGATGACAAGTGAATCAGTATCACCGGCGCCAATGCCAAATAGGTCTCCTAGCAGTAGGTGCTCGATGCCTCGATACGGGATGTTCAATCCATCGACCGCCACACGTCCTTCGCCTGGGACCAACCCGGGAAAGACGGTGAAGGCTTCGGCCACACCGACCGCGCCGATCACGCTCAGCCGATCGCTACCACCTGGGCTGGCGCCCGCGATCGCGATTTGCGAGTAGGGCTGAGGCGTATTGATGACGAACGAATCGTCGCCATCGAAAGCCTCGAGCGTCAGCGCCTCGACGTCGGACGGGGTAATCGGCCGATGCACCAGCGCGGATGCGGGATCACGGAGCGTCACCGTACCGGTCGTGGCCGCGACATCGAAGACATCGTTGCCAATGGTGCCGTTGACAATCAAACGGTCACGCGTTCCTGCGGGTTGGCCGCCGCCGTCGACCGTCAATTGGGATGCGGCACCGAGATTCTGGTACTGGATTCCCAGCAGGCTGTTGACACGGAAGGTTCCTTCGTCCACCGCAGCGCCGGGTGTGTGGACAATCGTATCGGCCGCCGCGGTTGCGACCACGGTCAATGCGTCGTCGCCGCCCAAGCCGGCAAAGATCAAGCCTTCGACGGTGGCCAGAGTCACCAAACCAAGTGCATTGACCTGGACCGTTGCCGCGTCAGCGGCGGTGGGGGTAATCGTGACGGTGTCATCTGCCGACGTGCCGTTGATCGTGACCGTATCGCTTGCAGCGGGGTCACCCCCTTCGACGGTGACATTGACGTCGTCGACTGGGGTGATCGAAAACGCATCGTCACCGAACCGACCTTGTAGAACCACCTCAGCAATATTTGCGTTGGCTCCACCCGCGTTCGCTGTCACGACCGCTCCATCGTTCACCCACACGCGTGCTTCGTTCGCCGTCGCCGTGGGGCTCAGCGCGACAGTGTCGTCATCATGGGTCGCACGGACCGTTAATGTGCTTGCCGCAGTTGCTGATGTCACGTTCAGCAATTCAATGTTGGTGTAATTCACATCGCCCACACCGGCGCCCAGTTGATCCACCAGTCCGCTGGTCGATTCAGCTCCTTGCGTTACCCGTGCATTCGCATTCGCATTGACGATCAAGGTGTCCGACGCGACGGGATCGCCACCGTCGTAGTTGATCGTCACTCCTTGCAACCCGTTGGCGTTTGAGGAATCAGGAGTCAGAATGAGCGAGTCGTCGCCGCCTAGTAGATCGAACTGAACGCTACTAAATCCAGCAAAACTACGTAAGTTGTAGAGCACGGTGCCGCCGTCACGAACACTGATTTGAGGCGTCAAGGCACCGCCAGCAACAGTGAAATCGGCGATGACCGTTTCGTTGCCACTCGTCCCGCCGCCGTTGGGGTTGGTGCCGAGCAATGTCAACGTGTCGTTGTCGTTCGTAAATCCATCATCATCGATCACGATGATGTCGGTGTTGTTGACATAGTCGATATCGAGAATCAGCGAACCGTCACTCTTGTTCGTAACGATGACCTCACCCGAATCCGGACCCGCAGGCCGAATCAAAATGTCTTCGCTGACCTGCCCCCCTAGTAACGAAGTGTGCAGAATCAACAGGTCTGCCTGATCGCCATCAACCCCACTTGGCGCTCCTTCGTCAAAGGCAACATCGATGCCCCAGCCACGCGGAGTGTCGTCTGCATGAGGAGTGATCTCCAGCGTGTCGATTTCTTCGCCGCTGTCGTAATTAAAAAACGCTACGTTGCGGAAGCCGTAGTTGGGACCGCCGTTGAGGCTCCACTGGAACTCGTTGGCGCCATCCGCATCCGGTTGGAATTCAGGAGCGGCCCCAGGGATGGGAGCGAGATGTGAGTCGACATCGCGACCTACGAGAACCAAATTGTCGGTTTGCGGTGTAGCACCGTCGTTGTCACCGAAGAAGTTGACGGTTTGGTTGGTCGCTCCAGGGGAGACAACAAATGTTTCGATTGATTCGAAATCGACCTCTTGCGTTGGCAGCCCGGCAACGGTCGTGGTAATCGAGATATCCGACGGAGAAGCCTTGTCGCTGTAAACATTTGCTTCGTTTTGCAGCGTCAGGTTTAGAGTGTCGCCGGGCGCCGAGGGGCTAACCGGATTTCCACCGTCGATAAATATCCGCGTGTCAAGGCTCGGCGTGACGTTAAACGTATCGTCGCCGTCGAGTCCACGAACGTGCAGGTCGGGAACAGTACCATCATAGATGATCGTATTGCCGCCGAAGTGAATCAAATCGGGGGCGATGTCGAACGTGTCATTCGTATTCGTGCCATCAATCAACAAATCTGCGGTGTCGTTGCCGCCGAAGGTATTGTTGGTGATGTCGGCGGATCCGTTGATGATACGGATGCCATATTGGTTGTTGTTTGTGATCGTTGAATTGACCACTCGCGTGAACCCGCCGTCACTAAGAATTCCTCCGCCTGCCCCGGGGGTGTTGATCGACAGGTTGTTGTCGATGATCACCCCGTCAACGAACAAATTGCCAGCGTTATTAAAGATTCCACCGCCGCCCTGATCAAATAAACCGCCGCCAGCGGTATTGTTTGCGATCGTGGTGCCACTGAAGACGGTGAGCGAACCGGTTCCATTCCATAAACCGCCACCCTCGGCAGCGGCTTGGTTGCCGCTTACCGATCCACCCGAGATTACTGCGTTACCAAAGCCGGTGATATGCAACCCGCCTCCGTTACCGGGTGCCGCAACGGCCGGGGCGAGGCCGGCGTTGTTGTTATCCAAGGTGACGTTTGTCAAGGATGTATTGGTAAAGGAGGTTGCTTCAATGCCTCCCCCGGCACGATTGGCTTGATTGCCGATGACAGCGGAGTCCACGATCGTGATCGAACCGGCGCCGTCGTTCAGGATGCCGCCTCCGCTACCTAAAATGCCACTGGCATTGTTGTTGCTGATTTGTGCATTCGTGATTCCGATGTTGCCACTGCTATTGAAGATCCCGCCTCCTCCTTGGTCTGATGCATCACCGCTTGCGGTATTGTCCGAAATGGTGGTGCCATCGATTGTCATCGTTCCGGTTCCATTCCACAAACCGCCTCCCTCGGCGGCGGCTTGATTGCCATTGACGGTGCCGCCGATGATGTCCACGAAACCATCGCCGGTGATATGCATTCCGCCCCCGTTACCGGGAGCAGCGGCTGCCGGCGCGGCTCCAGCATTATTATTGTCGAGGTTGACGTTATTCAGCGTCGTAAACGAATTCGTTCCGGCTTCGATCCCGCCCCCTGCTCGATTGGCAATGTTGTTGCTGATGGTCGTGTTGCTAATATTAGCCGAGGCAAAGAAAAAGCCTCCGGTAAGGATTCCCCCGCCGCTACCCGCAGTACCGTTGGCCAAATTGCTGTTGATTTGCGAGTTCGCAATCGTGATGTTGCCTAAGTTGAAAATGCCGCCGCCACCTTGATCTGCATCGTTACCGCTTGCGGTATTGCCTGTGATCGTTGCTCCGTCAATGATGGCCGTGGCAAATTGATTCGAGACTCCACCTCCGATGACTCCCGCTGTGTTGTTGCTAAGCGTTGCGTCAAGTAGCGTCAGATTGTTGACGTTGAAGATCCCACCCCCTTCAACCGTCGCACTGTTGCCATCGATCACCGCTCCACCTTGAATCGTCGCAGCGCCACCCGTCCAGATTCCGCCGCCTTGCGAGGTCGCGGTATTGCCACTCACGCTGGATGCGTCTTGAACGGTGAGTGAGGCTGGTGCTTGGCTGAAAATCCCTCCCCCGAGCGTGGCGATGTTTCCATCAATGGTTGACCCGCCCTGAATGATCGTCTCGCTGAAACTGAAGATGCCGCCACCTTCCGCTGCGGCGCTGTTGCCACTGATCGAGGAGTCATCGACCAGTAAAGTGGAACCGCCGTCGTGGAAAATGCCACCTCCGGATCCGAGCGATGTATTTCCAACCACTTGCGAACCCCCTTGAACGGTGAGGCTGCCGAAGTTTGTAATTCCGCCGCCTGCAAAGAAGCCCATGTTGTTATTGTTGCTGATGGTGGCGCCGGTGATGTCTAAGGTCGCACCAAAATCATTGAAGACTCCGCCGCCTGCGAATCCGAGAACGGTATTGTCATCAATGACTGAGCCGTTCTGAATGTTCGCAACACTGCCGCTGTTGTTGTAGATGCCACCACCTGCGCGATTGGCACTATTTCCGCTGATCATCGAGTCATCCACGACCAGAAAACCACTGTTAAAGATCCCCCCACCACTTCCATCGCCAGTCGTGGCAACGTTGTTGCTGATCATCGAACCGTTGATGATTTGCAAGAGAGCACCGCCACGGTTGTAGATACCGCCACCCCCTTCAATCGGCGCGAAACCGCCGTTCGCGGTGTTGGCGGTGATGGTCACACCATCGAAGGTTGCAACGGTTCCGGAAAAACTGGTGGCGTTATCAATCAAGACTCCGCCGCCAATCAGGGCGGTGTTGTTCGAAATCGTTCCGCCCGTCACGTTCAAAAGTTCAGTTTCGGTTACCCACAATCCGCGGCCGTTATTTGCGGTGTCTAGGTTCACGTTATCAAGCTGGACTGCGTCAATGAGATTCGGATCGGTTCCCCCATTGATGATCAAGGAAGCGGAATAATTCGCGTCGAGCGTCGTGACCGTCAGTATGTCACCCTGGTCGCCAAGGTTGACGGTCAGCGAGTTTGTCGGATTGGGGATGATCGTGTCTTCGAAGGTGGCACCATTGTCGATGATCTCAATGAAGCCTGCCGCGGCATTGTCTTGCAACGTTGCACTGTTAGCAAATGCAATCGGCAGGTTGAGAATCGTGTCGGCGGCGTTCCCAGCATTGATCGGTTCGAGCCCGGTGTAGGTGATGATCGAACCGTCTAGATCAATGTCGCCATCGTTTCCGTCGACGCTGGTTGTGGTGTAATTGAGCGTTTGATTGGTAAACGTCGCCCCTTCGATGCTCAGCGAATCGCCGTTAGCGGAAATCTGACCTCGACCATCGAAGCGGATGCCGCCGGCTGGGATTGGGTTGCCACCGCTGTAGTCGACTGACAACGAATCATCGTCGCCGGAACCACGCACCTCGATATCGTTGATCAACGCAAACGGGGTGACCCCCTGCGAGACACCATTGACCAAGACTTCCAAGTCCGCGCCGTTACGCACCAAGCGGATGTTATCGTCGACGCCGTCGTCGGTAGTACCTGCGACAAACAATGTGCCGCTAACGAAATCTAAGTAGGTTCCGGCTGCGATTCCGGTGGACAACCCAAACGCAGTTGTATTCAACGTGTCTTCAAAACCGGTGAAACCTTCGTTTGACACAAAGAAGTCGCTGGCAAAGTCGACATCAACATCATCACTGTCGCCGAAAACCCCATTGGGGCCTACACCGACCGTGTTATTCAAATTGCCACCCTGGTCCATGATGCTGGCGACTGCATTGAATTGGTCCTGATGCCAACTTCCCAGGTAGTGGCCGGCTTCGTGGACAGCAATATTGCCGACGCCTACGCCGATCAAATCGATCATCGATGCCCCAGGAGCAAGTGGAAACTGGTTTAGCGAATTAGGATCCGTAACGGGACCGCTCAACAAATCCAATAAAATGATCGCATCATCGTTTAGCGAGAAGTTGCCAACGTCAATCGCGGATGCAATGCCAATCGTGCCGATTCCCAATTCGCCGATCGAACCGCCAATGACCAGGCGGCTGACATTGTCAAACACACCGAACGGATCCGAGTGGTCACGGCTGTTCAAGATCTCGACGGCAAATTCGCCCGGGATGTCCGAGACGAAGAACTCGCCATTGAGTCCAGTACCAGAAGTTCCTCCGAGGTCGTCGGCTAGATTTTCCGTCACCGTGTCCAAAATTGCATCGATCACAGCGTCCTCATCGGCGCCGCTGAGCCCCCAGCCCGGTAAAAACGTGGACAGAGGCGATAGTGAGGTGATTCCTGATGGTCCACCGAATGCTGCGGGATCGACGTCCGCTCCATCGAAATCAAGAAAGAGGACCTGGCGTGTCTGAACAGGTTCTGCTTGGATCGCTGGACGAAAGACTCGTAGTTGTCCGAAGTAAGGTCCAGGGAATCCGGCAAGCCGAATCGCATAGGTGCCCTCGGTGCTTGCAACATGAGATGCCGATGGCCCGCCTAAACCTCCCGGCAACGGTGATATGGCAGGGTGAATGAAGCTCGCATCTCCCTGCGAACCTTGGACGAGCATTCCTGAGGGATCCAAAATTTGGACCTCCGATACAGTTGCATCACCGGCAAATCCAATAATGTCACCGGGCATCAAGTCGAAGCTGTAAAAGTCGACATCACCGGCCGTCAAAGAGATCGTCACATCGTAGGCGCCTTCGCTGGTCGATCCAAGTCCTGAGGACGAGTCAAAGGGATCAATCTGAATCCCTGCAAGTGCATGTACCGAGACGTAGTAGGTGTCGGTACTGAGAACGGTGAAATCTAGTAGGCTATCAAATGACGTTCCATCGTCGTCGTTAAATCCAACGACGTTTCCTGCACTGTCGTAAATCGTGACGAACGAGTCCAAGAACGAAGCCGGGGTATCGGTGTCAACAATGATGTGCTGACCGGCCGCTGCCGTAACGCTGAAGAAATCAAAGTCACCCGAACCCGTTCCGCTGCTTCCATGCGGTCCGTCACCGATCACACCGCTACTTGTGATCGAAGTTCCCAACGTAAGTCCCGTGACGCTCGCTAGCGTAATACTGCCGTCATCTTCTGCGTTCGGAACGAATGGAATCTGCGTCGTGCTTTCGAAGTTGCCAACAAGGTCGGCTTCGAAATCATCGCTGTCGCCTGTTCCAAAGCCGAAGATAAACTCCGCGGTTGCCTGGGTATCATTGAGGCCGTTCGCATTCGCAGGCTCGGCTTCCGACTGGACAATCAATTGATTGAATCCCTGACTTTCACTCACCGGTTTTGAATGCGAAAAATCTTTGCCGAGATTTGTCGTCAGCACCGTATCAACGGGCAAGAAGGCCGTTGGATTCATGACGTCCAGCGCAAGCAACCGACGATCTTCAAGTGACTCGACGCGTGGTTTGCGTGACAACAACGAGGTCAGTCGATGACGCTTTGAATCGCGTTGGTGGGTGGATTGCCGACTTTTTCTTGCTTCGCGATTTCTGAAAAACATGATGAGCTCCAGTCCGAGATGTAAATCTTGTCCGCCTACACCCACTCAGAAATTGCGGCCCCTCCCAAGGGTGGCTGTAGCCTAGCACGAACTCAACATAGCGTTTCCGTAACCGTCAAAATAGGAAAAGTCGGTAGGATGACAGCAAAAAATCGAATTTTTCACATATTTGATGGAACTCGGCTGCTTCGATGTGAATGCAGCTGTTTTTCGCTAAATTGACGCGGATTCGCGTGCGGTCTTGCCAATTTTTTTAGGCGAAAAAGTGAGCCGCCCAGAACCCACTTCCATGCCCCCCCGGGTGGAATGGAGTTTTGTGCTCGCCCACCAGAGATAGGGGCAAAACGTGTCGGCGTTGAAGTCGTGAAAGGTGCGGCAGCAGTGGGAGTGGACGCAAAAAAACCTTGACGTCAAATTTTGACGCCAAGGCTCTCGTGGCATTGGAGAATCGGCAGGGGAGATAAGCCCCCTGTGTTTGCGTGATTAGAATCGCCATTCGGCGCGGGCGGTCAGGCCGCTGAAGGTCATTGTTTCTCCGGCGTCGGTCAGGCGACCGTCGCGGACCGAATCGATGTAGCTGCGGGTCGTGACCGCTTCGTACCAAGCACTCATCAAGAAACCACTTGAGAGGACCAAGTGACGCTTGTGCCCCATCCAGCGAACGCCAAGTTCGGCGTCAAGCGTTGGCGTGGCATGGAAGTCTTCGTAGCGGTTCGAGATCACACCGCCACCGAATTGATTGCGTTGGTCATAGGTTGCATTCCATTCGCCAGCCATCAAGCTAGCCATCGTCTTGCCATACAGCATCAATCCGGTGTTGCAGCTGTAGGTTTCGAAGTCCAATCCGCCGCTGATACCAAAGCCATCGAAATCGATGTCGGTGGAGACGTTGGTAAGACCGGTCGCTACCGAGACGGTTTGGTCGGCACTGAGTTGTTGTTCGATGTTGCCATAGCGAACACCCGCCAACCAATTCACGGCGATCGAGTTGGTTTGTTTCCAGAGATGACGGTAGTTCAAATCAAGCGTTTGAAAGTTCATGTCCTGCGAAGCAAAGGCTTCAAGACTGCTGCTGCCCGATGTTGCAACGCTCGGGTGAGTCACGTTGGATGCGAGTACATAGTTTTGTTGGGCTTCGATTGCACTTTGTGAACTGCCGTCCCAACGTGCATACGACAATTGGATGCTGCTGCACTGTGACAACCCAATGCTGCCTCCGACGCGAAACCCCGCTTCGGCATCCAGACCAACGATCCCAAGTGGGCCGGTCGGCGAAGCGACGGAGGGATCGGGATCGGTTTGCTCGGTCGCATAAATCAAATCGGTGCTGCCCGGTCGCAGCCAAAGGAACTCGCCAAACAAGCTGGTGCGATGTGCCCACCACGGTGCGACATTGCAATCGCTTTTTTGTTTCATCTTGTGAAGTTTCTCAAGAATTCCCCCACCGTGGTCCTTTTCGCATCCGCAGTGACCCGATGGCGCGTCGCAGGAATCACAGTGCCCGGATTGTCGTGGCATCATGTGCGGCGAATGGCTCGATTCGTTGTAAATCGGCGGCTCAAAATCAGCTCCTTCATACGCAGGGCCGTTGTACACGGGAGCCTCGTATTCGGGTGGCAGGTAATCGGGATCACCTGCATATTGTCCCTGCCATTGGCTCTCAGCCCCCCGCTCAAGCTGATTGGCAAAGCTGGGACTGACCCCATCAAGAGCGTTCGCAGCAGTGAGAGGAAGTGCAGCGACCAAAGTTGTCAACGCACGTACGGCTTGAGTGCCAATCCAGTTTCGTTTCATTTCGCTAGTTCCTGTGTTTCATAATCCAGCCGGATGAGTTTCCGGTGAGGGGGGGAGAAACAGCATTTGCCGCCAAGCGGGTTAACACTCCCCTCGCTGGTAGAGGTATCGGAGCTAGTACCACCCGACTTGTGGGAATAATCGACATAGCCGGACCTACAGCCCAGCTTTCCTACATTAACAGTGGCGTCGTTGCAGCTGCTTAAGCCAGATATCTAACGGAACGCTGTGTTTTACGGTCTTCAACGCCGCTTGATCGGACCTATTTCGCAGAGCGAAGCAATGCCATCAAATCTGACAGCTCTTGATTCGTAAGCTGGTCGGCCAGCCCCGCTGGCATGATCGAGACGTCACTCGGTTCGCTCAGTTCGACGTCGCGATGTTCGAGTTTGACGGTTCGGTCGGCGGTAAGTTGAAGCTCAAAACCCTCGCCCGTCTCGGCTCGCACCAAACCGTTGTAGACTTGACCATCGACCGTCAACACCCGAGTCCCCTGGTAGCTCTGCTCTTGTCGTGCGCTGGGAAACAGCACCGCTTCCATCAATGCGGCAGGCGTGCGACTCGATCCGATCCGTGTCAATTCGGGCCCGATCGTCGCGCCGACATAGCCGATGCGATGACAACCACTGCAGGCCGCTTTGCTGCTGCGAAACACTTGCAGCCCTCGCACGGGATCGCCGGGTTTCAGTTGCGATAGACGTGCTTCAATTTGAGTTTGGATTTCTGCAGTGGGATGCTGCAATTTCGCCTCGGTTTCGATCGCCAACGCTCTTAGCTCTTTGGATGATTGACGATACAGGTTCGTTAGAAATCCTGCGGGTAACGTGCGTGAGACGCGAAGCGACGCTAGCTGTGTTAACATCGCCGACTCGGCGGACACGATGCCAGACCGGTGCACCGCTTCGATCGCGGTCGTCAATCTTTGAGCAGGAACGTCCGGAAGCGAATCGACCAGTGCAGTTGGATCGGAAAGCTTTACTCGCTGTAGCACCCTGGATGCAATTGGCGAAATCGTTTCATTGTCACTCAGAAATGCCGTGACCACCTCGTGTCCCAACACGGGGTTGTCTAAGACGCTGTTGACCGGTAGCGATGCAAGCAGGTCGAAGCGATGCCGAGGCATTGGGGATGCAACTGCAATTGTTCGCAAAACATTCGCAAGTGCATCGGCATCCTCCGCATCAATCTTGGTCTGTCGCAGGCTATCGGCCAGAGTGAGCTGCACGTCCGGAGAGGCCTCGGCGAGCCAAGCCGCCAGCGGGGCGACCCACGCGTGCGGCATGTCAGCCGAGGTAAATTCGTGCAAGTGGGAGGCGAGAAAGGTTTGCTGTGCGACGGTGGATGCCGCTGCGTCACGGATCCAATGGGTGATTTGATCTTGAACGACCTGCTGATGTTTCCATCCTGCGACCACGCGGGCGAGCAGCTCCGGTGTAAGCGCCTCTCTGCCGATGTTCGCGAACGATTGCTCGAGCCACTCGGTTGCCTGCGGTGCCCACCGAGGATGTTTGGCCATGATTTCCGCAGCGGTTTGCCGAAGACCAGGGGCATTGCTGCAAAATGCAGTGGACCAAACCGACAGCGGAATGTCGTCGCAGCGATCAACGCGATCCAGTACCATCAACACAGCGCGACGCTGAGCGTCGGATTGTGCAATGGTTAGCAGGTCGACGTCGTTACTGCGAGCGATTTCGATGATCGCGAAAATCAACGAATGTTCGAGATGGCGATCGTCTTTGACAGAATCAATTCCGCCAAGCAACGCGTTGACACTTTTGGGCAACCCCAGGCGACCGATCGCTTCGGCAGCGGTGCGTCGCACTTGATGATCAGCGTGATCGAGCAGCATTTGCAAATCGTCGATCGATTCCGGGTCGCGATGGATCGAAACCGCGTGCGTCGCGGCCTGCAGCAGGGACGGATGGTTTTGTCGCAGCTGTTTTCGAACGATGGCTTTTGATTTCGCAGTACCAAGCTGACTGAGCGCCCACAACGCTGCGATCCGATCGTCGAGCGAACGGTCCGCGTTGTTAAGGATCGAATCAAGTGCTGGGATCACGGCGTCTCCGGCGTCGGCGATTTGCAGCAACGCATCGCGGCGAACCCAAGGCCGCTTGTCAAACAATCCATTCACGTGATCGGCGTAGGACCGACCACGCGGCGATTCCGCGAAACGGGATGGAACGTTGACGGACTTCGTTGCAGCGTTAGCGATCCGATAGATGCCACCGGCGGCGGTGGTCTGATCAATCCGCGACGTGGGGCAACAAAGGTCATACCAACCCCCGGTATCAATCACAATCAAGCTGCCATCGGCGTCCTCGAGAACATCGGTCGGGTGGAAATCGACTCGATCGGCTACGACCAAATCATGATCGACGCTTCGAAAAGTTCCGCCATGGGGAATCAATTGGTGCGCCGTCACCTTTTGTAGATTAAAAAGGGCAGCGACAAGGAAGCGAGTGCCGAGGGGATCAGCGTTCGGAATCAAATCGTTTGCGTGTAGGCAAGCGAGGCCACTTGGCGCGGCAGGCCCAAGTTGCGTCATGATGGGCATCAGCGGTCCGGTACGCGGATGCCCCTCGAGCACGGAGTGTTCCTTGCCATAAACGCCTCCGTACACCGCGTGGGCGATTCCATCACGAAGTCCGTCGTGTGGATGCTGCAAGAATGTGCTGGTGAAAAACGCTTCGCCTTCCGGTGTAAACGCTACTTCGACCGGGTTGTCCATGCCGCCGGTGATCACTTGTTCGATGTCACCTCCGGCGAGTTTACGGCGGTAGATATGGGCGGCCGATGATTCGATGGTGCGGCCATCAAGCAGTGAATGGGTTTGTTTCGCAAACGCTCCTTTGCACCAGTAGATCCAGCCATCGGGGCCGAGGTAGGGACCATGCAGATCGTTGGCACATCCGGTAATCGTTTGTCCGTCGAACCAAACCTCGCGTTTTTCACAGACACCATCCTGGTCCGCGTCGGTCAGCTTCCAAATCACGGGCGGCGCGGCGACCAAGATATCGTTGCCGACACACAGCACGCCTTCAGGGAATTCAAGATCCTCTGCGGCGACGATGCGTTGGTCGAACGTGCCGTCATGATCAATGTCCACCAGACGGATGATCTTGTGCAGCTTCTTTTCGTTGTGCTCGATGATTGGCTTGCTGACTCCGCCCGATTCAGCCACGACCAATCGGCCTTGGTTGTCCCAGTCGGCAACGATGGGCCATTTGACCAAGGATCTGTCTGCGACTTTTTCGATGCTAAGCCCATCCGCCAACGTGAATTGAATGCCGTCGATGACGGTCACGTTCTCGGAGGGTTGCTGCGCAATCAACGTCGTGGCGATGCCGGATAGACACGCGAACACGATCACAAACCGAGAGCAAGCTTTTGTGGTTAGCATGATGTTGCAGTTGGGATGGCACAGCGGCGGGATGTTTGGCGGGTGGCCTTAGGCGGTTGGGCTTGTAGCCCCCAGGCGGCCAAGGTCATCGAGGCGATGACTCGCTTTAGCTTAACAACCCATGCAACGGTTGTGTTGTCCTAACCGCGACGTTGCTTAACGCATGTGCAGCAGGGTGCGAACCGCCGGAACCCTGTCGGCGGCACGTCGAGCAAGTGTTCGGACCGGATCGGCCCAATGTGAACGCAGGAATCGATAACGCGATCGTTGAAGTGTCTGGTTCAACGCATAGCGTGTGTGATTCAGGTCAACGCAGCCTTCGCCAACCTTCGTCTCGGTGGTCGCCAATCGACCTTTGTAACTTTCAAGCCCTTTCCCAAAGTCCACTCGCTGCACGTCTCCATAGGCTCCCGCTTCGGCCGCCATCAACATACTGACCAAGCCGGGGGAGTAACGTGAGCAATCAAAATCGTAGGTGTTGATCAAGAAGTGTGAAACGTGGCGAGATCGCAAGCAGTAATGCAAGGCGACGGGTTCGCCGCCGGCCTTTAGATAGACGATTTCACCACGAAAGCGATCGTCCGTCTCCTGCATCCAATGCTTCAAAAGTTCACGGACCCACGGTTCACGAAACGGATGTTTGCGATGTTGCGATTCATATTGATCGCTCTTCCACTGCAACGTTCGCTGCAACAGGTCGCTTTCGCCTTGGTCGCTGCCAGTGGTGAGCGTCCCCAACGCCTTTTTCATGCGGTTCTGTCCCGTTCGAACCGTCTTTTTCAAATGGGCACTGCGATCGTAGACCTCGTCAATAAAAGCTTGACGGCCCTTCGAAAAATCCATCTGCGGCGATGCCCAAACCGTCCAGCACTGCGAGGCAAGCGGTTGCGAAACGGGAAACAGATGATTGAACGTCCAACGCACCAAACCGGCTGCCCGTAGCATTGCCGATGGATCGATCGAAGTGCCCGGCCGACAAACGACTCCCTGATAATCCGCTAGCGTCCGGCCGACGGGGCCAGCCACGTTGCCATTCATTCGTTCAAAGGCAAAGACCGCATTCAAACGCGAGCCATCGACAAGAAAGGCAACCTCGATATTAGGCAGCACCCGCGCGACGCACTGGACATAAGTTGGCGTGAAGTAGGGGCTTTCGAATTCGGGAGAATCATCCAATAAGTCCCACCACTGCGACCAGCGTTCGGCACCAATTTGATCGACCGACTGAACCTGCCATTGCATCACAACGAACACCCAAGGAGGAGAACCACGCCTATGTTGCCGATGGCCGCATGTGGCTGCCAACGGATGGTGCATTGTGGGGGCACCCACGGTACATCGCAAGTGAAAACTTGCAAAATAAAGGGACGCTTCGGAAAAGCGTAAGTCTCTTAATGTAACCGTGTTAGCGTGTTCACAGGTGTTAGGGTGTGCACCTTGGCGGGCAAGTGAGCCGCAAGCGGCTCACCACCAAACGCCTTTGCTGCAAACGAATCAAGCAGGGCTTTCTTCTTGCATATTTGCTTCGACGACCGACTGGGCAAAACTTTGGTAGGCACCGCCGATCTGTTGTGCCATCGGATCGGGCCAGGCATGGAAACGATCTTCGGTCAACGCGTCGAAGATTGCGTTGGCGACGGACGAAGGCGGTGCGGCGCCTTCGGTGAACCCTGCATGATCCGCCATGTCCGTTGCGATCGGGCCAGGATGGACGCTGACCACCTGAGTCCCCTGTTCCGCTAGCGTGTCGCGAAGCGCTTGGGTGATCGAGTAACTCGCGGCCTTGGATGCCGAATAGGTTGCGACGTTGGCGAACGTCTTGACCGAGACGACGCTGTTTAGTTGGACCAATGCCCCGCCGCCATTAGCGGCCAGCACCGGTGCAAACGCCTTCGCAGTGCGAATCAGTCCGTAAACGTTGACGTTCATTTCGAATTGGATTGAATCGAGGCTATCGTCATCGATCGGCCCGGATGTCTTTAGAACGCCTGCATTGTTAACGACCAGATCGACGTCGCTGGCGGTTTTCGCAGCTGCCTGGATCGTGCTTGGATCTTCCAAGTCGAATTGGACGGGGACGACGCGGTCACCAAATTCGCTAACCAGCGATTCGGCTGATTCTAATTTTCGCACCGCTGCGTAGACTTTTTTAGCTCCGCGACGCAATGCTTCCTCGACGATCGCTCGGCCGATTCCGCGATTAGCACCCGTCACCAACGCGGTCTTGTTTTTAACATCAAATGACATTTGGCTTATTCTCCAATTTGAATTTTTGATTTCGTAATTCGTTCACCGCTACACCGTGAACGCTCTGTAGGGACTACTCGCTACACAGGCCGACTCTTACTTGGTTTCCAAAACCTTTCCACAAAGACTCTAACACTGGGTCAAGTCAATTGGTCAAGTCAACTGAGCGCCAAGCACATACGGGATCGACGGAGAAGCCGCGTCACGCTCTGATTCGGCCGCGCCGGTGGTCTTGGCGACACCGGTCCGCTGGATAGCAAATGCCA
Source organism: Novipirellula caenicola (assembly GCF_039545035.1). Lineage (NCBI taxonomy): Bacteria > Pseudomonadati > Planctomycetota > Planctomycetia > Pirellulales > Pirellulaceae > Novipirellula > Novipirellula caenicola. Next base: position 61,762 of record NZ_BAABRO010000021.1, read on the forward strand.
TGCTCAAAACGACGGGCACCAAAAACATGGTAAAGACGGTCGATACCACCAAGCCGCCGGTAATCACCGCCCCGAGGCCGCGATACAACTCGCTGCCAGGCCCGGTCAAAAACACAAGCGGCAACATTCCGCCGACACTGGTCAACGTGCTCATCAAAATCGGACGCACACGGCTGACCACCGACTCGACAATCGCATCATTGGGGTCGGTGCTGACGGCGTTGCCATCTTCGTCTTTCCCCGTTTTCAAAAAGTTCAAAGCTTGGTAGACGATCAGGATCGCATTGTTGACCACAACGCCTGCCAAGATCACGAACCCGAGGATCGTCAGCACGTCCATGTTTTGAACCGGCAGATAACGATCGCTCAGCGTCCACTGGTGAACCAACGCCAGCCCGATGAAACCGCCGAGCGTTGCCAAAGGAACGCTGATCATGATCACCAGCGGGTAGGACCAACTTTGAAACAGCACCACCATCAACAGGTAAACAATCGCAAACGCAAGAAAGATGGAACTAGAAATCGTTCCCACAAACGATCCATCACCGATCAAGGCGGTTTTGATTTCGGCAAGCGAACCGGCGGATCCCGCGAAGCGAACATCGACGGTACCAGGAATTGCCTTAGATTCGCGAAGTGCGGCAACTTTCTCGTTCAATTGATCGATCACCGTAGCCAACGGCACGTTGTCCGGTGGAGTCAACTCGAGTGTGACGGCGCGTTGACGATCGACGTGACGAATTTGGTCTTGCACGCGAACCCGATCAACTTTGGCGATGTTCTGCAGATCGACCACCCCATCGCGGCGAGTGGCAACGGGAGCGTTGCGAAGACCTTCGACGGGCGAATTGCCCAACGCTGCTTCGGTGATGATTTTTAGATCCTTCAGTTCACCGCCACGCTCAAAACGACGAGGGATCAATATGCCATCGCCCGAGGCCTGTGTTGCCAGCCCCACGTCCTGTCGCGTTAGACCGGCGTCCTGCAACCGTTCATCGTCTGGTTCCACACGAATCTCCGGTGTCGGCAGCAAGAAGTTCGATGGCGTCGGATTGGTGCTCTTGTTTCCGTAGTCTGCCACCAATTGCCCCATCAACGCGCCAGCCGAATCGACCACCTCCTCGAGCGAATCGCCGACGACATCGATCTTGATCGCCGCCCCTGTGGTTCCTCCGGTGCGAAACAGAGGGAATTGAAACGTGAAGTATCGGGTGTCGGGCGCGGCGCCTGCGATCAACGCACTCTCGACTAATGGAATCGCGTCGACGGTGGTCGCGGCGTCCACGGGGATCGCTCCTTGAAAGATCCGGCCTTCACGAGCGACGAGGAAGTAGTGGTCCAGCAGCGGGCTGATCACCGTCTCGGATGATTCCGGACTGATCGGTAGCTCGACTCGATTATCAATCATCGGATTCTCGCTACCCCGACGGACCTCCTCCATCGCAAACCGATCCCCCGCGGCTTCCCATGAGGCACGGACATGAGGCTCGATACGACTGCCGATTTCGAACAATTGGTCGATGCTGTAGCCGGGGGGCGGAACCAAAACGCTGAAGACGAGGTTGCGGTTTCCCTTTGGCAAATAGTCTAGCGGCGGTAACAACATCACGATCCCCACCACGGTCGCGGCGGCAAACAGACTTGCCGTGACGATCCGGCGAACCCAACCTGACACCAACCAGCGAACGATCGCGCCAATCATTGCCGGCAAATTGGTCAGCCGCACAAACGCTTGCGAAATTGCCGATAGCCAACGGGCAAGTCTCGAGCGTGGTTTCACTGGCTTAGCATCGTTCCATGCTGGAATCGATTCGTTCGATTGGGCTGCGAGCGGCTTCAGTAAAACGCCAGCCGCGGCGGGGATGACGGTTAGGGATACAATCAAGCTCAGCCCGACCGCGGCCATGATCGCTAGCGCGATATCGCGGAACAGTTGACCGGCTTGTTCTTGAATCAACAACACTGGCAAAAACACGACCAAAGTCGTCAACGTGGACGCCAACACCGCACCGGCGACCTCTTGGGTTCCCAAAAGTGCTGCTTGCTTTGGAGCATGGCCTTTTTGCAAATAGCGAAAGATATTTTCGATCACGACAATTGCGTTATCGACGACCATGCCGACCGCAAACGCCATCCCCGCCAATGAGATGATGTTCACGCTACGGCCGAGTGCCAACAAGATCACGACGGTGCCGATTGTCGAAAGCGGGATCGCGATTGCGATGATGCCCACCGAACGGACGCTGCGAAGAAACAATAACAAAGCGACGACCGCTAATGCGGCGCCGGACAAAATGTTCTGCTGGACGAGCGCCAATGCATCCTTGACATAGTTCGACGAATCCCATGTTTGCACGAGTTCTAGTTTGCTGCCGGGGGCCATTTCACCGGCGGTTTGCAGGATTTGAGCTTGTTGGCTGAGCAGTCCATCTGCGGAATTCATCCGTGCGATCTCAGCCTGGATCTCGCTCATTGTGTCCAACAAGTTTCCGCCAGATTCCAATTGAAAATTAAAGAACGGCATCAGCGTCCCACGAGCGCGCACCCAGCTGTCGAGTTCCTTGTACCCGGCTCGCACCTGAGCAACATCACGGACATAGATCGGGCCTTCCTCATCACGGCGAACCACCAATTCCGAAACCGAGGCGGCATCGGCAAACCGACCGATCGTGCGAACACGAAGATCGTTTTTGCCATCGGTGATTTTTCCGGCCGAGAAGTTCGCATTGTTGACTTCCAACGCAGCAACAAAGTCCGAGTACGTTAAACCGCGAGCGGCCAAGGCATACGGATCGACGATGACTTGGATTTCCGATTCTCGTGCTCCCACCATCCCGACTTGCGAGATCCCTGGAATCCGCTCGAAGACCGGCCGCATGCGGCGATCCATAAAGTCATACAGCGTCGTTGAATCAAAGTTTGGATCCGTGCTGCTGAAGCCGACCCAGGCGATGTAGTCAACACTTTCGGGATCGATCGCTTCAATCTCGGGCTCGTCGACTCCGACCGGGTACTGCGGTACTTCGCTCAGTTTCTGGTCGACTTCGGACATCGCTTGGTTGATGTCGGTTCCGGTGCGAAATTGCAATCGAACCAATCCTCGACCACTGCGAGCGATGCTGGTCATCGAAACCAGATTGCTGATGTCGCCAAGGTATTTTTCCTGTTGCTCCATCACGTCGCTTTCGATCTCTTCGGCCGACGCGTTCTCCCAAGCCGTGGCGACCGAGATCACCACCGAATCGATCTCCGGTGCCATTCGAACGGGAACATTGCGAAGTGCGACCATCCCGGCGATCAACGAAAGGATCACGCCGACGGTAACCGTGATCGGTTGTGATACCGAAGCTTTGACGAAGTTCATGATCAATTTTCCAACAGGAAGGTTCTAAAAAAAGCCACGCGATTCCATTCGCGTGGCCGGAGGGTTTCGTTATGGCGCCGCTACAAACGCCGTCTACATCGTTAGATACTCGCGTAAAGACGGATGTCTTACACGGATTGGATAAGAAACCGACTCGATGTTAATGGCGCTCGCGGCGCGAACCGTCAGGATGCAGCGAGTAACACGTTCGATTTTGACCGGGCGGCGCACGCCGCTCCGCTACGAAAATCACCCCGTTGGGGCGAAAGTAGATGGCATTGGCATTGGCATTCCGGCCTACGGCTCACCGTTGCGATTTGCATTTGGATTCAATCAACAAGCCGTTGGCGACGTTCGCTAGTTGCGTTGCGCACGTGCCAGTTCGTCATTCCCGGCCGGGGTGTTGATGATCGCCACGTTTTGGCCGGGCAGTAGACGCTCGTTGCCTTCGACGATCACGCAGTCTCCTTCGTGCAGCTGAGCGGATCGAATCGCCACACGGTCGGGCAGTTCGAACAGAATGTCGATCGGAACTCGCTCCGCTTGGCTCTCGGCGGCCGCTTTGCTGACTCGGTAAACAAACGGTTGATTGCCGCTACGATTGACTGCGTTTTTATGAACCGTCTCGGTTTGCACTTCGTTTGTCGTGGCGATCCAGCCGTCGACGGACATGCCGGCGGACAGCAAGCCATCGGGATTGTCCAGCGTGACCACAAAGCTAAGCGTCCGCACGCGAGGATTCACGTCCGCGACTCGCCGCGTCGACAAGACATTGCTTTCTTGTTGAGTGGCTCGCGCTCGGACGCTGACGGATGCTCCAAACTGGTCCACCGCTTGAACGAATCGTTCGGGTACCTCTAACCACGCTTCGATCGGCCCCGTCGAGACAATCGTCAGTAACGCGTCGCCTGCTTGCACCCAATCGCCCGGTTCAATTTGCCGCTGCACGACCGAGGCATCGTAGGGAGCTCGGATTACGGTGTCATCCAATCGCACCTGGATCAAGCGAATCGATTGTTCGATACGATCGATTTTGCTGGTGGTGGAATCGATGGTCGCCTTGGCGATGTCATAGGCCGCTTGGAACGCGTCGAGTTCTTGTTGCCCGATGGCGTTTTGATGGATCAATTTCTGAGCTCGCGTCAGATCCGCTTTGGCCTGCGTCAATCGGGCTTTCGCACTGGCCAAGTCCGCGATCGCGATCGCTTTTTCTGCCACCGCTTCGCCATGCTGGGCTTGCAATCGCCGCGAGTCGACGCGAGCAACGATGTCGCCTTTGCGAATCAGTTCGCCCTCGCGTGGTTTCAGCTCGAGCAATTGCCCCGACTCGATCGCGGCGACGTTCCCACGAGCGACGGGACGCAGCGATCCAGTCACCGCGTGTCGCTGCTGAACCGTCTGACGCTGGACCGATTCGACGCGGACCGGTACCTGCGCCGTTGCCAGCGAAGCCGAAACGGTGACCGCAACGGCAGAGAAGACCGCGTATCGGTGCGAAATCGCGAAGGTTTTATCGAACATGGGTGGCACTCCATCGATGCATTGATTCTTAATGACGAAGGAAATACTTTCGTTTTTTCGCCTCCTTACACCGATTCGCAATGTTTTTTTCGCGAGTTTTTGGGCTTTTGTTAAGACCGAGTGTAAGAGAGACGCTGTCAACGAGTATTCACCGGTGTGATCCGACGCAGTGCCCACGTTCGCGACAACGGCTATAATCAGGTGGTCGTTTAGAGTGCTACGATCGAAAAAAGGCTGCGCAGGATACTAATTTGACCGATTCACCGATCACCCGAGCAACGCTGCTGCTGCGACTGCGTGACGGAGCGGATAACGAAGCTTGGTCCGAGTTTCTCCGAGACTATGGTCCGATGCTGTATCGTTTCGCTCGCAGCCGTGGATTGCAGGACGCCGATGCGGCTGACATTGTGCAAGATGTTGTCCGACGGGTTGGGGCTGCGATTTCGCGTTTGGATTACGCGAAAGAAAAGGGCGGTTTTCGCGCCTGGTTGTTCACGATCACTCGGAATCGACTTTATACCTATTTTGAAAAACGAAAACGTGTTGGTCCTACGGCCAACGACACCGCACAATACGAGATGCTCTCGCAAACGCCCGACACCGCCAACGAACTGCAGGAAGCGTGGGAGCGCGAGCACCAACGTCAATTGGCTGCCCAAGCAATGAGGGAAGTCCAACCCGAGGTCGAACCGCAAACTTGGAACGCGTTTCAGTTAACCGCGGTCGAGGGCAAGAGTGCTGCGGATGCAGCAAAACAACTTGGGATGACCACGGGGGCCGTCTACGTCGCCAAGAGCCGGGTGATCGCCCGATTGAAGACGGTTATCGAACGATTGCAGGAACAGGACGAATAAAATGCCAGTCGCAACCACTTGCCTGACGCGAGACCAAATTCAATCGCTGATCCGCGGTTCGTTACCGCCGACCGAACTGCAGCAATGGACCGAACACATCGGCAGCTGTTCGGCTTGCCAAGAAGCGTTGCAGATGGCGGCAACCGGTACCCTCGAAATTGAGTCATTGGTTGCCGAGCGGATGACGATGAACCCGTCGAATGACTCGGCGTATTGGCCCGCGATCCGTTCGGTCGCTGACATCAACGCGGCCGCCAACGATGTGACCTTACCACCTGATAATTCGACCCCCTTCAACGCCGAAGCGTCCACGTCGGTCGATAGTGGGGGAGTCACGCAAAAACCGAACAAGCCTGAATTGAGCTTCTTGGAGCCATCGGACGATCCAGCCTACCTTGGTCGCTTGGACCACTTTCAAATCGCGAGAGTGATCGGACGTGGTGGCATGGGAATTGTCCTCGAAGCGTTCGATACACACTTGCAGCGTCCCGTCGCGATCAAGGTCCTGAACCCCGAATTCGCCAAAAACGATACGGCTCGACAACGCTTCTGTCGCGAAGGACGCGCAGCAGCGGCGATCTCACACGAGCATGTCGTTTCGATGTACCAGGTCGCCCGCGAAAGCGATGGCAAGATCGCCTACCTCGTGATGCAATTAATTGACGGCGAAACGCTCGAAAGTCGAATGACGCGACAGTCGCCGCTTGCTGCCGCCGAGGTGGCGCGGATGGGAATGCAGATTGCCGCCGGGTTGTCCGCCGCGCATGGTCGTGGCATGGTCCATCGCGACATCAAGCCAGCCAACGTGTTGATCGAAAAGGAATCCGATCGGATCAAGTTGACCGACTTTGGATTGGCGCGGGCCGCCGATGATGTCAAGTTGACCAAGACCGGGATGGTCACCGGCACGCCATTGTACATGTCACCCGAGCAAGCGATGGGATCGGATGCCGACGAGAAGTCGGATTTGTTTTCGTTTGGCGTCGTGCTGTACGAAATGGCGACAGGCAAGTCACCGTTTCAGGCCCCTTCGATCGTCGGGGTGATGAAGAAGGTGATGGATGAGGATCCAGAACCGCCGCACCGAGTAAACTCTTCGATTCCAAGAAAATTGTCCGACGTGATCATGGCATTGTTGGAAAAGAAACCCGATGATCGCCCGGAATCAATCCACAGCGTTGCCACGGTGTTGGCGGGAATCGTCACCGAGTTCGGTCCGATTTCGCCGCTGCAAGTCCCCGCGATCAAAGCCAACGATGCCAAACGGCTATCCGGCAAACACCGCGCCATCGCTCGCCGGGTTTCTTATATCGCTGTCGCCATCGCGGCGATTGGATTGATTACGCTAGGCGCCGTGCTGGGCGGATGGATCTTTACCAAAGCTCCTGTGACCGCGACCAGTGCTCCGTCGACCGATGATGCCCGCTTTCCGTCGGTTTTACTGAGCGGAAATCCAGGCACGGTTTGGTCGGTTGATTTTGTTCCTGGCAAAGAACAGGTGGCGGCCGCGATCGAAGACGGTTCGGTGCGAATCTGGGATATCGAAACTCAGCAGGTCATTAAAAGCTTCAATGCGCATCGCGGTTTGGTTTGGATGATCCAGTACCATCCGACGCGACCGATCGTTGCCACCAGCGGCGATGATGGTTTTGTCAAACTGTGGGATGCCAATAATTATCAATTGATCCGCGAGTGGAAGGCTCCTAACGCGGTGCGCGGGATCGCGTTTTCGCCTGATGGATCGCGAATCGTCGCGGGTGATCGCGAAGGCACGATCCATTTGTATGACATCGACTCGGGAGAACAAGTCGGTTCGAAAACACAGTCGGGCGCGATTTTCGGTGTCGATTATTCAAGTGATGGCAAGTGGATCGCCACGGTCGGAACCGACAAAATCGTGCGTGTGTGGGATGCGGAATCGCTCGAGGAGCGTCAATCCTTCACCGGGCACAAGGGCCCGATCTATAACGTTGCGTTTATTCCCGACGGATCGTTGTTGGCCAGCGTGGGATGGGGCAAAGTCATTCATCTGTGGAATGTTGACACAGGCCAGGAAGTTTCCAAGTTGACGGGAAGCGAGAGTGACATCTGGGGAGTCACGTTCTGCAACTACGGTTCGCACCTTATCACGTCCGGTCAGGACGGCATCACCCGAATCTGGGATATCTCCGATGGCCACGAAGTGGCGAAACTTGGCGGCCACGAATCGTCGGTCCACAATGTCTCGCTCGACTCGGTCAATCACCGCATCGCCAGCAGTGGTCGAGACGGCAACATCCGCATTTGGGACCTGTCGGTCCTCGGCGAATCGAAATAGACGTGCGTCTAAAGAGGGCCCTGTCAAACATTTTGTAGCGAAACACGTCAGCGGCTTGTTGCTTTAGTCGTACGATGGACTTCCTAGTCCGTCGAATACACCATTGACGGACTAGGAAGTCCATCATACACCCCTTGCCGCAGGAAACTTCACTAAATCAACAGCCCGTCAAGAGTTTCGGCGAGCAAACGTCAATGCAGCGAATGCCGTTGACGGATGTTCATTTTATTGAAATGCAGTCTTGATACCGCCGAACGCGGCAAAGCACGAATTTTTATGAAGCAGTTCGACTTTGGAAAACCCAACTTGGCGAAGCAGGTCTAGCTGGAAGGTGACCGGCCGAGGCGAATCTTCTTTTTCGATATACGCAAACACCTTTTCGCGGTACGAATCGCCGCCAAGTTCACGCAGATACTCGCCGTAGCGTCGCCACATCAATTCGTGAACCGCGGCGGTTTCGTGGGTGACCAAGTCAGTGATCCAAACACTGCCGCCGGGAGCGAGTAAGCGATGTATTTTTTCAAAAGCCGCTAACCAATCCGCATCATCGCGTAGATGGTGCAGCACTGCGGCCGCCAGGATCACATCGAATGTTTGTTCGGGAAGATCGGCGTCACGAAAATCGGCTTGCCACACCTGGATTTTGTCAGCTCCCGCTTCGCGGACCCGCAGTTCGGCGCGCGTCAGCATCGGTTGGCTTAGGTCGAGTAAGTCGACATCGAAATTGCGTCCGAACTCTTGCCGCAATTTGATCGTGTTGTTTCCTGCCCCGCAGCCGATATCCAGAACACGCCGGATGTTGGGCGTCGCCGCGATCGCGGCCTGTGTGATCAACTCCATCGCCAGTGGAGCGTCGATGGTCGCTGATTGCCCGGTTTCCAAAACGCTGAAACGCTGTACGTCGCCATCGAACCGCATGCGAATCTCATCGATCGTCGATTTTGTCGCCCAGGGTTCACTTGTCGACGGGGGAGACTTCTTATTCATTCGGTCAATCCTTGTGCGAAGAATGGTTTGGCGAGTTTGGGATGCGGATTCTACGACGTGCAATGCATGACCGCCATGTGAGCGGATTAGCGCACCTGACCAACAATCGATTCACTCAAAACTCATTGATTTTCAGCCGCTTTCGCGATCCTTTGCCGTCTGACGTTGGAAACCGGTTAAATTGAAGGGAGATGTGAGCAGACAATCGGAATGCATTGGTTGATTAGCATCGGCCCCGTTTGGTTCGCTCGCCAATTCTTTTCCAAAGACCTTTCTCGACTCAAGGGGTAACGACGATGGCCACTCACACTCTCGGTGAATTGGTACAGGAGGTCGAGTACACCAACACTAAACAACACACCGCATTCATGACGGGACAAATCCGTTGTAAAGAGAGCGGTGCAGGCGAAATCGTTGCGGTGCTATTCGACATGAATGGCGAGCGAAAATCGGAACTCGCCGCCGGTGCGCATCAGCACGGTGACACTCGGGTAGCGTGCAACACGCTGACGATGCCCGTGCCGCCACGTTGGACCGTCAAAGGCTATCGCATCGAAACGCAGTCCGCGATCCAAACACAATGGGCTGAGATCGATTGATAATGCAGCCCAAATCGATCGCGGACGCTCGCGTCCGCGAAACCGAATGATTACGTCCGAGAAACTAGTTTTTCTCGGCCGCGATAAAGGTCGCGAGCGTCCTGAGGTTGCCGATAAAGGTCTTGCTTGAAATGATCCGCGAGACGTCGGCGTCGGGATAAGTTTTCAGCTGGCCTCGTTCGACCCAGGCGCCGCGTGAATCTAGCGTCGCGACCGCTCGCGCCGCTTGTTCGGTCAACGATTTCGATTGCTTCGCTGGCTTGGGATCGCTTTGTACCCACAGCCGATCCTTGGGCAATGCGGACACCTTTTCCAATTCATTGCGGATCCGCGACAGCGATGAACCGACGACAAAACTATAGTGAGCCGGGACATCGGCATCAGAGTACGACAATTCGTATTTTCGATTCATGTACAAAGGACGATTGGTGTGTAGTTCATAGAATCGTGCCAATCGCCCGTCATTGCGTAAACATGACTCGTAATAGGGAAGCGCCGTTTGTACGGCGTGTAAATAACGCGGGTCTGCCGAGCGGCGGTACAACACCAACAGCGTTCGCATCACCTGCTGAGACTCTGCACCGCTGATTGCGGGCGGTTCAAATTTGCGTGCCCATGCGGGCTGCATTTGTTCGTTGTATTGTTGCGCCCAACCGGGTTGGGGCGACGGCATCTGTGCGAGTACCAAAAAGTCACCTCCACGCATCGCCGAGTCCAAGTAGCGAGCGTCCTGGTAGTGATCAAAGGCGTCCAGCATCGTGGCGATCAAATCCGCGATCGTGCCGTCGTTCAGCGTGTAGTAGTGGTCGTATTTTTGTTTCGGGTGTGTCTTTGACCAAGTCGTTGGATAAGACGCCGCCAGACGTGCGTTGGATGCCGGTGTCGAGGTTCCATCGTAACGTTGCGGCCAAGCACCGTTTGAATATTGGCTCTTCAGCACGCCGTCCAGTGCGACCATGACGGCCTCGTGCAGTTCCGCGTCGCTTTGTTTGGTGGCAACGTCCAATCGCATCAAAAAGCGAATCACCGACTGAGTCTTGTCGTCATCGAAGGTCGTCGTGTTGTGCCGTTTGCCTACGTCGACCGAATCGACTCGATAGGCGTACTGCTTTCGGTCTTGGTCGGCGAACTCGATTTTTTCGCCCCAACCGCCTGAAACAAGTTGGCCTCGCAGCAGTGCCGCAGCGGTTTGGCGGGCTGCGTCCAACAGCATCGGATCGGAGGTCAATTGATAGGCTTCGAGATAAGCTTGCCCAACACTTGGTGTCGCCGGCGGCTCGATCCACGCAGTCGTTTGCCCCACCTTCTCTTCGCCTTCACGGAGCGACAAATCTTCGCTGATGCGGAAGACATAGCCGCCATGTGACGATGCCTGCGTGCGAAAGAATTCAACACTGCGATGCAGTGCGTCGATGGCATCGTCACGTGAAATCGGCTCGGCCGCATGTCCGCCGCCGGGGGAAGCGGCCCCCGTCATCGTCAGCATGACGCAAATGATCCAAGTGCGAACGAGAACGGGCGTGGGACTAACCGGTTGGCAGGTGCCGAGTTCCGAAATGCAGGCCTTCATGAATCAGGTTCCAATCGGGACGTCGAAGCGAGGGGGGACGTGAGGGGGGGACGCACCCGATTGTAGTGCACCGGCCCCATCCCTGCGGAGGCCCGATCCGCGTCTGAGCCTGCTCCAGTTACGGGGCCTGGTCTGTCGTGCCGTTACCACCGGACGTTTGATCCGGCGCGGGTATCAAAGTCGAGCAAAAATCGAAGCTACAAAGCTGCACAAAATACGGAAACGAGTTAGAATGCGTCCTACTCAAGCCTCTGCTGGGTCTGCCCTCATCAGTCGTGGATGGAGCGGATGCCCCCCTTCGTAAACGGCCGCGAGTCGGTAAAGATAGCGTGTTTGTCGCTTTTCGCTGCCATTTCGGGCTGCATGGCGACTCGAATCGCCACCCAACGCGTGGCTTTCGTCCCCTCCTTGAAAACTCCCCTCCCCGAATAACCTCTCAGAACCCACTTATGATTTGTTCCACGTCTCGTAGCCTCTCGCCGCAGAAATGTCTTATGACGAAGATGCCATTGCGTGTTGTTGCCGTCGCAGCGCTTTGTACCGTGTTTATCTCGACGAACGCCATGGCCCAGCGAAAGCCTGGCCGGTTGCGAGAGGCGATCAAGCAGCGAGCCAACGCTTCCGCCGCGGTCGCAAAAACTGCGAACGTGGCACCATCGAGCGAAGCCAAGAAGGTCAACGTTGGCAACACCGCGACACCGATCGACCGGATCACCGCGGCCGATGGGTTCAAGGTCGAGTTGCTCTATTCGGTTCCTGCTGAGATCCAAGGTTCGTGGGTGAATCTGTGCACCGACAACAAAGGTCGGTTGCTGGTCAGCGATCAATTCGGCGGACTTTACCGCATCACGCCTCCGCCAGCCGGCCGAGAGATCAAGCCCAGCGATGTCGAAGTGGTGCCCGCTAAAATCCGCGCCGTCAACGGCATGGTGTGGGCATTCGACGCGCTGTACGTCGGTGTCAACGACTACGAACGCAAAATTCCGTCAGGACTGTACCGGGTAACCGACAGCGACGGTGACGATCAACTCGACAAAGTGGAATTGTTACGCGAGATTGAAGCACGAGGTGACCACGGCGTCCACGCGGTCGTACCGACTCCCGACGGCGAAGCACTGTATCTGATCACTGGTAACAATGCCAAAGCACCGGAATTGGCGGATAGTTCACAAGTGCCTCAAATTTGGGGCGAAGACCATTTGTTGCCTAGCATGCCCGACGGACGTGGCCACAATCGTGGGGTCCTGGCCCCTGGCGGCATCGTCTATCGCGTTTCTCCCGATGGCAAGACCTTCGAAGCCTACGCCTCTGGTTTCCGCAATATCTTTGACGCTTCGGTGAACCGCGACGGCGAATTGTTCACCTACGACGCGGACATGGAATACGATTTCAATACACCTTGGTACCGTCCGACGCGTATTTGTCACGTCACCAGCGGTGCCGAATTCGGATGGCGTAACGGTGCCGGAAAACGGATGCCGTTTTATGCCGACAATCTGCCCGGCATTCTTGATATCGGTCCCGGATCGCCGACCGGAACCACGTTCGGTTACGGTGCGAAATTCCCAGCGAAGTATCAGAATGCGTTTTACGCATTGGATTGGAGCTGGGGTAAACTGTATGCCGTTCACATCGAACCAAGCGGATCCTCGTATACGGCCACGAAGGAAGAGTTTGTGACCGGCGCGCCGCTGCCGATCACCGACGCCATCATCCACCCACAAGACGGTGCGATGTACTTCACCATCGGTGGTCGCCGCGTTCAATCGGGACTGTACCGCGTGACCTACGTTGGCAACGAATCGACCGAGCTCGTCGAGCCCAAGGTGGTCAAGAACGAGGCGAGAGAAACTCGCCACATGCTCGAATCATTCCACGGCAAGCAAGATCCAAAGGCGATCGAAACCGCATGGCCTTACTTGGCAGACGACGACCGCTTCATTCGTTTCGCTGCACGCACCGCAATTGAGCACCAACCGCTCGATTCCTGGGCCGACAAGGCGTTGACCGAGTCGGACCCGGCGAAACAAGTCGTCGCGTTGTTGGCACTCGCTCGGGTTGCCGGCGTGGACCCAATGCACCGCACCGACAAGGACCCCGAAGTCGATACGGCGATGCGAGGCAAGTTGCTTAACGCGGCCATTGCGATTGACCCGTCCGCTCTGGATTCCTTCGATCAATTGACGCTGCAGCGTGCCATCCAGATCACTTTGACCCGCTTTGGTCGTCCCGACCAAGCCATTGTCGATAAGTTGATCGCTCGTCTTGATCCGCAGTTCCCTGCGGAATCGCCTGAGATGAATTGGTTGTTGTGCGAAACGTTGGCGTGGCTGCAATCCCCAACCGTTGCCGAAAAGGCGATGGCGTTGATTGCCGCGGCACCGACGCAAGAAGAACAAATGCAGTACGCACGTTCGATCCGCATGTTGACGGCCGGCTGGACCCCGGAACTGCGTGAAGCCTACTTTGAATGGTTCTTGAAAGCGGCCAACTACAAAGGCGGAGCGAGTTTCGACAAGTTTATCGAGTTCATTCGCAATGATGCCGTCGCTTCGCTAACCGAGGCTGAAAAAGAATCGATGGCCGAGTTGTTGGCACGAAAGCCGGTCAAGAAATCGGCACTCGAAAATTTGGGCGAAGTCTTCAAAGGACGCACACCGAAGGAATGGACGCTCGAGGAACTCTCGGAAGCGGCAAGCACGGGACTGAAGAATCGTGATTTCGCGAACGGGCGTAAAATGTTTGCCGCTAGCGGCTGTTTCGCTTGTCACCGCTTCGGAGACCAAGGCGGAATGACCGGTCCCGATTTGACCTCGGCTGGTGGACGTTACTCGCCACACGACTTGTTGGACCAAGTGGTCAATCCGAGCAAGGTGATCAATGATCAGTTCTCGTCGATCAAAGTGTTGACCGAAGACGGTGTCGTACACACCGGCGTTGTGGTCAATCTGAACGGTGACTCGATCACGATCAACACCGATTTGACCGACCCCAACAAACGAGTCAACGTCAACCGTAACGAAATCGAAGAACTGGTCGTGTCGGACGTTTCGGCGATGCCCGTTGGATTGTTCAATCCGATGACGAAAGAAGAAATCCTTGACTTGATTGCCTACCTGATCAGCGGTGGCGATCCAAACCACGCGTATTTCAATAACTAACGCTGACACGGATTATCGGCGTCGGTTTCGCCGCGTTTCGTCAACGTTGTGATTTCCACATTTGGCCGTAGCGAAAGTCATCCGAGGCTTTCGCTACGGCGCCGAATGTTGGATGCTTGATGAAGCCCTCCGGTGCAATAGGACGGAACAAGGCAGGCAACGACAGCGTCTAAAGCCAGGGGATTTCGTATTGGTGATGCGTCATCGCTTCGCCACAAATTCTTACAAACGTTTCGCGTTGCTCGTCGCTCCAGAGTTTCCAACGTTGGCTTCGTTGCTTGGGATCTTTCGCTGCATGACGACTTTCTCCGGCAAATCGTGTCGGGTGAAATCGCTTGGACAGCGGGGCGAGACATGCCTGGTTGAATTCAAGGCCGATCGATTGAAATGCGGACTCGAGAGTCTGTTTGAACTTCGGCGTGTCCCGGATCAGCCATTCGTAGCGACAGAGAAAGATGTGCGGCCGCGATGATTGGTACTGCAACATATCCTGGCGAAGTGCCCATAGCTTGCAGACGTCCTCGAACGTCATCTCCTTGAATCCGCGAAATGATTGGTAGGACGAAATCACCTCGATTCCGTTGCGGATGATGTAACAGATCGCGAGTCGAGGAAACGCTTCCTTCAATCCAATCGCCGACCGTGGATCAAGCATCGAGTAGGTTGAGATGGCGGAGTATTCTTCGGGAGTACGCCAATTCGCTGTTGGCCAGTAGAGATCAAGTAAGGTACGGCGATGCATACGCCAGAATTCACGACGTCCCACCGGCACCGAGTCGCCGACCTCCTCCATATGCAGATTCGCGGCACGCATCAGATGGTGAATGTAGTTGCACTCGTGGTTATAGCTTGCCACCTTGGGATGTGCGGCTAGGCAATGCCGTAAAACGGTCGTCCCCGAGCGGCCAACCCCACTGGCGAGGATGAGGGGAGAATCAAGAAACGGATGCTCACTGAAAATCGCTTCGTTCCGTTTGAATTGAAAAAACGCCATTACTTTGCTTGGACGCATTGCCAATGGGGAGAGAAAATCAGAAAGCATCACCCCCCATCGGGTTTGCTTTCGAGGTGTGCAGCTAGGATTGCCGTCGACTTCGCTTGGATGTCGGTATCATACTCGGTTGCCGATTCGTGGCCACCGAGGTGATCCAACTTGTCAAT
The DNA here is from genome assembly GCF_039545035.1 of Novipirellula caenicola. Classification (NCBI taxonomy): domain Bacteria; kingdom Pseudomonadati; phylum Planctomycetota; class Planctomycetia; order Pirellulales; family Pirellulaceae; genus Novipirellula; species Novipirellula caenicola. The sequence continues at coordinate 77,296 of NZ_BAABRO010000021.1, forward strand.
TCACTGCTGCTGGTGTCACGATGAAGTCGTAGGGAACCGGGTTACTTCCGAGACGTGTCAGCGTCATTCGCGTTTGATGGTTCGGCATCGTCGGTGGTGGGTGCCGCGGCGGGGGCGTTAACAGGGGCAGAGGACGTGGGGGCACCAGCCGTGCGAGCGTGGTTTGCAAAGAAGTCCCAGATCACTTCGAGACCATCGATATCCGAATTGGTTTTACCCACGATCCTCTCTGGCATCCGGATATCACGCCCGGGCAGCGTGTGGCCTCCGCCGACGACTCGGTAGAGAGCGACGCTCGTCTTGCGTTTCCCGCCGGTCCAAAGTGATTTCTCGACGGTGCAACCGTCGGCCGGATCCTTGTCCTCAAGTTCGGTTACCGCAGGCTGATCTGGGATCCCGTTCTTTTTCAACCACAGCCCGATCGCGTCGTCGGTCGACAAACAATGACCACGACTCTTTTTGGGTTTGGAGCTTAATTGTGCAAGTTTAGGGAAAAGGTTGATCATGACTTCGCCACCATCGTAGGGAACGATTGGGTCCATCGTTCCGTTTAGATACAGTACCGACACGGGATGGGCCGGCGCGAAGTTTTCTTTCAGTGGTTCAGCCATCGTCGCGATGCCGATCGCGACCGCCGAAAACGTTTCCGAATGCTCGATCGCAAGTCGCTGGGTCAAAAATCCACCGTTGGATATCCCCATCGAAAAGATGCGGTCTGAATCAATGGTGTATTCCTCTTTGACTCGATCAATCACCGTCATCACAAACGAAACATCATCGATAGTGTTATCGTGATCGACATACAATTCGGATTCACGTCCGTCGTTCCAATGTTGATTGATCGCGTTGGGGTATACAACAATGAACCCTTTCTCGTTGGCGAGTTCCGTCATCCCCATTGCCGAGATCTGATCGTCGCTGCCGCCGCCTCCATGCAAACAAACGACAAGCGGTGTCTTGGTTCCGGCGTCGTAGTTGTCGGGAGCGTAAATTCGGTACTGTCGTGCTTGTCCACCATGAGTCAAACGGACTTTCTGTCCCGTTGGGACCGGCCGCTGCCATTGTGAATACGCCAACCCCGTAATCGCAAATATCAGGATTGCAGTCGCAACGCAAACGGTGATTCGTTTGATCTTCGGCGTACTCATCAAACTTGCTGTCTCGAGGTGGAACGAAATGGGCAGTTTTAGATTGAAATGCGCGACGCTTCTCTGAGTTTGCTATGACTTTGGCTTTACCCGGATCATTTTGTACTGCATCGGTTCGGGCAGCTCGATCGTCACGATGATCGTGTCCTCGTCCTCGCGGTGATGCCGGATACTCAGTCCGCCCTGTTCACCATCGGCGCCCGTAAACAACAATCCCAGCACGGCATCGCCATTCTTGTCGACCTCCCATTTGCCAAGTGAGGAACCGCCCGTGCTGTCGGCTCCCATGTGAAACACCTCATGGGTCTTGGCATTCACTCCCATCAAAGCAACGGTCTCCATTTCGTTTCCCTTGGTTGTGATCTCGATGACTCGATCTTTGATCTTCCATGCGTAGGTGGCTGTGGACGTTTCCCCGTTTGTCTCGGCATCGACCCACGTGCCAATCATTCCTTCCCATTGGTGTTTGCGAAGGATGTCGCTGAGCTTGTCTGCGGCAAACAGCGGCGACGCGGAAAGCAGAAGGGTGGCCAGCAAAGTGCAAGGCATTAACGTTTTGAACATGTTTGTCACCAATGGGTTGTTTTAAGGACGACAAGACAATGCACCTGACGTGCGATGATTATTTGTCATCCGGGGATGAAAAGTGGGCGACTTGGACACTGAGGTCAGGGAACGCTTCTTGAATTTTTTTGACGTCAGCCTCTGCCACTGCGGATGGCTTGGGAAGCTGATTGGCGGGCGTGCCGGCTGCGATACCACTGAAGTCCGGTCCAACCGTGATGCTGCGTAGATTAGGCAGGTAGCGGAGCAGTTGGATCATCGTGTGATTCGCGTGCCCTTCGAACAAGTACACACCGGTAACATCGGTTGGACGAACCGGCGAAACGGGGCCGTCGTGCTGGACACTGCCGTGCAGGACGACGCAGTCGATCGCATCATAGCCTCGCTGATCCGCGGGTTGATTCAAGGCATAGCGCGTCACGGCGTAGATACCGAACACCAGTAACAGCAGAAGCAGCAGCCAGACAATTCGGTATTTCATTCGCCGCCTCAATCGCATCGAGTGGTTTTCGAGGTTCGTCGATGACGAAACCCCCACCGTCAACCGAATGACGGCGTGACGTCAATCGACGCAATCAACCAAACGCCTTGTACTACCAAAAGCATTGTACCAAAGCTGAGAACCGTGCGTTTGGACGCGAACCTTGACCGCGACGAGGTCGGCATCGTCGAGAGATTCACCCCACTCACGCGACCGAGCGTGTTGCCAGATGGCACCGCTTTCTACGACGAAAAAGCAGACTGCCACCCAGGTCACAATAGGGTAGGAACCGTTGTCCTTCTAGCCTCGGGGAAGGGAGCTGAAATCGATCTTCGGTTGTTCGCTGGCCGTCGAAGCTCGCTCAAAGATTTGGTCCAACTTCACGGTCGCATCGAAGAAGCCGCAATTTTGCAGAAAGAAACGGTCCTGTTCGCTGCCGCCGGCGAAATCGAGCCGATGACGGCCTCGTGCGGTATTGTCACCGGTGAATTTCGCTCGCGTGATCTCATGCCACACCCCATCGACATCCTGAACCCATTGATTCGCATAGTTTGCCATCCGCTGGATATGGCCCGTCTCAGGCGAAAAATTTTCCAAGAACGAATGGAAGCCCGTCAGATGCTTGTCGGTTTTGGGACGCCGAAAACTGGCGATCAGTCGCCACTCGTTCTTGCTCTTGTCCCCGAACCATGACGTGTACTGCGTGTTGCCATTGCCATCGGGTTTGACTTCGGTCAAAAAGCGGTACGTCACTCCGGCAGTCCACGGGTAAACCAAAAAGCTTTGCCCGCCGGAACCTTCATTGCCAAAATCTTGTGCGCTGACCCCTTCGCCCTTCGCCGTGGTCAGCACACGATCGGATTCCGGAATCTCTTTAGGATTGTCGGTGCGAAATGGACTCCAAACCGAGAACAGGACGCGGCGCTGCGTTTCGCTGTTGACCTGGAAACCAAAGTAGCCTTCACCAAATCCGTTGGCCATGAAATAGGTACCAATCGGGTCTTGCCCTTCTGGCACCGTGATCTCACTGTACGCGTACGTCAAATCAACTTCCTTTGGCAATCGATAACTCAGGTGCACCGAGGGGCCGCGGCGACCCCAGTAGAACATGTTGCCGTCGTTGGTTTTGACGAAGTCGAGCGTTAAGTCCTGATCATTGCTGCTGACTCGCAATTCACTCAGCTCCACGCTCGCAGAACCATTGTCGTGCGAACGCGTTAGTTGGACCTCGACATAGCCAGGCCCGTCGACCTTGATCTCACCAAGCGGGTAAACGCGACTCGGTTCATCTTGCAGCTCGGTTGTCCATGATGTGGCGTCGACCTGGGTTTCAAGTTTTGCTTCCCCGTGCACCGCGCGGCCGCTGATGCCAAGGGCAAGGTTGGCTGCGCGATCGACGTGAAAGTAAACTTTGTAGACTGCATCCGCTTCACGAATCCGAAGCGTTCCATCGCGTCCCAAGTACCTGCCGCCCGGCGACGGCGAACTGCGAAAGGTATTTCCCGCCAGCGGCACGGACCATTCGCCCGCCAATGCGGACGCTGCCATCAGTGGCATCACAAACAATGTTGCCAGAAAAAACTTGGTCGATGCAGTAGGATGAAACGTTGCCATGAAAGTTTTGAGACACCTGTGTTTATTTGAGCGAAAGCACTGTTGATTTTCAAAGTGGCCGCCGCCGTCCGACGGTGGATCGCGTTCAACGCGAAAGTAGCGACGACTTGAACCCGTGGGAGCAGGCTGGTGAGGTTCAGCCCCTTCGGACGCAAGTGTTGGATTTTTCGCCGCTCCCTGCGCTACGTTTTAGCATGAACCGTGGCGTTTTGGTGCTCGGTGGACCCCAGGACAACGTGTTTCGATTGCGAAAGTCGCGAATGGTTTGTAATCTGCCGCCGTTTCGCTATAAGGCCGCTGAAGGTCGATAGACTTCCACCGCCGGGGATCATCGTTCCCCTCGGTGACTGCGAATAGGGTTGTCGCATCACAGAAGGATCGCCGCGGTTGCTGGGTATTCGCAGCATGCTCTGGGAACGCACATGTGGGTATGGCGTTTAAGAAGATGAAATTTAGACGCCGTCAATTTGCTTTTCTGGATTGACGAACACCCAGCAAATGGCACCAACGAGGTAAACCCCCGCAAACATCAGCAGCACCAAATTCCAGTTCGAAGTCCACTGGAACAAGTAACCCACCAAGATTGGGCAGGCGGCCGCAGCGAGGTTACCCACCATGTTCATCAACCCAAAGACTTGCGGGACGCGAGGGCCGCCGATGTCGATCGTCGCGGCAAAGGCACAGGGGCCGGCTAGTGCCGCCAAGAACGAACCGAGCGACAAAAACATGACCGCCAACATTGCGTTCTGCACAAACCATGCTGCCAAAATCAACACCGCACACGCCGCCAGGAACGACGCTCCGACGCCGCTACGGCTCAGTCGCAAACTGCCCGTGCGACGCCAGATCCAATCGACCAACGTGCCGCCAAAAATGCTTCCCGTCAACGTTCCGGCCAACACCAAACCCTGCAGATACCCCGACTCGGCAACCGAAACACCCCGTGTCTCTTGTAGAAACGTGGGAAACCAACTGGCAAAGAACATGTATCCCGACCCGCGACAGATTTGCTGCCCACACAACCAAAACATCACGGACGATCGAGCGATCGCGAGCAGCTCGCGGAATTCGTTGACTGGCTCGTCCGCGGTCGCTGCGTCTACGGGCGAGCGCGCTGCATGAATCAAAGCGAGTTCGGCTTCGTTGACGCGATCATCTTGGCTCGGATCGTTGCGGAATCGCAAGTAGAAACCGAGTGACCAGAAAATGCCCGGAACGGCAAAGCCGACAAACACCCATCGCCATCCCCACGGCGCGATCAACACCCCCGTCAATCCGCTAGCGACAATCGCCCCCACCTGCATGCCGGCCGCCAGGATCCCACAGCTCAGCGAACGCTGGCCCAGCGGCATCCAATGACCGACGGAATTGCACGATGCCGGAAAAATTCCTGCCTGGGCCATCCCCATCACAAGCTGGGCGATGATGAGCAACCCAAACCCCGGTGCAACGCCAATTCCAAACGTTGCCAGCGACCATGCGAACGCAAACAGACTGAGCGTGATTCGTGTTCCCCACCGCTCCGCGAACCAGCCGCTTGGGATTTGAAACAGCGAATAGGTCCAAAAGAACGCTCCCATGAACCAACCCGATTGCTCGAGCGTGAACCCGAGGTCTTCGCGAACCGTGCTCTCAGCGACACTCACGGCATTGCGACATAGGTACGCAAGCGCCGCGGCGATCGTCAGCCACGTCAATGTTCGGTAACGGATCGAGCTGGGGGCCACTTCCATCTACAATGCCGCCTGCAGCCGTTTGAACAAACGATCGACTTCGGCTCTGGTCTCTTCGTCGATCTGCCACGCCGTGGGTGGGATCTGAATCGTGTTGGTGAAGATCCCGCGTTTCTTGAGCAGGTATTTTTCAATCGCAAGAAATCCATCGAGTCCCGCTTGCAACTGCAGAGCGACGATTGCAGAGAGCGGCAGCGATAATTGATAAATTCGATCCTCATCACCCTCGCTCAACGCCCGCCAAAGCGCAACGACACCGTCCAGTAGATCGGTGCCAGGCATCGTCCCGGCAATCCCGCGACGATAACAATCGACCAAGTTGATGCCACCAGAACCTTCGAAGATCCGGGCTTGGCCGTCCGTCGCATCCCGCAGCTTGGATAAATTCGGCCCCAGCGGACTGGCTTCGGGTTTGAACAAGATTCGCTCGCTGCCGAATTGCTCCAGCAGATCCAGGTAGACGCCGAGGTCGATCGCAGCCCCAACGTAACCCGATGCATCTTGGACCACCAACGGAATCGAGATGCTGCCTGCAATCGCAGAAAAGTAATCACGAGTCGCGTCTGCACTTAAATTGGTTGCCACCGGTGGGATTGCCATCACGGCGCTCGCTCCGATCGCTTCGGCATGTCTGGCAAACTCGATCGCCTCGGCGGTGCTCTCGGCGCCCACGCTGATGACCGTTGAACCTCGGTCCTTGGCAGTTTCGCATACCAATTCCGCCAGTCGCAATCGACCGCGATAACCCAGTCGCAGCACCTCGCTGACCATCGCGACGACGACGCCGTCGGCACCGGTTTCAAACGCCCAATCGATTTCACGCTGTAGCGTCCGTTCGTCGATTTCGCCGGCGTCGGTAAACGGGGTTTGCAGCACCGGCAACACCCCGTGCAGCGGTTTAGCGGCTGAGCACATCTTTGATCACTCCCGTCATGGCTTCGAGGGTCGCTTCAAGGCATCCGCGATCAAACGGGGTTTGCCAAACCGGATACACATCGCGGTCATAAAGTTCGGTGGGCGGAAGATAACCAATCGATCCGTTGATCAGATTCATACAGATCAAGGTGTGATCCTTGAAGCGTCGGCGAAGTTCTAGCTGCAAAATGGAATAGGGTTCACAACAACTGCCCACCAACACCGCATCACCGATTCGCCAGGCAAAGATGGGAAGCTCGAAAGTTTGGCCGTCGCCGATGCCAAGACGAATGTCGCGTCGACGTCTCAGTCGTTCTTCAAGGGCGCGGTCGGTACATGCCAAACGTTGGCGTTCGAGCTCGTCGGCCGAAGGCCAATCTTTCAGCGGCAACGCCACCGTACTGCGCATCGCCGTCAACTCGCTGGACGCACCGGCGGTTTGATGATTCCAAACCGCCAGCGGAGCTCCCGATTCGAGTGCGCCGGAGTAAACGAGCGAGGTGCCGGCGGGTTCCATGTCATGGAGCGTCGCCAAGGCTGCAAAACCAAGTTGTCGCCCGTGTCGATCGGCGACCGCGGGATCGCCGACGTATTGATAACGCGGGGCCAGATCGCCACACATCCCCAATAAAAACATGGCCGGAGCCGCGGTGGCGTTTTCCATTGTTTCACGCATCGCGCCGACATAGTCGGGTGAGATCGCGGTGTTCTCGGCAGCCAACGTCGTTGGATGGCAGGCGTAGTTGACCAGCGTGCCCCGCAGCGTGCCGTGTTCGTCGGTGATCCGGCCCAGTACCAGCGTATTGTCGGGATCCCCGCTTGGATCGTAACCACACAAATAGCGTGCTTGATCAGGAGTCGGGTCAGGCAGATCACGTACGGTCGCCAATGAGCATGTTCCGGTGTGCCAATCCAAGGTTGCCGAAAACATCGATTGACAAGCTTGACGTACCGCATCGACCGTCCGCTGGACAAGCGATGCCATCCACTGCTGCAACAGCTCGCTACCAGGCAACGAACGGTCGGGCTGCATCAGCGGCGGTCCGGCGTGCGTATGCGTCAGTGCGAAGATCAAATGCCCCGGTTCGAGCGAAAGTTCCGTGTGCAGACGCTGCTGGAATTCGTCATAGGTTGCCGGGGTCTTCCACCAACCAAGATCGGAATCGATCAGGACAACGGGGGCTGCGTCCGCGGATGATGCCAATGCTAAAACAGTAAGCAAAAGTGGGCGATGGATCGAATCGGCGACATCGTGTTTCGCGGCACCCCAGTTGCGTGAATAGACACCCACGGGCGGCGTGATGTCGACACGCGCGATTCCCATCCGTCCTTGAAACGAAGCGTGCTGAAATGGACGAGGTTGTTTCGTGTTCATGCTTACCAGTCTCCCACCGCGCCGTCTCGGTAAAACACTCGCTGTGCAACCTCTTGCTCAAACGGATGCTTGCGTACTTCGTCCTCGTTGATCGAAATGCCCAGTCCTGGCCGAGTATTGGGCGTCACCGTGCGTGTCGCGGGATCGACCGTGAATCCTTCTTCGACCACGTCGTTTCGCCAAGGAACGTCCTGGTGAACCGATTCGCAGATGATGTAAGACGGCTGCGAGAATCCAAATTCGATCGATGCCGCCGTGCTTACCGGGCCTTGCGGATTGTGCGGTGCCAGTGCGATGCGGTGAGCCTCGGCGAGGGCGGCGATACGACGTGCTTCGCTAAATCCACCACAGTGCGTCAGGTCAAGTTGGCAGATCTCGCAACCGCGAATGGCGAACAGATCGCGAAACGCAGCGAGATGTGTCAACCGCTCGCCCGTCGCAATGGGCGTGGTCACGGCGGCGTTAATCGCAGCAAGGCTGTCAAGGTTTTCAGGCCAACATGGCTCTTCGAGAAAATAGAGTCCATAGGGATCGAGTGCCTTGGCGAACTGCATCCCCATCGCGGGTGATGGGCGTGCATGGCAATCGACCATGATGTCGATTTCGTCGCCGACCGCCTCTCGCATCGCCGCGACACAGGCCGTGGCCGCGTGAATCGACTGTAGTCCTTCGACCGGCATCGTTGGCGGGACCGCCATCGACTTGAACGCCGTGAACCCATCGGCAACCGCTTGCGAGGCCAAGTCGGCGAACTGTTTGGCGTTGTCGACCGGTGTGTTGTAAAAGTGATCGAGATTGCCACCGCCTAGATGACAATACAGCCGTACGTGATCACGTACAGGGCCGCCCCATAGCTTGTGCACCGGTACGTTGTGGATTTTGCCAACAATATCCCACAGCGCCAAATCGATTCCGGCGATCGCAGTCGAACGCACCACGCCGCTGCCATGCCAAAAATGTTGCCGCCACATCATCTGCCAAAGGTATTCGACCCGACTGGGATCCTCGCCCACGATCAATTGAGCCAAATCCTCGATCGCCCCGACGATGCTTCGCGTGTGCCACTCGAGCGTCGCTTCGCCCCAACCAAACAATCCCGGCTGGTCGGTGACCACCTTCACAAATACCCAATTTCGCATCCTCGCATGACAAACGATGGCTTCAATGGCAGTGATTTTCATGCGTAATTCGCGGCTGGTGTAATGGGTTCGTTCGGTCGCATGCTGGTTGGTTGCCCGAGTGGCGTCGATGACGATCCAGCTCGCGAGAGAAAGCCTCTTTTGCTTTTGTCGACAATGTTACTTGTCTTTGTCTACAAAGACAAGTATGTTGATGTTCATGAGCAGCATTTCGACCTATATCAAAAACGATTTAGCCGCGCGGCTTCGCTCGGGGCGTGCGTTGCCGACGACGTTGACGCTCGACGCGCTTGCGCATCATTACGACGTCAGCTTCACGCCGGTCCGTCACGCGATCGCCGAATTGGTCGAGGAAGGATTGCTTAAAAAAGGGGCCAATCGGCGGTTAACGCCCGTTAAGTTGCCCCGCGCCGAAACAGTCGATGTCGTTGACTTAGCCGATGCGGGCGATGCGTTACCCCAGCCACCGCAAGATCCGTACGAAGGGATTGTGGGCGATTTGGTGCAATTGAGCTTGCAAGGGGAACCGATTTACCTTCGCGAGGAAGCGACGGCAGAAAAGTATGGTGTCAGCCGATCCGCCATTCGCCAGATCCTACACCGACTTGCCGGCGAAGGGATGCTCAATCACATCCCGCGTCACGGCTGGCAACTGCGACCGTTTCGGCAAAGCGATCTCGAGGCGTTTATCGATGTTCGCGAGGTGTTGGAGTTGAAGGCGCTCGAATTGTCTCGCTCGCGACTCGACGACAACGTGTTGCAGCAATTACTGGAAGCCAACACGCAAACCTCGTCACCGGATGCCTTGCCACGGATCGACGAAACGTTGCACTCGTATCTGATTGAAACCTCGCAAAACGTCTATATACAAGAGTTCTTCGAGCGTCAGGGGCGTTACTATCGATTGCTATTCGAGTGGGAGGACCGCGATCGATCGACCGCACTTGAAACCGCTCGCCAGCATCGTGAGATTTTAAACGCACTGTTGGACCATGATTGGTCGCGAGCGAGAACCGAATTGTCTCGTCATATCCGCGATCATCACCCGGTGCTCAGCCAGATCGCCCGAGCGATGGAGGCCAATCGCGAGCCATCGGCAATCCCAGGAGAGCAGGCATGATAGGGAGCGGCATCAACTCCAGGTCACATTTCCCCAGGTCAAATGGGCACCCTCGTCACTTCGGGGCAAGTGTTTCTAGACGCATTGCAGCGCTGTTTGCCGCCATCGGTTGCCTCTTCGTATTCGTGTCGTCGTCGGCCGCCGGTTCACTGGACGACTACCAAACAAAAATTAAACCGCTATTCAAGACTCGATGTTTTTCGTGTCATGGAGCACTCAAACAGGAAGGCGGTCTGCGTCTAGACACGGTCGAATTGATGATCGACGGAGGGGTGGTGGCTCGCGGCGACGTGTCCGACAGCGTCTTGGTCGATCGTGTCAGCGAGACATCGCTCGAGGACCGAATGCCTCCCGAGCACGAGGGCGAACCGTTATCCGAGGCGGAAATCGAGCTGCTCTCTGCTTGGATCGCCGCTGGGGCACCGGCACCCGAGGATGAACAACCCGAGACCGATCCGGAAGACCATTGGTCCTTTCAACCGATCACACGTCCGGTTGTTCCAGCGGTCGAAAACAAATCGTGGGTTCGCACCCCGCTCGATTCGTTTATCGCAAACGCTCATCAAGAAAAAGGACTGGCTCCGCAGCCGGATGCGCCGCGAGCAATCTTGGTGCGTCGACTGTATCTTGATCTGATTGGTGTTCCACCGTCGAGCGATGAGATGGTTGCGGCGGAACAAGACTCGGCAATGGACTGGTACGAGAAACTTGTCGAACGATTGCTGGACGACCCGCGTCACGGCGAGCGTTGGGCTCGGCACTGGATGGACATTTGGCGATACAGTGATTGGTGGGGGCTGAATGCTCAGCTGCGAAACAGCCAACGTCACCTCTGGCATTGGCGTGATTGGATCGTCGATTCGTTAAACGCCGACCGAGGTTATGACGAGATGGTGCGGTTGATGTTGGCTGGCGACGAGTTGCATCCGACTGACACCGACGCGGTGGTGGCGACGGGCTATCTGGCAAGAAACTTTTTCTTGTTCAATCGCAACCAGTGGATGGACGAAACGGTCGAGCATGTTGGCAAAGCATTCCTGGGATTGACGTTTGACTGTGCAAAATGCCACGACCACAAATTTGATCCGATCGAGCATACGGACTTTTACAAGATGCGGGCGTTCTTCGAACCGTATCAAGTGCGAATGGACATGTTGCCAGGCGAAGCCAACCTAACAAAGGACGGGCTGCCGCGCGCATTCGACGCGTTGTTGGATACGCCGACGTACCGGCTGATTCGCGGTGAAGAGGGAGATCCGGACAAGTCGAAGGTGATCGAGCCCGGCGTGCCTGAGTTTCTGAATTTTCAGTCCGCCGGCGACAACCCGCTGGACATTCAACCCATCGCATTGCCGGCCGAAGCCTGGCAACCAGAACGACGTGATTGGGTGCTCGAAAACCATTTGTCAGCCGCCACGGCAAAACGAAAGAACGCCCAAACGAAGCTGAAGCAGGCAGAAGCTGCGAAGCAAAAGGCGGGGCAGGACGACACTGCTGCGGAATTCGCTCTAAAGCTCGCTCGCATGGACGTCAAAATCGCCGACGCAGAGCATGAAAGCGTGTCACGACGCTATGCAGCGATGCAAGCAGAGTGGAATGAATCTGCGGACGAAGCTGTCGTTTTGGAAACGAAAGCGGAGGCGATTCGGGCGGAACGTAACGTCTCGCTTCTGCAGGCCGAGCGTTCTTTGATTGACGTGCAGAAGCGACTCGCGGAGGCGGATGAGGATAAACGTGAAGCAATTGAAAAAGAACTGGCGAAGGCTCAGGGGAATTTTGACAAGGCCGAAAAAACACTTGCCGCCGCGATTCTCCCGGACGATTCCTTTACACCACTGGTTGGCGCCCAGTGGTCGGCGACACGATTTCTGAGTACGGGAAAGGACGATCCCGCGGTCGAGTTTCCATCACAAAGCAGCGGCCGCCGCACCGCACTGGCTCGCTGGATTACCGATCGCAATAATCCATTGACCGCACGCGTCGCAGTGAACCACCTATGGACGCGTCATTTTGGTCAACCGCTGGTTGCATCGGTGTTCGACTTTGGGCGAAACGGAGTCGCGCCAAGTAACACGGAGCTGTTGGATTGGCTCGCCGCCGAGCTGATCGACAGTGGTTACAGCATGAAACACTTGCATCGTTTGATGGTGAACTCGGCGGTCTATCGAATGAGTTCCTCGAATGCCGGTGGTGAATCCAATCTAGCGATCGATCCCGACAATCAATTTTGGTGGCGGCGGGTTCCAATTCGTTTGGAATCCCAAGTGGTTCGTGACGCCGTGTTGTCGTTGGCCGGGACGCTTGATCCAACGATGGGCGGCCCTCCGGTCCCGCCAGCGAAACAGCCTGAATCGAAACGCCGTAGCTTGTACTTTTTTCACTCGAACAACGAGCGTGATCTGTTTTTGACGATGTTTGACGAGGCGTTGGTGACCGATTGCTACCGCCGCGAGCAGAGCATCGTGCCTCAGCAAGCGCTCGCGTTAACCAACAGCAAACTGGTGCTCCATTCCTCCGGGCAAATCGCCGAGCGTTTGTTTGTCGCGGACGAAACACCGCGTGACTTTGTCATCCGCAGTTTCAAAACGCTGCTGGCGATCGATGCAAGCGATGCCGAGATTGCCGCTAGCCTGAAGGCGTTGTCGGATTGGGAGCGCCAACCCGAAAGTTCGCCGGCACGCGCACGTGCGCATTTCGTTTGGGTTTTGATCAATCACAACGATTTCGTGACCGTCCGCTAGAGCAAACCGATTAGCGATATGGATAAAGGTAACCGCATGATTAACCCCCTCGTTCCCTCACGTCGCCGTTTCTTGTCGGACATGGGCAAAGGACTCTCCGCAGTCGCCTTGGCATCGTTGCTGCAACGTGACATCCGCGGCGAAGCGGTGCGTTGGGCACCACCGACGGGGCAGCCGCACTTTCCGGCGAAGGCCAAAAACGTGATCTGGCTGTTCATGAATGGCGGCGTCAGCCAGATGGAAAGTTTTGATCCCAAGCCGATGCTGAATAAATACGGCGGTAAAACGATCGCAGAGACTCCGTTCGCTGAGGCACAAGATCCTGCAAAGCTGGCGCTCGAACGTTTGGTCGCTCCGGATGGCAACGGCAATCAACGCAACGAGTTGTATCCGCTGCAGATTGGCTTTAAAAAGCACGGAGAATCCGGGATCGAAGTCAGTGATTGGTTTCCGCATGTCGCCGGCCAAGTCGACAAATTGGCGATCGTGCGATCGATGTACACGACCGACAGCAACCATGGGGCTCAAACGCAATTCCACTCCGGTCGTCATCGCAACGATGGCGACTTTCCGACGCTCGGCGCGTGGGTGCACTATGGACTCGGTTCGCTCAACGACAATTTGCCACAGTTCATTTCGATCGGCAAACGCGAGTACTGGAACAGCCGTGACGGTCACTATCTGGGGCCCGCCCACGATGCGGTGCCGCTGCGAATCGATCCCAAGAACCCGCTCGACTTTAGCCAGCCCGAAATTGCATTTCCGGACCGCGCACGTCAGGTTGGCAAGGATCTACTGGACGAACTAAACGGAATACGCGCCAACGAATATCCCGAGGATCCGCAGATGGCGGCTCGGATCGCGTCATATGAGCTTGCCTTTCGCATGCAGACGTCGGTTCCCGAAGTGGTTGATTTCTCGCAAGAGACCGCCGAGACAAAATCGTTGTACGGGATTGGGGTGCCGCACTGTAACCAGTTCGCGATGCAATTGTTAGCGGCGCGACGGTTGGTGGAACGAGGCGTACGCTTCATCCAAATTCAACATGGTGGCGGTGGCGCCGGTGCCTGGGACGCGCACGGCAAATTAAAGGCGAACCACACCAAGAACGCATTGGCGGTGGATCAGCCAATCGGCGGGCTGTTGGAAGATTTGCAGCGGCGCGGATTGCTCGATGAGACGCTTGTCGTGTTTGCCACCGAGTTTGGACGCACTCCTGGATCGCAGGGTGCCGACGGACGCGACCATCACATCTTTGGATTCACCGTTTGGATGGCGGGCGGCGGATTAAAACGCGGCGTGGTGCATGGTGCGACCGATGAAATCGGCTTCCATGCCGTCGAAAACCGTCACTACGTCACCGATATCCATGCCACGATCATGCATCAACTAGGCCTCGATTCCCGCCAACTCGAGCTTCCAGGACGCAAGCGTTTGGAAATCGACCACGGCCACCCCATCATGGACATCATCGCTTAACTCCGCGTCACACTTGCTTGTTTTAGGACCGCTGAAACCGCTACCAACGTAGCGGAACGTACGAGACAGTTTCGACCTGTCCAGCGATTCACGCAAGTCACGCACGATTTCCGCTGCGCTGAAGACGAACAAACCTTGTTGATCGAATAGGTTTCACGGCGTTGGCTGAATCGGCGAACCGTCGCGGTAAGGTAGGTCCGTAAATGCGGTTGTGTCGGGCGTCAATACATTGGGTCAAACAACTTTTAATCCATTCTTGCTTGTTTCTTGGTCTGAATCGAAGGTGATGCGATGAAGTGTAGTGTGACACGTAGGTATCAAGGGTTTACCTTGGTTGAATTGTTGGTTGTGATTGCGATTATTGGTGTATTGGTCGGGCTGTTGCTGCCTGCGGTACAGGCGGCACGCGAAGCCGCGCGACGGATGCAATGTTCCAACAACATGAAGCAGTTAGGGTTGGCGCTGCAAAACTATCACTCCGCCTACGAGCAATTCCCTCCTGGATCCGCTGATTTTTACGGCTATTCGTACGGCCTTCGACGAAACGTGGGCGCTTCGATCTTTTTGCTGCCTTTTATCGAAATGGGGGCTTTGTATGAAGCGTTTGAACAGGAGGCGAAAGTGGCGACGCCTGGATCGGGGTTCTGGCAGAGTCAGACGCTGCTAGACGCCGGCCCTCAGGCGGCGTTCCTGTGCCCCTCGGCGCAGAACGCGGATGGCACCGAATACAATGGGCTGTCGAAATCCTTGTATGTCTTCTGCATTGGCGATGCGATGTGGCACAATGCCAAGAGTGATTCTGAAGAGGGCATGGCGATTGCCCGCATCAACTCACGAAGCATGTTCGTACCGATGACCAACGGCAACCGCAACGATCTGCGACGCTTTCGCGACCTACTTGATGGGACCAGCAATACATTGGCAATGAGCGAGGTCGCGGGGACACCACGCGATCAAGCCTTCGTCAAAGGCGACGTTGCCAGCTTTAACGGAATGTATGACGGCACGACTGCGATGGCGGGGCCGTGTATGACCGCACCGCTAGATCCAAACAACCGATTTCAGTACCAGACAGGCGCGGATTGTTGGCGCGGGCTGTTGTTTGGGGATGGTCGTGTGATCAATACTCGCTTTACCACCACACTGCCACCCAATTCCTATTCCTGTGCTTACGCTGGCAACAACGACAGCTGGGGAAGTTTCTCACCGTCGAGCGAGCATCAGGGAGGAGTGCAAACGTTGTTGTTCGACGGGTCGGTCCGCTTTGTCACGGATTCGATTGACACGGGTAACCTGAATGCACGCCAAGTCACCAGCGGCGAAAGTCCCTATGGGGTGTGGGGTGCGATGGGCACCAAGTCCGGTAGAGAAACAGCCTCATTTCACTGAAGTCGCTGCGGTCCCGTGTGGCGGTTACCGAATCGAGCTTGCATCGTCGCGATTCGTTTGTGGCCTGCGGCGAATGCAACTCGATTTGTCAGACGCAGTCGTCTTCTAGCAGCGAGACGCTGCTTCAAACGAGTGAGACAAGCAATTCCCCTTTCGTCGTGTGCCGTTGCATTGTCTTGCGGCTCGTGCCAGTCGTACCGGTTGTGCCGACCGCGCGCGGTGCGACTGGCTTTTTTGGGTTCAGAGGTCGAATCCTTACAACTGGACCTCCGGTTTTTTCCGCGGAGGATTCAGAACGAGGCCAAAACGGACTGGCCCGTGCACGATTCAGCCGAGGGAGCTAGCCGATGAAATCGAAAAAATCAAAGCGAAACCTTTTTATGAAATGCCTGATGTCGGGCATGTTGTTGAGTTGCTCGACGGCATGGGCTGATTCGCCAGTCTCCGAACAGGTCGAGGAAATGGATGGTTTCCCCGTCTTTGACCAACAGGAGAACGACGATTTTGTCGCCTGGACCGATGAGGTGTTTGGCAGCGGCATTTTGGATGCAGCCCCCGAACCGCAGAAGCACCAAGACGTCGATGTCGCGTTACCCCCGCCGGCGAATCGTTACAGCGCGTTGCCGTCCTATTTCGGCGAGCCGACGGAGGTGGTACCGAAATCACAAGGCGTCGTGGTTTCGAGCGACGTCGATCCGGCTCGCCAAATGACCGCAACCGTAATCAAGGCCCCCACGCAGATCAAAAAGGTGGATCAGCTGGAATTGGACGTTGACCGCATTGTTGAAGCGGACCGCCAAGATCGATACGAGCAGATTGCTCAGCGTCCGAGCCGGGATGCAGGGGGGGCAAACCGCCCTAACCGCGATTCCAACGCAGCAAGCTTGCTGGATGGCGATGACTTTTACCGGACTCCCGAAGTGGTCGGCGGCCGCTTGGAATTGCCGCCGATCGCCGCCGCCAGCACCTCGATCGAAAACATCGGTAACGGTCGGGCTCCTGAAGGATTCCGTAGCAGTGCGGACTCGCCGATTCTGCCGCTACCCGAGCAAGGGATCGAACGAGATGCATCATGGGGCTGGTCCACCAAAGCTTGGAACGCCCCCAATACGTTCTCGCATCCGTTGTACTTCGAGGACCGTATGTTGGAACGACACGGTCACGAGAAACACCCATGTTTGACCCCGATGGTTGCAGGCATGCGGTTCTTTACCACCGTTCCGATGCTGCCATACCTCGCGACGATCGATCACCCCTGTGAATGCGACTACACCATGGGGTACTACCGCACCGGTTCCTGTGTTCCCGCGTATGTCCAGCGTCCGCCATACGAGCGACGCGCCGTGATCGCCGAAGCGGCGGCGGTTTCCGGAGCGGTCATCGCGTTCCCATAGCCGCACAGCGGCAGTGGCTCTCCAGACAAGCTGCCAGTTGCTAATTGCCCGCTACCGGATGCCGTTATCCGTGGCGGCGGTGCCCTAGCAGATGGCTGACCAGGCCGGTTTTTTGCGTTGCATTTGCATCGCTGAAAACCGGCCTTTTTTTGTGTATTCAGCGATCCGCTGCGACGTGCCGGTGTCGCTCACGGGCAGTCTGCCTTTCCTGCCCACCTTCCCTTTTCCCCTCTGGCGATTTACCGGCAAAGCGTTTAAAACAGCGGCATACGAATACATGTTTTCCAAATGCCTGGACTCGCCCGATGTTTTACCTGATGATTTTGGCCGTTGCCGCGAGCCGCTTCCTCCCTCATCCTCCCAATGTTGCCTGTGTCGCCGCTTTGGGGCTGTTTGCCGGCAGCTACATGTCGGGACGCCGAGCCTATTTGGTTCCGATCGGAGTGATGGCACTGAGTGACATCATGGGCCAGATGTTAGGGATTCCTGGGCTGGGTTTCTACAACTTGGCGGCGATGGCGATGGTTTACCTGGGGATGGCAGCGTCGGTGCCAATCGGACGCATGCTCCGTAACGCAGGTGGAACGAGCCGTCTGTGGAAGGTTCCCGCGGCATCGGTGGCGGCTTCGACCGTGTTCTTTGTCGTCAGCAATTTCGGTACGATCTTGGCTGGCTGGTATCCGATGTCGGTAGCCGGTTTCACCGCTTGTTACATCAATGCGATCCCGTTCTACGGCTTCACTGTCGCCGGCGATCTGTGCTTCTCGGCGGTCATCTTTTCCGCATATGCGCTTTCGCAATCGCGTTTCCGCTTGCCGGTCCTGGCCAAAGCCTAATCGCGTTGCTGGCAACCGCCAGACGTCATTGACTTTCGCCGCAAGCGAGAGGTTTTATAGCGGAGCGGCGCGGGGCCGCGCCCGGTCAAAATTCAACGTTTGTTTCGCTGCAACCGGGCGGCTTGCGGAGTGAGCGCTACCAAAGTAGTGGTGGTTGGGTGATAGCCCGCTCGGCTCGTAGCGAGACGAGACGATCACGAACGGCGATTTCGTTTGCGGTTGGCTCGCGACAGGGGCTTTCCGTCTTTCTTGCGGAGGGTTCAAAATGTCGGACGTCGGTAATCGATTTGCTTGAGTCTTGATTGATGACTCGCAAACGGTGCTCGCAATAAGAGCGGTGCTCGCAAAAAAGCTGAGCTCCTAAACTCACGATGCCCCCCAAAAACAGTGCAATCGGCAGATTCACTTTGCTTGCGGCCGGATTTCCGAATTCCCCGAGAAAACATGGGGATTTGTGTCCACCCCTCGCATCCCCTTCTTCCGGGGTTGCTGCAACAGCTTCGCCAACCGTTAAACTCCGCCGCGACTCTGCGGGCTGTGCCGGTTTCTCTTGATTTGCAGGCGTGATTTGTCGCCCGATCATTCCAGTTGTTTCGACAATCCGGTCGATAACGCAAGCACCGCCAATGATCTTTCGCACGATCGCTTGTGTTGTACGAGTGACGAAAGAGGGTGCGGCGTACTCAAGTGAACCTGGTCATGCGACGCAACCAAGACAAAACATTAGCCACGCCAGCTCCGTCATCACGTATTGGCCGAGCGAGTGATCGTCTGAAGTCCTCGTGGCGTCGGTCCCGTCGTTCCGCTCTGCTGGCAATGTTGGTCGGAGTCACCTCGATCAGTAACGTCGGCTGTAGCGTCTTTGATCGAATCAAAGATGGCCCTCACGATACCAAAGCATCGTACCACGACGACTATGCGATGCGGATCGAGTACCCCGAAGTACAACAGTGTGCAACGGCGCCGTCGGAAGCCGCAAAGCAAGCGACCGAGCCTTTGGCACTCGAAGATCCGTCCAAGATCCCGACGCTTGAGTTGACGTTGGAGCAAGCGATCCAGTTGGCGGTTCAACAAAGTCCCGTGCTGCGATCGATCGGTGGCACCGTGGTTCCGAATCCACAGGGCACTACCACCACATTTGATCCCGCATTGGCGCACGCCAATCCGCTGACTGGGACCGAAGCGGCGTTGTCGGCGTTTGACGCACAATTCTCGCAGCAGCTATTTTGGAGCAACGCGGATCAGCCTCAGAATATCTTGGCTGGTTCGGTCAATGCCCAGTTCACCCCGTCCGCATTGCAAGAGAACTACGCGACATACGCCGCCGAGTTGTCGAAACAAACCGCGCAAGGGGCGAGCTTCGCTTTACGTCACAACGTTAACTATAACAACAGCAACCGGCCGAACCGTGCTTTCCGCAGCGACTTTGTCGGCTTTCTCGAAGCGGAGTATCGTCAACCGTTGATGCAGGGTGCCGGCACCACATTCAACCGCATTGCGGGTCCGAATTCGACGATCGGCAATTACAACGGTGTCTTGATCGCACGTGTCAATGAAGATGTGGCATTGGCCGATTTCGAAGCCGCCGTGATTAATTTGGTTGCCGATGTCGAGCAAGCCTACTGGGAACTTTCGGTCGGTTATCGAATACTCGAAGCCAATGTCAAAGGCCGTGACTCGGCGCTGCAAACGTTCCAGTACCAACAAGTCCGTCTCGAGGCGGGGGCGGGACGAAGCGACGAAGAAGCTCAGGCTCAGTCGCAATACTATCAGTTCCGTGCTCAAGTCGAGGCGGCGCTGGGCGGTCCCGATGGATTGTACGCTCGCGAGCAACAGTTGCGCTATTTGATCGGTTTGCCCGCCAGCGATGGACGGCTCCTGAAACCGACCACCACTCCGACCGACGTGCGAGTTGTGTTCGATTGGGAAAGTGCTCTTGGACAAGCACTGACTCGGCGAGTCGAAGTGCGTCGCCAACGATTCAATCTGAAACGGCGTGAAATGGAACTGACCGCCGCCCGTCTGAATCGACGTCCTCGGCTGGATTTTCTTGGTCAATACCGATTCCGTGGTCTTGGTGATCATTTGATTGGCGGCAGTGACAAAGAGCAATTCGATAACCTGTACGGCAGTATCACTGACGGCAATTACCAAGAGTGGCAAGCCGGGCTGGAGATGGATTTCCCCGTGGGGTTGCGAGCGGCCAGTGCTGCGGTGGCGCATGCTAATTTGAACTTGCGTCGTGAACGTGCATTGCTCGCCGAAACCGAACTGCGAGTCAGCCATGATCTTTCCGATGCGGCTCGTCAAATCATGTTGACGCACCAATTATTGGAAACCAACTACAACCGCTATCTGGCGGACCAACGACAAGTCGATGTGCTGCGTCGCCGTTACCGCGACGGAACCGATAACATCAACTTCCTGTTGCAAGCCCAACGGCAAGTGGTGACCAGTGAGGCCGAGTTCTATACATCGTTGACCAACTACAACCTTGCTATACGCGATTTTCACCGGCAAAAGGGATCGTTGTTGGCTTACAACCAAGTCCAGCTTTCCGAAGGCCAATGGGCGCCAGGGGCATACCAAGACGCTTACGAAACTGGACGTCACTTGACACCACGTCGCAACCCCAGCGACGTGCACATGCCAGCACCGCTGACCAGCGGAGCGTTTGACCCATCGGCCCCTCAAATGCAGCCATTCATGAATGCACCGGCGACCGAGACGATGCTCGAGTCAACACCGCAACCCGCAGAGCCGGCTGAGGACGCCCCCTCGTCGTAGCGAAAGTCGTCAAGACTTTCGTCGCGATAACAGGCTTCCGCCCTTGAGGAAGCGAACATCGCCGTAATGGACGAGGCAACGAGACCCTTCGCCATCCTCGTAACGAATGGCGTCAACGGCTTGTTGAATTACTGAGCCGCGACGCGTCAGCGGCCGGGTCCCGCGCGCTACCCGGTGCCTTACGGCCCACGGCTCACTGTTGCGATGTGGATTTCGATTACATCAACAAGTCGTCAAGACTTTTGGACCGATGCCAAGCTTCCGCCCTTGAGGAAGCCACCACCACCGTAGTGGACGAGGCAACGAGTCCCTTCGCCATCCTCGTAACGAATGGCGTCAACGGCTTGTTGAATTACTGAGCCGCGACGCGTCAGCGGCCGGGGCCCGCGCTACCCGGTGCCCTACGGCCCACGGCTCACTGTTGCGATTTGCATTTATATTAACTCAACAAGCCGTCAAGACTTTTGGACCGATAACAAGCTTCCGGCCTTGAGGAAGCCACCATCATCGTAGTGGACGAGGCAACGAGTGGGATGGTGAAACGCGACGAGTCTGGGGAGATTGGGAGGGCTGGGAAATGAGAAAACTGTTACGCTCCAGCGGATGAAGTCTCAATTTCAATCCGCCACGATGGAGCGTAACAGCGGTGTCATTAT